>NZ_WWJT01000517.1 GCF_009865385.1 Streptomyces sp. SID486 | reverse complement strand
CGACGCCGCCAAGGCCGCAGCCGCGGCACAGGCGTCACTGGCCCGCACCATCACCTACGACCAGCAGGCCGCCGACGACGCGGCAGCCGCCGACAAGGCCGCCGGCAACGCCGAGGGCTACGCCAAGGACGCCCGCGACTCCGCCGACGCCGCCGAACTCGACGCCGAAGCCGCCCGCTCCGCCGCCAGCCAGGCCGAACAGGACGCCAAGGACGCCCGCGCCGCCGCCGACCGCGCCGACGCCGCCGCCACCGAAGCCGAACAGGCAGCCAAGGACGCCGACAAGTACGCCAAGGAAGCCCAGGAAGCAGCCGACCGCACCGAGCGGGCGCAGGCCAACAAGGAAGCGTCCCAGGGCTCCGGCACGGGCATCCCCGGCGTGTTCGCCGTCCCGGACGAGTCCACCGTGGAGATCGTCAGCTCCCACCAGATCGGCACGTGCCCGCCGATGCCGCAAGCGGCCTTCCAGGGCTGTGACGCGATGTACGACCTGGTCGTCACGTACGAGGCCGACTTCTACCTGTGCACCGACGACCAGGCCCAGGCCACGGTCGACGGATGCCCGAAGGCGGCCTGGCAGTTCCTCAAGCGGGCGACCCTGAAGAACGTCAAGATCGAGAACTGGCAGCACAAGTTCTCCGGCAAGGACATCGTCCGCGCCGGCTGGCAGAGCCTCTTCGGCGATGTGGCCGGGTCGATCCTGTTCTCGTTCTTCGCTGAGGACCTGATGGACTGCTGGCACGGCGACAAGACCGCCTGTGCCTGGAGCCTCGCCACATACATCCCGCTCGATGGCGCGCTGGCCGAGATCACACGCGCCGTCAAGGCCTTCGACGCCGCCGAACGCACCGGCATCGGATTCACGGACGCCTGGAAGGCCCTGCGCACCGCCGGGCTCTCCGAAGAGGCGATTGCCGGGCTCGGCGCCAAGGCTGTCGAGGACCTCGGAAAGGCCCGGAAGTGGTGCGCCGGGAACAGCTTCCCGGGCACCACGCGCGTGCTGATGGCCGACGGCACGACCGAGGAGATCAAGGATGTCAGGACCGGCGACGCGGTTCTCGCCACCGATCCCGAAAGCGGCCGGACCGAGCCCCATACCGTCTCCCGCACGATATACACTCCGGACGACACCGAGTTCGTCGACATCACGATCGGCGCCGGGCCTGCGCGGATCACCTCGACGCAGCACCACCCCTTCTGGTCGCCCAGCGCCCACCGCTGGGTGGACGGGGGCGACCTCCGACCCGGACAGACGCTGCGCACCAGCACCGGTGCCACTGTCACGGTGCTTCACGTCCACCGCTTCCACCGGCTCCACTCCGCGTACAACCTCACTGTCGACAGCCTCCACACCTACTATGTGCTGGCCGGAACGACCCCCGTTCTGGTGCACAACACGAACGCGTGCCCGATCGGCACCATGGTGCTCGGGATCGGCGACCACTCCGAAGCACTCGCCAAGGAGATCGAGGGGGGCTACACCTTCAACGGCGACGCGTACGCGGAAGTGGTCGCCAAGGTCAACGGAAAGCCGATCGCCCTGTGGATGACCGAGGTCTCGAACGTCCTGCGCAACAACGGCAAGGTCGCGGTCAGCCTGAAGGGGTTCGACGGAGACTCACCGGCTGAACAGTTCGCGCTCGCCTACAAGGCCTGGCGCTCCGGTAACTGGGCTGCCACTCAGTGGGAAATGGGTCAGATCGGTCTCCAGATCCAGCTGGAGAACTTCGAGTGGCGCAATGTCACTTTCTACAGCAAAGAGGGAACAGTGGTGCACATACCCGAACCGAACTGGGACGTACTGAATGGCGGGAGTTGACGTGACGCCGGAGTTCACCGGTTCCGAGATGTTCCGATCGGACAGGTACTTCAAAGTCTGGCAGTACTCCGTGGGTCATCGCAGGCTTCTGCTCCGCAGCAGCAGGGACAGGCCGCCGGAGACCCGGATCGACATTCACTTCGCCAACGTCGACCTCATGCTTCTGCGTCCCGGCTACGACGGCCTGGTCATCCGTCGGGCCGACGACGAGGAATGCGTGAAGATCGGCCTCGACCACGGGGTGGAGGTCAAGCCCGGGCGTCTGTTCGCGCTGGGTGGTGACCTGAGGAGCTTCGTCGTGTCGGCGCCGCCTCAGTGGCACGAGGACGAGGGCGCGATGGACGATCCGTCGTGGTTCGGCCACATGCGGGGAACACGCTGAAACCGATCGGGGAGGGCCCTCTGGGATGGGTCCTCCCCGATCCTGCGTCGTAGGCGTGCGGTGGCGGCGAGTACGGCCGGACGGACCTCCCGGCGTCGCCGCAACCGCCCCCGCCCCCACGTGGACGGCTCCTCAACCTCTACGTCGGCGCCACGGACGGACTCCGGGGGCGCTGAACAGATGTCTGATCTCGGCGGACCGAGGACCAAGAAGCCCCACCGGGCGACACCCGGTGGGGCTTCTTCGTGCGCGAGCCCCCTGCGCACGCGGGCCGAGGCCGTAGACCTCGTCGGCGTGCTCCTGACGCCCTCTCACCCGCCCGCGACGGCGTCCGTCCCGGCGGCGGCGGTGCCCGTACCCCTGACGCCCTCTCACCCGCCCGCGATGACGTCCCTCCCGGCGGTGTGGCTTCGTACCCCTGACGCCCCCTCACCCACGCGCTGCGTCCCGGACCGCTCAGCACGCGACCGGCGCGACCGGGCCGGGGGTCCTAGGTCCAGCGCATGATCGCGAGATACAGTTCTTGCTGTTAGCGTGCAGCTGCATAACATTGGCAATAACGTCGGAGGACGTTGGACATGGCGCTTTACACGCTCCCGGAGCTTCCGTACGACTACTCGGCCCTCGCGCCGGTGATCAGCCCGGAGATCATCGAGCTGCATCACGACAAGCACCACGCTGCGTATGTGAAGGGTGCGAACGACACCCTGGAGCAGCTGGCGGAGGCGCGGGACAAGGAGTCGTGGGGCTCGATCAACGGCCTGGAGAAGAACCTGGCCTTCCACCTCTCCGGGCACATCCTGCACTCGATCTACTGGCAGAACATGACCGGCCCGAAGGACGGCGGCGGCGAGCCGCTGGCCGCCGACGGCGTGGGTGACCTCGCCGACGCGATCACCGAGTCCTTCGGCTCGTTCGCGGGCTTCAAGGCGCAGCTGACGAAGGCGGCGGCCACCACCCAGGGTTCGGGCTGGGGCGTCCTCGCCTACGAGCCGCTCAGCGGCCGGCTGATCGTCGAGCAGGTCTACGACCACCAGGGCAACGTCGGGCAGGGCTCCACCCCGGTCCTCGTCTTCGACGCCTGGGAGCACGCCTTCTACCTGCAGTACAAGAACCAGAAGGTGGACTTCATCGACGCCATGTGGGCCGTCGTCAACTGGCAGGACGTGGCCAAGCGCTACGCCGCCGCCAAGGAGCGCGGCGACAGCCTGCTGCTCCGCCCGTGACGCCGTAGGCACGCACCTGTCCTGCTCGTGACCGTCTTCTCACCCTTCACGGCAGGCGGACGGAGGGCTCCCACCGGCGATCCGCCGGCGGGAGCCCTCCCGCGTGCTCCGGCCCCGCACGACACCTCGGCACGGGGCAGGCTAGATTTACCAGGGCGTCCGACCACGAAGTCGCGGTACAGGCCCGCGGTGCAGGGAAGCCGGTGCGAATCCGGCACGGCCCCGCCACCGTGACCGGGGAGTACGCCGTCGAGCAGGACGCCACTGACGAGCACGTCGGGAAGGCGGACGGCGCGCGCTGGCTACCTCAGCGGGTACGGCATCGAGAAGACCGTCCGCGACCTGCGGGTGCACCAGATCCTGGAAGGAACCGACGAGATCATGCGCGACATCGTGGCCCGTGGCCTGACGGAGGCGTTCGGATGAGCGGCGCCGGGGAATCGGTCCTCCTGCGCACCGCCGGACGCGCCGCGCACATCACCCTCAACCGGCCGAAGGCCCTCAACGCCCTCGACCACGGCATGGTGCGCCGCATCGGCGAGGCACTGACCGCGTGGGAACACGATCCGGCCGTGGAGACCGTGGTCATCACCGGGGCGGGCGAGCGGGGGCTGTGCGCGGGCGGCGACATCCGCGCCATCCACGACGACGCCCGCGACGGCGACGGCTCCGCCTCGGCCGCGTTCTGGCGCGACGAGTACCGCCTCAACGCCCGCATCGCCCGCTACCCCAAGCCGTACGTCGCCGTCATGGACGGCATCGTCATGGGCGGCGGGGTCGGAGTCTCCGCGCACGGCAGCGTCCGCATCGTCACCGAACGCTCGCGGATCGCCATGCCCGAGACCGGCATCGGCTTCGTCCCCGACGTCGGCGGCACCTACCTGCTCGCCCTCGCCCCCGGCGAACTGGGCACCCACCTCGCGCTGACCGGCGCGCAGATCGGCGCGGCCGACGCCCTGCTCTGCGGCCTCGCCGACCACCACGTGCCGTCCGCCTCCCTCCGGGACCTCACCGAAGACCTCGCCGGCATGCCGGTCCGGGACGCCCTCGCCCGGCACGTCCGGCCGCCCGCCCAGGGCGAGCTGGCGGGACGGCGGGAGTGGATCGACGCCTGCTACACCGCCGACACGGTCGAGGAGATCGTGCACCGGCTGCTCGCCCACGGCGCCCCGGACGCGAAGGAGGCCGCCGAGACACTGCTGGCCAAGTCGCCCACCGCCCTCAAGGTCACCCTGGCCGCGGTCCGCCGCGCGAGGCAGCTCGGCCCGCTGGAGCGCGTCCTCGACCAGGAGTACCGCGTCTCCTGCGCGGCCCTGACCACCCCCGACCTGGTGGAGGGCATCCGCGCCCAGGTCGTCGACAAGGACCGCCGTCCCAGCTGGTCGCCGGCGACCCTGAGCGAGGTCACCGACGCCGACGTGGCACGGTTCTTCGCCCCGCTCGGCGACCGTGAACTCGGTCTCGCCGACGCCGGTACCACCACCGGGGAGGTGGCCCGGTGAGCCGTACCGTCGCCTTCGTCGGACCGGGGCACACGGGCGCTCCCGCTGCCGCTCGCCTGGCCTAGGCCGGCAACCGGGTGCGGGGCCACGACCTGGTGCCGGAGGCGCCGGCCGGCGCCGCCCGGGCGGGAGCCGTGGCCGCCGCCGTCGCGGACGCCGCCGTCGCGGACGCCGACGCGGTCGTCACCATGCTCCCCGCGGGCCGGCATGTCCTGGGCCTCTACGGCACCGCCCTGGACCTCTACGGCACCGCCCTCCCGGCGGCCCGCCCCGGCACCCTGTTCGCCGACTGAGTGGTGTGCATCGTGAAGTGGCAGGTCACGGGCCTGGTGTGATTCCGTGCCCCGGTGCTCGTGCTCGTGCTGGTCAGGCGCGGCAGTCTGCCGTGTAGACGGTCGGGCAGGGAGGTCTTCGTGGGTTCCGAGATGCGCGGGGAGCTGGAGCCGCCGCGGGCGAAACTGGTCAAGCTCGCGGACCGCGGCTGGCCGCACAAGCGCGGAGACGGGAACCACCGCACGGCTGCAGCCGCTCCGGCCCCTTCTCCGCTCTGCCGGACGACCCGGACGCGGCGCCGTCCTCGGTGAGCGGGCGGGCGCCCTGGTCGCCGTGGCCTCCGGGTCGGACGTTCGCGGTCAGCGGGGCCGTGGGGCGAGTTCGAGGGCGGTGAGCCAGCGGTCGAGTGCGTCGACGGCGTCCTCGTCGACCGCGCCGCTGATCCATGCCTGCGCCCGTTCCCAGGCGGGCTGGGCGTCCGCCAGTGCCTGGTGGCCGGCGGCGGTCACGACGACACGGGTCGTTCGCCCGGTCGCCGAGGTCTCTGCGGCGCGGACGTAACCGAGTTGGGCGAGCAGGTCGAGGTTCCGGCTGATCGTGGAGCGTTCGATGCCGAGCCAGCCGGCGATCTCCGACGGGCGGACGGGCTCGCCGGAGACGGCCATCTCGGAGAGCACTTCGACCTGCGGCAGGGTGAGTCCCGAGTCCCGCAACTCCGCCTCGAAGCGCCGCGAGACGAGCCGGTGCAGCCGCGCGATGCGCCTGCCGAGACACCGGTCCGCCATCCGCAGAGCCTGCCGCTTCAGTTCCTCCGACTCGTGGTGTTGCATATGCACCTCCTTGTGTAGGGTAGCCGGCGCGACCGATGTTGCAGGTACAACACATGGAGGAATCGTGTCGGACTTCGACGAGTTCTTGCAGCGCAACCGGGTTTTCGCGGCGAACGTCGACCTCGCCCGGTTGGCGATGCCGGAATCGATGCCGGAGCGGCTGCCGCTGGTGCTGGTCTGTGCCGATCCGCGAGTCGAGCCGGCGGGCTTCCTCGGGATCGGAACCGGGGATGCGGGAGTGCTGCGGAACACGGGCGGCCGGGTGGACGGCCGGGTGATCGAGGACATCGCGTTTCTGGCGGTGCGGCTCGGGGTCAGGATGGACGTCGCGATCGTGCATCACACGCAGTGCGGCACCGGTCTGCTCGCCGATCCGGCGTTCCGCCGCTCTTTCGCAGAGCGCACCGGAGGCGACGACGCCGTGCTCGCCGAGCGCGCGGTGACGGACCCGGCCGTGACCGTGCGGCGCGACGTCGAGAAGCTCCTCGCCGACCCGCTGATGACCGGCGAGGTCCTCGCGTCTGTGTCGGGACACGTGCTGCGGCTGGAGACCGGGCTTGTCGAGACCGTCGTCGGGACCGCCGCCGAACCCGTTGCGCCCGCCAGGAGGTAGCCGAGCGGGAGGCGAGGGCCGACGGATCAGTCGAGGATCGTCGCCGCCTGCCAGGCCCCTGGGCGCAGGCCCGTCGCGTTCCGGAAGAAGAGCGAGAAGCTCGACGGGTCCGGGAACCCGAGTTCGCTCGCACATCGCGCCGCGGTGACGCGTTCGTGGGCCAGCAGGCGCTTCGCTTCGAGCACGATCCGTTCCACGATGTACGCCTTCGCGGTGCGCCCGGTGACCTGCTGCACCGCCCGGGTCAGGGTGCGCGGGGCGAACCCGAGCGCAGCCGCGTAGTGACCGGCGTCGTGGTGGGTCCGGAAATGCGCCTCGACGCTCGAGCGGAACAGCTGGAACGTCGGGTTCGTCGAGCGCGCCTCGGAATGCGGGGGCTCGACGCGGGTGATCAGTGCGGACAGCAGGATCGCGGGCAGCTCCGTCGACGGGTCCTCGGCCAGGGCGGCCGCCTCGAGGACAAGGTGCCTGCGTGCCGCGTCGACGAACGGCCAGGACTCGGCGGGCACCGGCCATCGGGCGACGAGATCGGGAGAGGCGACCAGCACGCGCGTGCGGTGCGTCACCGGCGCGGTCGGCACGAAGAGCACCAGGTGTCCCGCGACGCGGGTGATGTCGTCCCAGCGGTGCACTGCGCCGGGCGGGATCCACACCGCGGTCCGTGCCGAGAGCGGGTGGGAGACGAAGTCGACCGTGACCTTGCCGTCCCCTTCGTCGACGAGAGCGAGGACGTGGAAGTCGGCTCGTTGCGTGCCGCGGTCGTTGATGTCCCGGAGCCGTTGGAACGTCATCACCTCGACCGACGAGGCCCCACGGTCGGCGGGCCGATAGGTCATGTGCCGGATCGTTGCCACGAGTCCAGTTTTCACCATCGGCCGTCCAGTCGTGCCGATGTCTCGTGCCTCGCTCGGCGGTCCAATGGAAAACGGCAGAACCAGCCGTGAAGCGAGACCGGAGGATCCCCACTTGACCAGCACGCAGCACCTTTCTCTGCCCGCGTACGACCATCGCAGAGGCACGGGTCCGACCCTGGTCTTCCTGCACTACTGGGGCGGCTCCGCCCGCACCTGGGACCTGGTCGTGGACCGTCTGCCGGGCCGCGACACGCTCGCGGTCGACTTCCGCGGGTGGAGTCGTTCGAACACGCTCCCCGGGCCCTACACGCTCCGCCGACTCGCCGATGACACCGTCGCCGTCCTCGCCGACGCCGGAATCGACGACTACGTCCTCGTCGGGCACTCCATGGGCGGCAAGGTGGCGCAACTCGTCGCCGCGACGCGACCCGCCCGTCTGCGGGGGGTGGTCCTCGTCGGATCCGGACCGGCCAGGCCGGCCGCGCAGATCACCGCCGAGTACCGGGAGTTCCTCTCCCACGCCTACGACACCGAAGAGTCCGTCGCCGGGGCGAGGGACACCGTCCTGACCGCCACCGACCTGCCGGCGCGAGTCAAGGCACAGATCGGCGCGGACTCCCGGGCCGGCGCCGAGGCGGCGCGCACGGAGTGGCCGCTGCGCGGCATCGCCGAGGACATCACCGAACACGCCCGCATGATCAGCGTCCCAGCCCTCGTCATCGCCGGCGAGTGCGACCGCGTCGAACCCGTCGACGTGCTGCGCCGCAACCTCCTTCCCTACCTCGCCGGAGCGCAGTTCGCAGTGATCGCGAACACCGGGCACCTCATCCCGCTCGAAGCCCCCGGCGAACTCGTCGACGCCATCACCGCGTTCGCACCGGCCGCCTGACCGGCGACCTGCCCCGAAACGGTCCCGCACCGAAAAGTCGCACATCGCGCAGCCGCATCCGGACGAAAGACACACATCATGACCGCAGACGCACGCTTGTCCGTCTTCGAGCAGCTCGACCTGCCCGACACGGGCCTCACCCGGGACGCCTATGCCTATGTGGACCGGATCTCGCCCGCATTCCTTCTCCATCACAGCGTCCGTAGCTATGTCTTCGCTCGCGCCCATGCCCAGAACCAGGGTCTGCGCGCCGGTGGCGACTACGACGACGAGTTGCTGTTCCTCAGCTGTGTTCTGCACGACATCGGCCTGACCGAGGAGGGCAACGGCGACCAGCGCTTCGAGGTCGACGGCGCTGACGCCGCAGCGGCATTTTTGCGGGAGCGCGGCGTCGAGGAACGGCGTATCGCCATCGCCTGGGACGCCGTCGCCCTGCACACCTCGGACGGCATCGCCGCGCGGAAGGGCACGGAGGTCGCGCTCGCCCAGGCCGGTATCGCCACCGACATCCTCGGAGTCCGGCGTGAGAGCCTGCCATCCGGTCTCGCCGACGATGTGCACGTCCTGCTCCCGCGCCTGGACCTGGGCTACGCGCTCAGCGATGCCGTCCTCGCCCAGGCCATGGCCAAGCCTTCCAAGGCGCCCCCGCTGACCTTCCCGGGTGACCTGTTGCGCCGTCATCTGCCCCACGGCGCCCATCCCGGCTGGTACGACCTGCTCGCCGCAGCCGGCTGGGGCGACAAGCCGGTCGGCGCCGTCGCCCGGCGCCGCGCCGAGACGCCTCAGGAGGTGGGGACCTTGTTCATGGAGTACCTGGAGGCAGGGGACGTCGAGGGTCTCGTGTCGCTCTACGAGCCGAACGCCCACTTCGTCCCCGCCCCCGGGACTCACTCGACGGGCACTGACGCCATCCGCGCGGCTATGCAGCAGATGGTCGACAGCGGCTCCCGCCTGAAGCTCGAACTGCGCGACATCCGACAGGTCGACGACGTCGCCCTGGTGTCGAACAACGCCACACTCACCGGAGCCGGACCGGAGCCGGTGATCTCCACCACCACCGAGATCCTCCGACGACAGCCGGACGGCGGCTGGGCCCACGTCGTGGACGACCCGTTCTTCAGCTGACCACATCGGGGGCCTGCGCACGGACGCCGGGCCGGTGCTCAGGGTGCCGGTGCGGCGCCGGCCGGGTGCGGGGGCCGCCCGAGCCGCAGATTCCAGCGTCCGGACCGTCCGCTGAGTTCCGTCACCGTCAGCGGGGGGACATCGAGCCGCCAGAAGGCGGCCTCGGGCGCTCCCAGCACCTGGACGACCACGGCCCGTACGACCTCCGGCTCCACGACAGCGACCGTGCGGCCGTCCGGGAACACCCCGCCGGACAGCAGGTCTCCCACGCGTGCGCAGAAGCCGGTCACCGTCTCACCGCCGTGCGGTGCGCAGTCGGGATCGGTGAGCCAGCGGCCCACCGCCTCCGGCTCGGCCGCTCCCACCTCGTCCAGGGCGCGGCCCCGCCAGCGGCCCACGTCCAGCCCCGCCAGCTCCGGCACCACCGTGCCGTCGAGACCGAGCGCCTCCGCCGTCTCCCGGCACCGCACGCCGGGCGAGAGGAGCACCCGCGCCGCCGAGGGCAGGGACCCGGCGGCGGCGCGGGCGCTCTCGGCCCCGGCGTCGTCGATCGGGCCCCCGCCGTCGTAGAAGCGGGCCTGCCGCAGCGACGCACTGCCGGCGGGCGCGACGAGGTACACACGGCTGGTCATCCGGGAACTCCTGCTGCTGCCGTCATCGGGGCGGGATCCGACCGGGTACGCGCTCTCGCGTCGGCGCGGACCCCGCGTCCGCTGTTCGCCCGGCCAGGGCGCGCCTCCTCGTCGCACGCACCGCGGACGGTCCGCAAGGGGGCGGCGCCGCGTGCGAACTTAGCATCAGGGGCGTTCGGCCGACTCCGCGGATCCGCAGCCTTCCGCCCGAGCGGTTCCGCGGGTCCGTCCGGTGGCCGGCGCCTTTCTCGCGGACGTCCCGCCGTGCCGAGCCGGTGACGGCGGCCGTCAGGGGCCGGGGCGCCTGTGGCGCCCCGGCCCGCCGGGACGGTGCTGCCGGGTCAGGAGGCGGGCAGCTCGCCGCGCACGGTGCGGGCGGCGGAGACCAGGTTCTCCAGAGAGGCGCGGGTCTCGGGCCACCCGCGCGTCTTCAGCCCGCAGTCGGGGTTGACCCACAGGCGCTCGGCGGGGATGGCCCGCAGACCGGTGCGCAGCAGGCCGGCCGCCTCCTCGGCGCTGGGCACGCGCGGGGAGTGGATGTCGTAGACACCCGGTCCGGCCTCCCGCGGGTAGCCGTGCGCGGCCAGCTCGCGGGCGACCTGCATGTGCGACCGGGCGGCCTCCAGACTGATGACGTCGGCGTCGAGGTCGTCGATGGCCTGCACGATGTCACCGAACTCGGCGTAGCACATGTGGGTGTGGATCTGGGTGTCCGGCCGCACCCCGCTGGTGCTGAGCCGGAACGACTCCGTCGCCCACGCCAGGTAGGCCGGCCGGTCCGCCGAGCGCAGCGGCAGCGTCTCGCGCAGGGCGGGTTCGTCCACCTGGATCACCGACGTGCCCGCCGCCTCCAGGTCGTTCACCTCGTCACGCAGGGCGAGGGCGACCTGCCGGGCGGTGTCGCCGAGCGGCTGGTCGTCGCGGACGAAGGACCAGGCGAGCATGGTGACCGGGCCGGTCAGCATGCCCTTGACCGGGCGGCTCGTGAGGGACTGGGCGTACGTCGTCCAGCGCACGGTCATCGGCTCGGGCCGGGAGATGTCGCCGGCCAGGATCGGCGGCCGGACGTAGCGGGTGCCGTAGGACTGGACCCAGCCGTGCTGGGTGGCGAGGTAGCCGGTGAGCTGCTCCGCGAAGTACTGGACCATGTCGTTGCGTTCGGCCTCGCCGTGCACCAGGACGTCCAGACCCGCCTTCTCCTGGAAGGAGATCACCTCCCGGATCTCGGCCTTGACGCGCTCCTCGTAGCCGGCCGTATCGATCCGGCCGGAGCGCAGGTCGGCGCGCGCGGTGCGCAGTTCGGCGGTCTGCGGGAAGGAGCCGATGGTCGTGGTCGGCAGCAGCGGCAGGCCGAGGTGGTGCCGCTGGGCGGACGCCCGTTCGCCGTACGGCGGGAAGCGGCGGGCGTCGGCCTCGGTGACCGCCGCGGCGCGGGCCCGCACGGCGGGATCGTGCGTGATCGGGGAGGCGGCCCGGGAGGCCAGGTCGGCGCGGTTGGCGGCGAGTTCGGCGGTGATCGTGTCCCTGCCCTGGGCGAGGCCCTTGGCCAGGGTCACCACCTCGGCCGTCTTCTGCCGGGCGAAGGCCAGCCAGCGCAGGATCTGCGGCTCGATGTCCCGCTCGGCCGCCGCGTCCAGCGGCACGTGCAGCAGGGAGCAGGAGGCGGCCACGTCGACCCGGCCGGCCAGCCCGAGCAGGGTGCCGAGGACCGACAGGGACTTCTCCAGGTCGTTGACCCAGATGTTGCGGCCGTTGACGACACCGGCCACCAGGCGCTTGCCGGGCAGGCCGCCGACGGCGGCGAGGGCGTCGAGGTTGGCGGCGGCGGCCTCGGTGAAGTCCAGCGCGAGACCGTCGACCGGAGCCTTGGCCAGCACCGGCAGGGCGTCGCCGAGCCGGTCGAAGTAGGAGGCGACCAGGAGCCTGGGCCGGTCGGTCAGGGCGCCGAGGTCCCGGTAGGCGCGGGCGGCGGCGTCCAGCTCGGCCGCGGTGCGGTCCTGGACCAGGGCGGGCTCGTCCAGCTGCACCCAGCCGGCGCCGGCCGCGCGCAGGTCGGCGAGGACCTCGGCGTACACGGGCAGCAGCCGGTCCAGCAGGGTGAGCGGTTCGAAGTCCGGCGCCACGCCGGGGGCGGGCTTGGCGAGGAGGAGGTAGGTCACCGGGCCGACGAGGACGGGGCGAGCGGTCAGGCCCAGGGCGAGGGCCTCCGTCAGCTCGGCGACCTGCTTGGTGGAGTCGGCGGTGAACACCGTGTCCGGGCCCAACTCCGGCACCAAGTAGTGGTAGTTGGTGTCGAACCACTTCGTCATCTCCAGCGGCGCGACGTCCTGGGTGCCGCGCGCCATGGCGAAGTAGCCGTCCAGGGCGTCCGCGTCGACGGCGGCGCGGTGCCGGTCGGGGATGGCGCCGACCATGACGGTGGTGTCGAGGACGTGGTCGTAGTACGAGAAGTCGCCGGTGGGGACCTCGTGGATGCCGGCGCCGGCGAGCTGCTGCCAGTTCGCGCGGCGCAGGCCGGCCGCCGCGGTGCGCAGGCCGTCGGCGTCGACACGGCCCTTCCAGTAGCCCTCGATCGCCTTCTTCAGTTCCCGGTGCCGCCCTTGACGGGGGTAGCCGTACACGGTGGGCTGTGCTGCCGCGGCTGCGGACTCGCTGGTCACGGAGATCTCCTTCGCGAGATGAATCCCTGAGATCCCGGGGACGGGACGAGAGCGCGAAGGGGTGACGAACCGGACGGCACGAAGCGCGCGCGGCGAGGCACGGGCGTCCGCCTGGTATGTACGCCGACCCGCCCTCGAGGTCACCGGGATGTCCGCGTCCGAAGGTTCGGGCGCGGGCAGTTGGCAGGTCTTCGGACTCGCGGGCACGTCTCGTCGTACGAGACACCTAATGGCCGTCGCTTCCCAGGCCCTCCTCGGACCCAGTGCGTGTGACGGCGGTCGTTCCCGCTCACCGCTGCGGGGCAGTCCCGGATTTCCACCGGGTTCCCTCTTACGACGCATCCCGCCTGGCGGACGGGGCGAACCAGCTGCATCCGCCACCCTACGGGGTCGTCGCGGCGGAGGGCAGCGCGACGTCCGTCATTCGGACAACGCGTCGGCGGAGCGGCCGGTGCCGCGGCCGGGCGGGAAGCGCCGCGCACGCGCTTCCCGCCCTTCCCCTGCGACCGCCGCGCGGGACCCTCACCCCCGCGGCGGAGCGGGCCCCCTCAGGCCCGCGCCGGACCCGGCCCTCGGTCCCGGTCGTACACGTGTGATCCACGACCGGTCCTCCGGCCGAGGAGCCCGGCACCACCACCCACCACAGCGGCGACGGGGCGTACAGCGGTTCTCGGGACTCGTCGTGGAGGGACTCCGCGATGGAGGCGACGGCTCCTTCCTCATGGGCGAGTGCGGCTGCCGGGGATTCGTGGGACTTCCGGAAGCGGTCGCCCTCCCGGGGTGCGTCCCGCGCCGGGCGACACCGGGAGGACGACCCCTCACGGCCGGTGTCCGCCCTGGCGCGGGCGGGTCCGGCGGGCCGTGGCCGCCGTGTGGCCGAGAAGACCGCGCACCTCCTCGTACCCGGCGGCGTCCCGGTCCTCGAAGATACGCAGGGCCTCCTGCCAGCAGGTGCGGGCGCGGTCCGGCTGCCCCAGGGCGTCGAGCGCGCGCCCGAGCACGGTCAGCACGGTGCCACGACGCTGTTCCCCTTCCGTCACGCCGATGTACCCCAGAGCCTGTTCGGCGAGCTCGGCGGCCTGTGCGGGCCGCTCCGCGGCGAGTTCGGCCTCCGCCAGCCGCAGGCAGGTGAGCCCCTCCCAGACACGCTGCCGGTGTTCCCCGAACACGTCCCGGGCGGCGTGGAGGGCTTCCCTCGCCTCGGCGTACCGGCCCGCCCGGGTCAGGGCCAGCCCCAGCGTGTACCGCGCGTTGGCGCCACGCACCGACCGGCCCAGGCCGTCGTGGATGCCGACTGCCTGCCGGGCGAGGGTGAGGGCGCCGTGGGTGTTGCCCAGGGCCAGTCGCACCCGGGCCAGATGGCCCAGCACGCTCGCCTCGCCCGGCCGGTCACCGTCGGCCCGGAACCCCTCCAGGGCGCGGTCGAGGCGGGCCTCGGCGGCCCCGTACCGGCCCCGTGAGAAGTCGACAAGGCCGCGCAGGGCCGCCGCCCGGCACAGGACGGCCGTGTCCCCGGACGTCTCCGCCTCGCGCAGCGCCTGGGCCGCCATCCGCTCGGCCGCGTCGAACCGGCTGAGGAACAGCTCGGACTCGGCCAGGACGAGGGCGGCGCGGCCCACCGTGCGAGGGTCGCCCGAGGACTCGGCCGCGTCGAGCAGGAGGATGGCCGTGGACTCGTACGGTGCCGCGTGGGAGCCGGACTCGCTGAGGTCCCGCGTCACCCACAGCAGGTCCACGGCCCGGCTCAGGCGCGGGGCGTCGGACGACTGCCGGGCGCAGGCCAGAAGACAACCCGCCTCGGCGTACAGCCAGTCCAGCGCGTCACCGGAGGCCGAGAACCGCAGGCCGGGGGTCGCCGTGGGCGCCAGGTGGTCCACCAGACGGTCCCCCGGGCGCTCGATCGCGTGCACACGAGCGGCTGTCGCCAGGTAGAAGTCGAGCAGGCGGGAGAGCGCCGGGCCCCGTTCCCCCGGAGCCTCGTCGCGCTCGGCGCAGGCGCGGGCGTGGATGCGTACGAGATCGGGATAGCGGTACCTGCCCGGGGCCCACGAGTCGAGGAGGGAGGTGTCGACGAGGGACTCCAGGAGGTGCTCCGTCCGCTGCGCCGGCAGGTCCAGGACGGCGGCTGCGGCACCGAGGGAGAGGTCGGGGCCGTCGGCGAGGGCGAGAAGACGGAAGGCACGCCGCTGGTCCGGTTCCAGCTGCCCGTAACCGAGTTCGAACGTGGCCGTGACCGCGAGGTCGCCCGCCCGCAGCTCGTGCAGACGGCGGCGTTCGTCGGCGAGCTTCGCGGCCAGCACCGAGACCGTCCAGGTGCGGCGGGCCGCCAGGCGGGACGCGGCGATACGGATCGCCAGTGGCAGGAAGCCGCAGGCGGCGACCACGTCCAGGGCCGCGGTCCGCTCGGCCGCGACCCGCTCCTCGCCCACGATCCGCGTGAACAGCTGGAGCCCTTCCTCCGGGGACATCACGTCCAGGTCGACCACATGCGCGCCCGCCAGGCCGGTCATGCGGGCGCGGCTGGTCACCAGCACCGGGCACGCCGCCGTGCCCGGCAGCAGCGGGCGGACCTGGGCCGCGTCCCGGGCGTTGTCCAGCAGGAGCAGCATCCGGCGGCCGTCGAGTGCCGCCCGGAACTGCGCCCCGCGCTCCGCCACGGACTCCGCGATCCCGGCGTCCGGGGTGCCGAGCGCCCTGAGGAACGAGGCGAGGACGGTCCCCGGTTCGGCGGGCCGGGGTCCGGCGCCCTGGAGGTCCGCGTAGAGCTGGCCGTCCGGGAAGTGCGCCCGGACCAGGTGGGCCACGTGCACGGCCAGGGCCGTCTTGCCGATGCCCCCGAGGCCCGCGACCGAGCAGAGGGCCGTCACGGAGCCCCCGGCCTCGTCCGCCGTACCCGCCAGCCGGTCGACGAGCTCCCGGACCAACGCGCCACGGCCGGTGAAGTCCGGGACCGTCGCGGGCAGGAGGGCCGGCCGCACCGGTTCGGGCGGACGCGGTCGCGCGGGGGCGTGCGGTACGGCGAACAGGCTGTCGTCCGCCAGGAGGATCCGCTGCTGGAGCCGGGAGAGTTCCCGGACCGGCTCGACCCCCAGCTCGTCGGCGAGGAGCCGGCGCGTGTCGGCGTACACGGCCAGCGCTTCCGCCTGCCGGCCGGAGCGGTACAACGCCAGCATCAGCAGTTCGCGCAGCCGCTCCCGCAGGGGATGCGCCGCGGTCAGCGCCGTCAGCCCGGGGACGGCCTCGGCGTGTCCCCCCAGCTCCAGGTCCAGGGTCAGACGTCTTTCGAGCAGTGCGAGCCGCCACTCCTCCAGCCGGACCCGTTCGGCCGCGGCGAACGGCCCCGGCAGGCCGGCCAGGGCCTCGCCGTCCCACAGGTCGAGCGACCGCACGAGCAGGTCGCGGGCGAGCGAGGGGTCGCCGGACCTGTGGACACGCTCCGACTCCGCCGCCAGGTCGCGGGCCAAGTCCAGGTCGAGTGCGCCGGGTTCGAGGCGCAGGACGTAGCCGCCGCGCTCGCTCAGCAGCATCCCGTCACCGAGGACCCTGCGCAGCCGTGCCGCGTAGGTGCGTACCGCCGCCAGTGCCTGGGCGGGGGGGTCGGCTTCCCAGAGCGCGGAGACCAGCTCGGCGGCGGTCGCGGTGTGACCGTCCCGCAGCAGCAGGGCGGCGAGCAGTGCCCGCTGCTGGGGTGAACCGGAGGGCAGGGCGTCTTCTCCGCGCCACACCCGGACCGGACCGAGGACGCTGAAGGAGACCGCGTCGGCGGGCGGCCAGGGCGGCGTGGTCACCGGTCCGCTCGCCGCCAGGGCCGCGCCGCCGGCCACCGGCGACCCTCCGTACAGCCGGTCGAGGACCGGGCTCACGAGTACCGCGAACGCGGTCGCCCCGGGCGACAACCGCGCGCTGCCGCCCGGGTCGGCCAGCAGCGCGGCGAAGTCCGGTATGCGGCCGAGGTACGGTTCGAGCGCCCGGCCGACCGCCTCCACGGTCTCCAGGGACTGCTCGGTGTCCAGGCCGCTCGCGAGCAGGTCCCGGACGCCCGGCCGGAAGTCGTACAGCACCTCACCCGATCCTCCGGCCAGCGCGGCCGGCAACCGCTCGCCGCCGTACTCCTCCCGCGCCGACGGCTGCAGGATGTCCCCGAGCAGGACCTCGGAGACGGTCGCGGCGCCGGCCTCGGGCAGCGACGCGGCGCGCATCAGCTGGATGACGGGCAGGCTCAGCGGACGGACCGAGGAGAGCCGCACGGCCAGCCGGTACGCGTCCGGCGAGAACGAGGCCCGGAAGCGTTCGATCCGTTCCTCGGCGGAGAGGGACGACGGCTCGCCGGCCCCCCGCGACGCGGGGTCCTCCTCCCGCTCCCCGCTCCCGCCCACCAGGACGGCGTCCACGAGCTGCGGTACCGCCGGCCGCGTCAGCAGCGCCACCCACCTGCCCAGCGCGGCGGGGGAGAGCGGCACGACCGGGACCGGCAGCCTGTCGCCCGGCTCGGTGACGGGGCCGCCGGCGAGCGGATCGATCACGCCGAGTCCGCTGTTCGGCGGGAACGCCCGCCCCGCGAGCAGAAGTTGGGGTTGCACGTCGAAAGCCGTACCGCGCCACAGACGCCGCGGCAGCGGCGGGACGACGACCAGCGGACCGGAGCGCTCCCACGCGCCGATGAACCGCCGCGCGGCCCGGCCGCGCCACGCCTCGTCCACCCCGTCCGTGAGCAGGAACACGACGGGCGACTCCGTACGCGGTGTCACGCCCGGCCACTGCTCCGCGCGCAGGTCGAACCGGTGGACCCGCACCGCGCGGAAGACCCCGCCGCGCTCCAGCAGGCGTCTTACCTCCCGCACGAGAGGCTGCCACACCCGCATCGAGGCGGCCGCGTCGACGAGCAGCACCGCGGTGTGCCGCAGTTCCTGCTCGGGGTGGTCGACCACGTCCAGCACACCGGACTCGGCCGTGAGCCGGACGGTGGCCTCGATGTCGACGACCGTCCGGTGCCGGTGGTCGGCGTGCCCACGCAGCGGACGCAGCGCCCGCGCGAGGCCGTGCAGGCCCGGCAGCGCCCGCGGCCCCGGCGCACGGACGGCGTGGGCGGGCGCCCCGGCGGCGGTGCCCGGTGACGGGGGCGGGCCGGTGAAAAGGCGGTGCTGTCGGG
>NZ_WWJT01000516.1 GCF_009865385.1 Streptomyces sp. SID486 | reverse complement strand
TGGAGGGCCCGTCGGCGACGTACAACATCCCGCTGGCGCTGCGGCTCACCGGGTCCGTGGACACCGAGGCGCTGCGGCTCGCGCTGACCGACACCGTCGTACGCCACGAGAGCCTGCGGACGCTGTTCTCGGCGGCGGACGGGGAGGCCGGGCAGGTGGTGCTGCCGGCCGAGGAGATCCGCCTGGACCTGCCGGTCACCCCGGCCGAGGAGCACACCCTGGACGCGCTGCTCGGCGCGGAGGCGGCCCGCACCTTCGACCTGGCCGGCGAACTGCCCTTGCGGGCGGCCCTGTTCCGTACCGGCGCGCAGGACCACGTCCTCCTCGTCGTCATGCACCACATCGTGTCCGACGGCTGGTCCACCGCCCCCTTCCTGCGCGATGTGGCGACCGCCTACACCGCACGTGCCGCGGGCCGGGCGCCCGAGTGGGAGCGGCTCCCGGTCCAGTACGCCGACTACACCCTCTGGCAGGAGGAGCTGCTCGCGGCGGACGGGGAGCGGCAGGCCGAGTTCTGGCGGCACACGCTGGGCGAACTGCCCGTGGAGGCCACCCTCCCGACCGACCGGCCGCGTCCGGCGGCCGCGAGCTTCCGGGGCCGTACCCACGGTGTGCAGTGCCCGCCCGCGCTGCACGAGGCGCTGACCCGGCTGGCCCGCGAGACCGGGACGACCCTGTTCATGGTGGCGCAGGCCGCGGTGGCGACCGCGCTGGCCCGCTCCGGCGCCGGTACGGACATCCCGATCGGCGCGCCGATCGCCGGCCGCACCGACCAGCGCCTGGACGACCTGGTGGGCTTCTTCGTCAACAGCCTGGTGCTGCGCACCGATGTCGGCGGGGACCCGTCCTTCCGGGAACTGCTCGACCGGGTCCGGGAGACCGACCTGGCCGCCTGGGCCCACCAGGACCTGCCCTTCGACCGGCTCGTCGAGATCCTCAACCCCGAGCGCAGCGCCGCCCGCCACCCGCTCTTCCAGGTGGCCCTCACCCTCCAGGACGCGGCCAGGCCGGCCCTCGAACTGCCGGGTGTGCACACCGAGTCGTGGTTCACGCCGCTGGAGATCGCCAAGTTCGACCTGACCTTCTCCTTCCACGAGCACCGCACGGCCGACGGCCGCCCCGGCGGCCTGGACCTGTCCGTGGAGTACGCGACGGACCTGTACGACGCCCGGACCGTGGAAGGGCTCGCGGACCGACTGGTACGGCTGCTGGAAGCGGTCGTCGCCGATCCGGAACTACCGGTCGGGGAGCTGGAGTTCACCGGCCCCGAGGAGCGGGAGCGGCTGCTGGCGCTGGGCGCGGGGCCGGTCACCGACGGCGCCCTGCTGGACGCCGGTCTCGCGGAGCTGTTCGCCGCGCAGGCGGCCCGGACGCCGGACGCGGTCGCCGTGGCGTCCGAGGAGCGCTCCCTCACCTACGCCGAACTCGACGCGGAGTCCGACCGGTTCGCGCAGCGGATCACCGGCCTCGGGGTCGGCCCCGAGTCCGTCGTCGCCCTGATGATGGAGCGCTCGGCCGATCTTCTGATCGCCATGCTCGCGGTCGTGAAGGCGGGCGGCGCCTACGCGCCCCTCAACCCGGCGGACCCGGACACCCGCCACACCCAGATCCTCGACGAACTCGACGCGCCGGTCCTGATCACCGACCGGGCGCTGGCCGACCATCCGCTGGTCGCCAGGGCGCAGGCCCGGGACCTCGTCATCGACCGCAAGGAGCTGGACGGCCGCCCCGCGACGCGGTCCACCGCCGCCACCCACCCCGACCAGTGGCTGTACGTCATGTTCACCTCGGGCTCGACCGGCGTACCGAAGGGTGTCGCCGTCACCCACCGCAACGTCGCCGACCTGGCCCGCCAGCGGATGTACGCGGGCGGCGACCACAGCCGGGTCCTCTTCCACTCCCCGCACACCTTCGACGCCTCCACCTACGAGATCTGGGTGCCGTGGCTGACCGGCGGCACGGTCGTCGTGGCACCCCGGGGCCACCTGGAGACCGGCACGCTGGGCGAGCTGCTCGCCCGGTACTCGATCACGAGTCTGTGGCTGACGGCCGGACTGTTCCGGGTGATGGCCGAGGAGGTGCCGGAGGCCTTCGCCGGCGTCCGGGAGGTGTGGGCGGGCGGTGACGTCGTCTCACCGGAGGCGGTGCGGCGGATCCAGGAGCACTGCCCGGACACCACCGTCGTCAACGGCTACGGCCCGACCGAGACCACCACCTTCGCCGCCACCCACCGCATCCGCCGGCCCTGCGACCAGCCCGGCACGATCCCGATCGGCGAGGCACTCGACAACCACCGCCTCTACGTCCTCGACCCCGCGCTCCGGCTCGTCCCGGCCGGCGCGCCCGGCGAGCTGTACATCGCCGGGTCCGGTCTGGCGCGCGGCTACGTGGGCCGTCCGTCGCTCACCGCCGAGCGGTTCGTCGCCGACCCGTACGGCGGGCCGGGCGCCCGGATGTACCGCACCGGTGACCTGGTGCGGTGGAACCACGAGGGCTCACTGGAGTACCTCGGCCGGGCCGACCAGCAGGTCAAGCTGCGCGGCTTCCGCATCGAACTCGGCGAGATCGAGACCGCGCTGGCCGCCCACCCGGCGGTCGTCCAGGCCACGGTGATCGTCCGCGAGGACCGGCCCGGCGACAAGCGGCTCGTCGCCTACCTGGTGAGCGCCGGGGACGGGGTGGACCTGGGCGACCTGCGCCGGCACACCACCGCGGCGCTCCCCGAGTACATGGTCCCGTCGGCGTTCGTGCTCCTCGACGCGATTCCGCTCACCGCCAACGGCAAGATCGACCGGCGGGCGCTGCCCGCCCCGCAGGTCATCCACGACGTCGCCGGACGCGCCCCGCGCAATCCGCAGGAAGAGGTCCTGTGCGGCCTGTTCGCCGCGGTCCTGGGACTGCCGTCGGCCACCATCGACGACCACTTCTTCCACCGCGGCGGCCACTCGCTGCTCGCCACCCGGCTCATCAGCCGGATCCGCCAGGCCTTCGGCGTGCAGCTCGGCGTCAAGGACCTGTTCCGGTACCCGACCGTGGTCGCACTGTCCGAGCGGGTCACCGAGGGGAGCGGGGAGCTGCCGCGGGCCGCGCTGACCCGGCAGGAGCGCCCGGACCGGCTGCCGCTGTCCTCGGCCCAGCAGCGGCTGTGGTTCCTGGACCAG
>NZ_WWJT01000515.1 GCF_009865385.1 Streptomyces sp. SID486 | reverse complement strand
GGGGGACTTGAAGAACGGCGGCAGCCACAGGCAGTCCACGCCGAGCCACTGGAGGTAGTCCAGCTTGGCGGTGAGGCCCTTGAGGTCGCCGACACCGTCGCCGTTGCTGTCCTGGAAGGAGCGGACCAGGACCTCGTAGAAGACGGCGCGCTTGAACCACTCGGGGTCCCGGTCACCCGCGGGGGTGTCCTCGAAGGTGTCCGGTACGGGGTCGTTGACGGTCATGACGCTGCGGGCCCTCCGTTCTGGGGCGTCGATCGCCCGACGTGGAGCACGTGCGCCGGCGTCCGGCCGGGCGTCAGGCGCACGTAGTTGGTCCTGCCCCAGTGGTACGTCTCGCCCGTCAGTTCGTCGTGCACCGACGGGGCGGCGTCCCAGTCCAGGCCGAGTTGCGGCATGTCCAACGAGACCGT
>NZ_WWJT01000514.1 GCF_009865385.1 Streptomyces sp. SID486 | reverse complement strand
GCCGCCCGGGCGGGCGTGGACACGCCGGCCAGCACCGGCACCGCGGCAGCCGCCGCCCCGAGAACGGCCCGGCGGCCGACGGACGCGGGGGCAGGCGGGACGGGGGAAGAAGGCGAGGTGGGGGAGGAGGGCGAGGAGGGAGGCATGCGCGGCTCTCCTTGTTCAGGAAATGAACGAAGTGGGGTGGGGGAGCGCTCTCTCGTCGTTGGATGTTTCATTGACGTGAACGATGCGTCAAGAGTTGCGACCGAATTCCCGCATGCTCGCGCCTGATCGCTCGTCACTTCGACCGCTCCGCCTTCGAGTAGTGAGCAACGACCGTCTCTGATTCTTTGGCGGTTTCCCTTGACACCCTCCGCCCCCGGCTCAACACTCCAGCGGTGGGAGAGCGCTCTCCCACCTCCGTACGACCTCTCCCTCCCCTCCCGTCGAGGAGCCCCCATGTCACGGAGATCGAAAATCCTCTCGGGCGCGCTCATCACCTCCGCCCTGGCGCTGACCTCGTTCGAGGTCACCGGAGTAGCCGCCTCGTCCACCCCCGCGGCCGCGGCCGCACCCGCGCACGCCGGCCACGCCATGGCGCTGTCGACCGCCGCCTCGCCCGAGGACCCCGACGGCGACGGCTACATCCCGGCCGTCCCGCCCGTCACCGGCACCCCGTCCACGCAGGTCCCGCCGCACCGCTACTTCCACGAGTTCCAGGCCAACTGCGCGGTCAGCCACACCCGGCCCGACGACCCGATCGTCTACCCGCAGCAGCCCGGCAAATCCCACGACCACACCTTCATGGGCAACACCACCACCGACGCGGGCAGTACCACCGCCTCACTGAGCGCGGGCGGAACCACCTGCAAGGCGCCGGGTGACCTGTCCGGTTACTGGATGCCCACCCTGTACAACGGCGACAAGAAGATCCTGCCGGTCGGCCCGCAGGTCATCTACTACAAGGCCGGCGTCACCGACTACACCAGCGTCCGGCCCTTCCCCAAGGGCCTGCGGTTCGTCGTCGGCAGCCCGATGCAGAGCGCCGACGAGTTCCGCCACCACCCCGGCTTCGTCGAGGGCTGGGAGTGCGGCGACAGCTACTTCAACACGGAGTTCCCGGCAACGTGCCCGAACCGGGCCGACGTCCAGCTCAACATCCGCTTCCAGGCACCCAGTTGCTGGGACGGCAAGTACCTCGACACCCCCGACCACAAGAGCCACATGGCCTACCCCGTGGTCAGGCCCGGCACGAACGACAACGTCTGCCCCGCCGACCACCCGGTGGCGCTGCCGATGATCGAGTTCAAGATGGCGTTCCCCGTCAACGGCGACATGTCGCAGGTACGGCTGTCCAGCGGCACCGGTCACAGCTTCCACTACGACTTCTTCAACGCCTGGGACGACCGCACGCTCAAGGCGCTGGTCGACCACTGCGTCGTCGGCGGACTGCAGTGCGACGCCCGCGGCTACGACGAGACCCATCCCGAGGCGGGTGCCGCACTGAACTCCGACTACCGCCTGCCCTGACGTCCCCACGACACCCGCACTCCCCACGGAGAACCGGACTCACCATGACCCCACCACCCCGCACGCGCGGGCGCCGCCTGGCCGCGCCCCTCACCGCAGGCGTACTGACCGCCGCCGCCCTCACCGCCCTGCCCGCCGCCCAGGCCCACGCGGCCGGCAGCGTCGTCAAGGTCACCGGCACCCAGGGCGCCTGGCAGCTCACCGTGGACGGACAGCCGTACCAGATCAAGGGCCTGACCTGGGGGCCGTCCACAGCCGACGCCGAGAAGTACCTGCCCGACCTGCATTCCATGGGCGTCAACACCATCCGCACCTGGGGCACCGACGCCACCAGCAAGGCGCTCTTCGACTCCGCCGCCGCGCACGGCGTCAAGGTCATCGCCGGGTTCTGGCTCCAGCCCGGCGGCGGCCCCGGCAGCGGCGGCTGCGTCAAC
Source organism: Streptomyces sp. SID486 (assembly GCF_009865385.1). Lineage (GTDB taxonomy): Bacteria > Actinomycetota > Actinomycetes > Streptomycetales > Streptomycetaceae > Streptomyces. Next base: position 4,002 of record NZ_WWJT01000514.1, on the reverse strand, counting down.
TACGTGACCGACACCGCCTACAAGAACCAGATGCTGGACGAGTTCCCCAAGTGGGTCCAGACCTACAAGGACAACCCCGGCGTCCTGATGTGGGACGTCGGCAACGAATCCGTCCTCGGGCTCCAGAACTGCTACAGCGGAACCGAGCTGGAACGCCAGCGCGACGCCTACACCACGTTCGTCGACGACATCGCCAAGAAGATCCACGCGGTGGACCCCGACCACCCGGTCACCTCCACGGACGCCTGGGTCGGCGCCTGGCCCTACTTCAAGAAGAACGCCCCCGACCTCGACCTGTACGCCGTCAACTCCTACAACGCCGTCTGTGACATCAAGTCGGCGTGGCAGCAAGGTGGTTACACCAAGCCGTACATCGTCACCGAGACGGGGCCGGCCGGTGAGTGGGAGGTGCCCGACGACGCCAACGGCGTCCCGCTGGAGCCGAGCGACCGGGCCAAGGCCGACGGGTACACCCGCGCCTGGGGCTGCATCACCGGGCACCGGGGCGTCGCGCTCGGCGCCACCATGTTCCACTACGGCACCGAGTACGACGTCGGCGGCATCTGGTTCAACCTGCTGCCCGCCGGCCAGAAACGCCTGTCGTACTACGCGGTGAAGCGGGCCTACGGCGGGGACACCTCGCACGACGACACCCCGCCCGTCATCTCGGACCTGGCCGTCGAGGGCGACGCGGGCAAGGTCCAGGCGGGGCGGGACCTGACCCTCGCGGTCAAGGTCACCGACCCGGACGGGGACGCCCTGTCCTACGAGGTCCTCGACAACAGCATGTACATCGACCAGAGCAAGAACCTCACCCCGCTGCCCTACACCGACCTCGGCGGCGGCCGTCTCAAGATCACCGCGCCCGACCGGCCCGGTGTCTGGAAGGTCTACGTGAAGGTGACCGACGGCCACGGCAACGTCGGCGTCGAGACCCGGTCCGTCAGGGTCGTCCCGCCCACACCGAACGGCACGAACCTCGCCCTCGGCAAGCCCGCCACCGCCTCCTCCTACCAGGCGAGCTACGGCGACTGCCCCTGCACCGCCGGCAACGCCGTGGACGGCAACCAGAACACCCGCTGGGCCAGCGACTGGAGCGACCCCCAGTGGATCCGGGTCGACCTCGGCACCCGCACCGCCTTCCGGCACGTGCAGCTGCTCTGGGAGTCCTCCTACGCCAAGGCGTACACCGTCCAGACCTCCGACGACGGCCAGACCTGGCAGACCGTGCGCACCGTGACGGACGGCAACGGCGGCGTCGACGACCTCGACGTCACCGGGACCGGCCGGTACGTCCGGATCAACGGCACCGCCCGCGGCACGGGCTGGGGCTACTCGTTGTACGAGTTCGGCGTCTACAGCTGACCTGACCGCCGATACCCGAGGGGGTGGGGATGGCCGACGAGGACGAACTCGACCGGCTGCTCGACAAGCTGACCCTGCGGACCAAGGTCCGGCTGCTCACCGGCGCCACCACCTGGCGCACCGCGGCCGAACCCGACCTGGGGCTGGGCGAACTGGTCCTGTCGGACGGCCCGGCAGGGGTCCGCGGGGAAGGCTGGGACGAACGCCGTACCTCCGTTCTGCTGCCGTCGGCCTCCGCGCTGGCAGCCACCTGGGACGAGCAGCTGGTGGAGGAACTCGGCGGCCTCCTCGCCTCCGAGGCCCGGCGCAAGGGCGTGGACGTGGTCCTCGCCCCCAACCTGAACCTGCACCGCACCCCGCTGGCCGGTCGGCACTTCGAGTGCTTCTCCGAGGACCCCGTGCTGACCGGCCGGATCGGGGCCGCCCTGATCCGTGGCGTGCAGGCACACGGCGTCGCCGCGACGGCCAAGCACTTCGTCGCCAACGACGCCGAGACGGACCGGCTCACGGTCGACGTACGCATCGACGAACGCACGCTGCGCGAGGTGTACCTGGCGCCGTTCGAGGCGGCCGTGGCAGCCGGTGTCCGGCTGGTGATGGCCGGATACAACCAGGTCGACGGCACCACCATGACAGCCCACCCGCTGCTGACCGCGCCGCTGAAGAGCGAGTGGGGTTTCGCCGGCGTGGTCGTCTCCGACTGGGGCGCCGTCCGCGGCACCCTCGACACCGCCCGGGCCGGTCTGGACCTGCAGATGCCGGGACCGGCCGGCGAGTGGGGCGAGCCGCTGGTGCGGGCGGTGGAGGCGGGTGAGGTGGAGGAATCGGCGGTGGACGACAAGGTGCGCCGGCTGCTGCGGCTGGCCGCCTGGGCCGGCGCCCTGGGCAGACCCGGCCGCCGGGCGCGCCCGCACCTGCGCCCACGGCAGGCCCGGGCCCTGGCCCGCCGGGCCGTCGCGGCCGGCACGGTCCTGCTGGTCAACCGGGGTGTGCTCCCCCTGGCACCGGCACGGCTCGGCACGGTCGCCGTCATCGGCGCGGCGGCCGCCCGCACCCGCACCCAGGGCGGCGGCAGCGCCGGCGTGTTCCCGCAGGACGAGGTGCCGCTCCTGGACGGCATCAGGGCGGGACTGCGGGGCCGGGCACGCGTCGTCCACGTACCCGGGCCCGTCCCGGACGGCCCGCCGCCACCCCTGGACATGGTCGTCGCCTCCGATCCGCGCACCGGCACCCCAGGGGTGCTGCTGCGCGTCCTGGACGCCGACGGCGACGAGCTGTACTCCGCACACCGCCGGGGCGGACGGCAGCTGGAGCCTCCCGTACCGCCCGGCGCGCACACCGTGGAGATCAGCGCACGGCTGCACCCCCGCACCTCGGGCACATGGCGGATCGGCATCGCCGGCTTCGGCCGCCTCAGCCTCCACCTCGACGGACACCCGCTGCTGGACGGCGAGTTCCCCGCCACCACCGACGACCCGGCCGTCCTCCACGTGAGCCCGCCCACCCGGGCCGCCGACGCCGAACTGAGCGCCGGATCCACCCCGTTGCTCGTCGCCCGCCGTGAACTCGCCCCCGGCACCGGCCGCGCCACCGTCGTCGGCGCCCGGCCGCCGGGACCCGGTACCGCCGCGGCACTGGACGCGGCCTCCCGCGCGGCACGCGAGGCGGACGTGGCCGTGGTGGTCGTCGGCACCGGCGAACAGCACGAATCCGAAGGGCGTGACCGCAGCCACCTCACCCTCGGACCCGACCAGGACGCCCTGGTGCACGCGGTCGTCCGGGCGAACCCGCGCACCGTGGCGGTCGTCAACAGCGGCGGCCCGGTGGAACTGCCCTGGCGCGACGACGTCGGCGCGCTGCTGCTGGCGTGGTTCCCCGGCCAGGAGGCGGGCGGCGGGCTGGCGGACGTCCTGTTCGGCCGCGCCGAGCCCGGCGGACGGCTGCCCACCACCTGGCCCGCCCGGCTCGCCGACGCCCCCGTCACCCGCACCCGTCCGGACGCCGGCCGCCTGCCCTACGACGAGGGCATACACCTCGGGCACCGGGGCTGGCTGCGCGCGCGGCGCACCCCCGCCTACTGGTTCGGGCACGGACTGGGCTACACGACCTGGGCCTACGACGAACTGTCCGGCCCCGCGCGCATCGTGGCCGGCGAGGACCTCACCGTCCGCGTGCGGCTGCGCAACACCGGAGCGCGGCCGGGCCGCGAGGTCGTGCAGGTCTATCTCTCCCGCCCGGAACGGACCGCCGTCGACTACCCGGAGCGCTGGCTCGCCGGGTGGAGCGCCGTGCGGGGCCTGCCCGGTGAGACGGTCGACGCACAGGTGCGCGTCCCGGCACGCGCCCTGAGCCACTGGGACGTCACCTCGGGCGGCTGGCGCACGGAGCCGGGCCCGTACCGCCTGCTGGCGGGCCCGTCGGTGGGGGAACTGCCCCTCACCCTCGGCGTCCTGGCGGTCGACGGGCGCCGGGAGGCGAGCGACGCCGACTGAGGGGCGAGCCTGGGCGGGGCGGGCCGCTGAGAGGGCGGGGCGGTGCGCCGAGGAGCGGGCCGGAGTGGCTCGGGGGAGGTGAGGGGCGAGCCTCAGGGTGGGGGGTGGTGGCTTAGGGGTGGTGGGTCAGGGCTGGGCTGGGCGC
>NZ_WWJT01000052.1 GCF_009865385.1 Streptomyces sp. SID486 | reverse complement strand
GCCGCCCCCGCGCGGTCCTCATCGCCGGCCCCGGCGCCGCCGCCACCCACACCGCCGACCTCCTCGGCACGCTGGCCGGCGTCGGCAGCCCCGTCGTCCGGCTCGCCCCCGACGGCGTCGCCCCGGCCGCGGGCGCCCTGCGCTGGGAACTGCCCGGCTGGACCGGCTCCGTGGACCTGCTGCTGATCGCCACACCGGACGGCACCGAACCGAGCCTCTCCCTCCTCGCCGACCAGGCGTACCGCCGCGGCTGCTCGGTCGTCGGCGTGGCCCCGCCCGACACCCCGCTCGCCGAGGCCGTCGCCGGTGCGCACGGCCTGTTCGTGCCGATGGCCACGGCGCCGTACGACCAGGAGGAACCGCTCGCCGCGTCCTCTCCGGGCGTCTTCTGGGCGCTGCTGACCCCGCTGCTGGCCGTGCTCGACCGGATCGGCCTGCTCGCCGCCCCGCCGGACGCCCTGGAGAAGGTCGCCGACCGCCTGGACCACATCGCGGAGCGCTGCGGCCCCGCCATCGCCACCTACAGCAACCCCGCCAAGACCCTCGCCGCCGAACTCGCCGACGCGCTGCCCGTCGTGTGGACCGAGGGCACGTCGGCCGGTCCGGCGGGCCGGCGCTTCGCCGCCGCCCTCGCCGAACTCGCCGGCCGCCCCGCCCTCGTCGCCGAACTGCCCGAGGCGCTCGCCGCGCACAGCGCCCTGCTGGCCGGCCCGCTCGCCGCCAGCGCCGACCCGGACGACTTCTTCCGCGACCGCGTGGAGGAGCCGCCCGCGCTGCACGCGCGCGTGGTGCTGCTCCGCGACCGCCCCCTCAGCGGCCTCAGCGCGGCCCCCGCCGCCCGGGACGTGGCCCTCAGCCACGACGCCCCGATCAGCGAACTCGAACCGGAGGAGGGCGGCGAACTGGAGACCCTCGCGGAGCTGATCGCCGTCACGGATTTCGCCGCCGTTTACCTGGCGCTCGCTTCGGGGGCCTGATCTGGCTCCTGGCCGACCGTCCGCGCCCAGCCACGGCGCGGGACGAAGCGACAACGCCGGCCGAGCCGCGCACGTACGGAGACAGAGAAGACACATGGACCGCCTCGACAACACCGTCCGCCCCTACGCCTGGGGCTCCACCACCGCCATCCCGCACCTCCTCGGCGTCGAGCCGAGCGGCGAACCCCAGGCGGAGATGTGGATGGGCGCGCACCCCGGTGCGCCGTCGCGCACCGCGCGCGGGACCCTCGTCGAGGTCATCGAGGCCGACCCGGAGCGTGAACTCGGCGCCCGCGCGGTCGCCAGGTTCGGCCCGCGTCTGCCGTTCCTGCTCAAGATCCTCGCCGCCGGAGCGCCCCTGTCCCTCCAGGTGCACCCCGACCTGAAGCAGGCCGAGGAGGGGTACGCGGACGAGGAGCGGCGCGGCGTCCCGCTCGACGCCCCGCACCGCAACTACAAGGACGCCAACCACAAGCCCGAACTGATCTGCGCGCTCACCGAGTTCGACGGCCTGTGCGGCTTCCGCGACCCGCTCCAGGCCGCGGGCCTGCTCGACGGGCTCGGCGTCGACTCCCTCAAGCCGTACGTCGACCTGCTGCACGCCCACCCCGCGGACGCGGCCCTGCGCGAGGTTCTCACCGCGATCCTCGGCGCCGACCCGCGGGAGATGGCCCACACCGTCGCCGAGGCCACCGCCGCCTGCACCCGGCTCGGCGGCGACTACGCCCCGTACGCCGACATCGCCCACCACTACCCGGGCGACCCCGGCGTCATCGCGGCCATGCTGCTCAACCACGTCCGGCTGCAGCCCGGCGAGGCACTCTTCCTCGGCGCCGGCATCCCGCACGCCTACCTCAGCGGCCTCGGCGTCGAGATCATGGCCAACTCCGACAACGTCCTGCGCTGCGGCCTGACACCCAAGCACGTCGACGTCCCCGAACTCCTGCGCATCGTCCGCTTCGAGGCGAGCGACCCGGGCGCACTGCGCCCCGAGGCGTCCCCGGACGACGAGGAGGTCTACGCCACGCCGATCGACGAGTTCCGGCTCTCCCGGTACGTCCTCGCCGCCGGCGGCACCGCCCACGACCTCACCCGGGACACCCCGCAGATCCTGCTCTGCACGTCCGGCACCGTCCGTGCGGGCGAGCACGACCTGGGCCCCGGCCACTCGGTCTTCGTCCCGGCCGGCGAGAAGGCGGAGATCTCGGGCGCGGGCACGGTCTTCCGCGCCACCGTGATCGTATGACCAGGGCTGTGGACAGTCGGTGGATCATATGACCGCGGTTGTGGATACCTGACGCACCGGTGCCCGGCCGGGCTGCGAGAATGACCCACCGGCAAAGGCCGGGCAAAGCCGGGCACCCGTACGGACGGACCCAGAGGGCGGCAGAGGCCGACACAGGCGAAGGGACAACGCGGACACATGAGCGCGTCAGGCGGTACCAGGGCGATCGTGGCGGCACTCGGCGCCAACCTCGCGATCGCGGCATCGAAGTTCGTGGCGTTCGCGTTCAGCGGCTCCTCCTCGATGCTCGCCGAGGGCGTCCACTCGCTCGCCGACTCCGGCAACCAGTTCCTGCTGCTCGTCGGCGGCAAGAAGGCGCAGCGCGAGGCGACCCCGCAGCACCCCTTCGGCTACGGCCGCGAGCGGTACATCTACGCCTTCCTGGTCTCGATCGTGCTCTTCTCCGTCGGCGGCATGTTCGCCATCTACGAGGGCTACGAGAAGGTCCGCCACCCCCACGAACTGGAGCACTGGTACTGGCCGGTCGGCGTCCTCGCCTTCGCGATCATCGCGGAGGGCTTCTCCTTCCGCACGGCGATCAAGGAGTCCAACGAGCTGCGCGGCAAGCTCTCCTGGGCCCAGTTCATCCGCCGCGCCAAGGCACCCGAGCTGCCCGTCGTCCTCCTGGAGGACTTCGGCGCGCTCATCGGTCTGGTCCTCGCCCTGGGCGGCGTCGGCCTCGCCCTGCTCACCGGCGACGGCGTCTGGGACGGCATCGGCACCGTCTGCATCGGTGTCCTGCTCGTCCTGATCGCCCTGGTGCTCGCCGCCGAGACCAAGTCGCTGCTGCTCGGTGAGGCCGCGGGCATCGAGGTCGTCAAGCAGATCGAGGCGGCGACCGTCGACGGCGACACGGTCACCCGCATCATCCACATGCGCACCCTGCACCTCGGCCCCGAGGAGCTGCTGGTCGCCGCGAAGATCGCCGTCCGGCACGACGACACCGCCACCGAGGTAGCGGCCGCCATCAACGCCGCCGAAGCCCGCATCCGCGCCGCCGTCCCCATCGCCCGCGTCATCTACCTGGAGCCGGACGTCTACAGCGAGGCCGAGGCCGCCAAGGGCCCGGACCCGGAGGCGACCCCGGGCGGCCCACCCCCGCACGCCCCCGCCCACTGACGCCGCCCGCCGACCTCCGCCCTCGGCTGTCGACCTCAGCCCTCCGCCTCCGGCTGCCGACCTCCGGCCACTGACCCCGGCTGCCGACCTCCGGCCACTGCCCCCGGCCGCTGGCCTCCGCCCACTCACCGCGGCCGCTGGCCTCCGGCCACTGCCCCCGGCCTCCGGCCGCTGGCCTCCGCCCACTCACCGCCGACCATGCCCCGGGCGGACGCCCGCGGCCACACGGCACGACACCGCGCTGCCGGGGAGAGACGGCCGGCGTCGGACCTGCCGTACGGGCCACGGCGCGGTACCGGCCGCCGCCCCGGCGTGCTGCTTGGCCAGCGGTCTCTCCTCCGCCGCGCTGCTGCCAGCGGTCTCTCCTCCGCCGTGCTGCTGCCAGCGGCCTCTCCTCCGCCGCGCTGCTGTCGCCGGCGGCCCGCCCCAGCCGGCCGCCGTGTCCTTCAGCCGACTTCGGCGAGCACCGCCAGTACCGCCTGCTCGTCCGGTGCCGTGAGCAGCCGCTCCCGGAACCCGGCGTCCATCAGCTTGCGGGACAGCAGGGCGAGGATCCGCAGATGCTCGTCACCGGCGGCCGCCTCCGGTACGGCGATCATGAAGATCAGCCGGGCTTTCGTACCGTCCAGCGAACCCCACTCGACGCCCTCGGCCGACCGCGCGAAACCGACGACCGGCGCCGTCACCGCGTCCGTCTTGGCGTGCGGGATCGCGATCTCCTCCCCGAGCCCGGTGGTCCCCTGCTCCTCACGGCGCAGTGCGGTGGCCACCAGCTCGGTCACATCGTCCACGCGGTCACTGCGCGCGAGCAGATCCGCCATCTCCCGGACGGCAGCCTCCTTCTCCGCCGCTCCGAGGGCCACCCGCACGGTGCGCTCGGTCAGGTACCCCGACAGCACCTCGGGCGCAGCCGCAGCCGCAGCCGTAGCCGCAGCCGCAGCCGCAGCCGCAGCCGTAGCCGTAGCCGCTGCCGTTGCCGCTGCCGTAGCAGCAGTCACTGCCGTAGCCGTAGCCGCGGTGCCCGTGCCCTGGGCAGGCGTCCCCTCCGCAGGGGCCGCATCCGCAGGGGCCGCATCCGCGTCGCCGCCCGCCGCCTCCGCACCGGTGCGCACGCCTTCCCCGGACGCCTGCGCCGGTATGACCGCTCCCGCGGTCGCCCCGGCCGGCACCGGGACGGCCCTACCGGCACTCCCGGCCGCCTCCGCACGCCCCCGGCGGCCACTCACGTCCACCAGCGCCACCGTCGCCAGCGCCGTCACCGTCGTGCCGGCCACCACGGCCACGAAGAACATCGGCACCCCGCTCACCGCGCCCAGCACCGCCACGATCGGCCCGCCGTGCGGCACCGCGTCCTTCACCCCGGTCACCCCCGCGACCGCGCCGGCCACCGCGCCGCCCAGCATGTTCGCCGGGATGACGTGAGCCGGCCGCGCCGCCGCGAACGGGATCGCACCCTCCGAGATACCGAAGCACCCCATGAACAGGGCCGCGAGACCCGTCTCCCGCTCCTGCTCGGTGTAGAGCCGCCGCCGGATCAGCGTGGCCAGGCCCTGGCCGAGCGGCATCACCGGGATCGCCGCCGCGCACATGCCCATCACCGTCTGGTTGCCGCTCGCGATGAGCCCCGCGCCGAACAGGAACGCCGTCTTGTTGACCGGTCCGCCCATGTCGAACGCGATCATCAGCCCCAGGATCGCGCCGAGCAGCACCGCGCTGGTTCCGGTCATACCGCCGAGCCAGCTCGTCAGGTGCTCGAACACCCAGGAGATCGGCTTGCCGATGACATAGATGAAGAACAGCCCGAGCGCCGTCGTCGCCACGATCGGGATCACGATGATCGGCATGATCGGCTGCACGAACCTCGGCACCCGGACCTTCTTGATCCACAGCACCAGATACCCGGCGAGGAACCCGGTGACGATCGCTCCGATGAAGCCCGCGCCGGCCTCGGAGTCGTACAGCGCCCCGGTGTTGGCGATCCAGCCCCCGATCATGCCCGGCACCAGCGCGGGCCGGTCGGCGATCGCGTAGGCGATGTAGCCCGACAGGACCGGGATCATCAGCTGGAAGCCGATCCCGCCCACCGCGTTGACGTGCGCCCAGAAGGTGCCCTCCGGGATCACGTAGCCCTTGGCCGTCGCATGTCCGCCGAGTGCCAGCGAGACCGCGATCAGCAGACCTCCGACGACCACGAACGGGATCATGTACGACACGCCGTTCATCAGCGCCTTGTACACCGGGCCCCGCTCCCGGCCGCCCGGCCAAGGCGCGGCCGGACCGTCAACGGCCCCGTCCGCCCCGTGCACGGGCGCCGACCGCACCCGCTCGATCAGCCGCTCCGGGTGGTGGACACCTTCCGCGACCCCGACCGCGAGCACCCGCTTGCCCACGAACCGGCTCAGGTCCACGTCCTTGTCGGCGGCGACGATGATGCCGTCCGCGCTACTGACATCGTTGTCATCCAGGATGTTCTCGGCCCCGATGGATCCCTGCGTCTCCACCTTCATCTCGATGCCCCGGCTCGCCGCGGCCTGTGCGAGCTTCTCCGCGGCCATGTACGTGTGCGCGATGCCCGTCGGGCAGGCGGTCACCGCCAGCAGCTTCAACGGCTGCCGTTCGTCATCGCGGCCACCCGTGGCGGGCGGCCCGGCCGGACCGGTCACGTCGATCTCCTCACGCTCGGGCGCACGCGCGGCACCGTCCCGAGGCGCCCCGCGAGCGGAACCGGAACTCCCGGTCCCCCTGCATCCTGCACCACCCCATCAGCGGCCCACCGACGGAAAAGTGCAGGTAAGCGTCGGTTTCATCGGCACTGGTTGCACGCTTTCCGCACAACCGCGGGCCCCCGCTCCGACCCCTCGGAACGCCTCGAAACCGACCGGGGGAATCAGCAGGCGGACTGGGGGCGACCGGGCCCTCCGGTGTAGCTTGGGACGGAGCCAGACGTCGCTGCTGATGGCGGTCGGGCGGTCCCGCACGGACCGGCCGAGGGAGAGAGGGCCTCCGACGGACTGCGCTGCGCGTACGTGGGCATGCCAGTGTCCTCATCTCGGGCATCGCTGTGCCCGCCGCCGCGCAGACCAGCCGTACCCACCTCGCCCCAAACCCCGAGGAGCAGCTCGCAATGACGACTGTCGAGAACCGACAGGACTTCAAGGTCGCCGATCTCTCGCTGGCCGAGTTCGGCCGCAAGGAGATCACCCTCGCCGAGCACGAGATGCCCGGCCTGATGGCGATCCGCAAGGAGTACGCCGAGGCGCAGCCGCTGGCCGGCGCCCGTGTCACCGGCTCCCTGCACATGACCGTGCAGACCGCCGTCCTCATCGAGACCCTGGTCGCCCTCGGCGCTCGCGTCCGCTGGGCCTCCTGCAACATCTTCTCCACCCAGGACCACGCGGCAGCCGCCATCGCCGTCGGCCCGAACGGCACCCCGGACAACCCCCAGGGCATCCCGGTCTTCGCCTGGAAGGGCGAGACGCTGGAGGAGTACTGGTGGTGCACCGAGCAGGCGCTGACCTGGCCGGACAGCCCCACCGGCGGCCCGAACATGATCCTGGACGACGGCGGTGACGCCACCCTCCTCGTCCACAAGGGCGTCGAGTACGAGAAGGACGGCAAGGTCCCCGGCCTGGAGACGGCCGAGTCCGACGAGCACCGCGTCATCCTCCAGCTGCTGCACCGCACCCTGGGCGAGAACCCCCAGAAGTGGACCCAGCTGGCCTCCGAGATCCGCGGCGTGACCGAGGAGACCACCACCGGTGTCCACCGCCTGTACGAGATGCAGCGCGACGGCGTCCTCCTCTTCCCGGCGATCAACGTCAACGACGCCGTCACCAAGTCGAAGTTCGACAACAAGTACGGCTGCCGCCACTCCCTCATCGACGGCATCAACCGCGCCACCGACGTCCTGATCGGCGGCAAGACCGCCGTCGTCTGCGGCTACGGCGACGTGGGCAAGGGCTGCGCCGAGTCCCTGCGCGGCCAGGGCGCCCGAGTGATCATCACCGAGATCGACCCGATCTGCGCCCTGCAGGCGGCGATGGACGGCTACCAGGTCACGACGCTGGACGAGGTCGTCGACAAGGCCGACATCTTCATCACCACGACCGGCAACAAGGACATCATCATGGCCGCGGACATGGCCAAGATGAAGCACCAGGCGATCGTCGGCAACATCGGTCACTTCGACAACGAGATCGACATGGCCGGCCTCGCCAAGATCCCGGGCATCGTCAAGGACGAGGTCAAGCCGCAGGTCCACACCTGGACGTTCCCCGACGGCAAGGTGATCATCGTCCTGTCCGAGGGCCGCCTGCTGAACCTGGGCAACGCCACCGGTCACCCGTCGTTCGTGATGTCCAACTCCTTCGCGGACCAGACCCTGGCCCAGATCGAGCTGTTCACCAAGCCCGACGCGTACCCGACCGGCGTGTACACGCTGCCCAAGCACCTCGACGAGAAGGTCGCCCGCCTCCACCTGGACAGCCTCGGCGTCAAGCTCACCAAGCTGCGCCCGGAGCAGGCCGCGTACATCGGCGTCGAGGTCGACGGCCCGTTCAAGTCAGACCACTACCGCTACTGAGCCGGTGCCCCGGGCGTCCGGTGATCTGGGAGTCCGGTGACCCGGCGTCCGGTGATCTGGGAATTCGGTGACCCGGCGGTTCGGGGACCGGCGGCCGTCCGGTGATGCGGAGCTCGGGTGGAGCCGTGGCCCGGTGATCCGGGTTCCGGTCAATCACCGGTCTCCGGCACCGGTCTCCGGTCCGCCGCAGGAAGTGCGCCGGTGCACCCACGCACTCCTCCTCGGCAGCAGATCCTCAGAGGCAGGCCCCCGCACCCCCGTGCCGGGGGCCTGCCCCTTTGGCTTCCGAGCCCGGAGGCCACGGCCTCCTCCGGCCCCCGAGCCCGGAGGCCACGGCCTCCTCCGGCCCCCGAGGACCCGCGACCTCCCGGCACCTACGACCTACGGCTTCCGGAGCCTTCGGCCTCCGGAACCTTCGGCTCCCGGCTGGACCAGCCCGTCACGACTCAGGACCCCCATGCCCCACGGCCGCTATTCGCTGCACGATCCGCACGATCACACCCCCCTCGCAGAAGAGCACTTCCAGTGCGCCCCCGGCCCGTCCGGCTGGCGCTACGTCTCCCGGCTGACCGGCCCCGCCGGCGACCACCGCGGATCGGTCGACCTCGCCCTGGACGACCTCGGGCGTCCTCTACGCCTCGAACTGCACGCGGGCGGCTGGCAGGTGCGCGGCGCCGCCCTCGACGGCGTCACCTGGGTCCGCACCGACCCCACCGGAACCCAGGCCACCGAAGGCAATGTGCGCGCCCACGCCTTCACCGGCACGTCCCCCGCGTTCCTGGTCGCCACCGCCCGTCTCCTGCGCCTCACCCCCTCGTCCACCGCGACCCGCGTACGCCTCGTGGCCTTCACCGACCCGGTCCTCGCCCCCCGCACCGTGGACCAGTCCTGGGCTCTGGTGAACAGCGAAGCACACGCCAATGGCAGACCGTCGGCGGTCTGCTGTGGTCGCAGGCGCTGGTCCTGGCCGGGTTCACCCTGGGCGCCTCGGTTCCGCACATCGACGACTACCTGCTGCCGCTGGTCGGCCTGGTCGTCGTCCTGTCGCTGCTGCCGCTCCTGCCGGAGGCCCGCCGCGCCCGCCGCGCCCGCCAGGAACGACGCGACTCATCGGACTGACCTCCGGCCGCCGCGATCGAGCCGCCCGGCACCTCCCCGCGGACCGCCACTCGAAGGCCGCCCGTACCCGCCCGCAGCACCGCGCCCGTCCTCCCCCCTCCTCCGGCCTCCTCCGACCGCGCCGTCCCGCTACAGCTGAGGTCCCCGGTGCGTGATCCGCCCCGACACCGCCGTGAGCAGCACCGGCAGCTCGGCCAGCCCGGTGTCGGGCACCCTCAGCGGGTCGTCGGCCAGCACGGTCAGGTCGGCGCGGTGGCCGACAGCAAGACGTCCGGCGTGGTCCTCCTCCCCCGCGGCCCAGGCGGCGTTGACGGTCATGCCCTGCAGCGCCTGGAGCGGGGTGAGGGCCTGGCCGGGGCCATGCGGCGGAAGGGAGAGGTCCGCGGGCCGGCGGTGCCGGGCGCCGGCCATGACCTGGAGCGGCGGGTACGGCGCGATGGGCCAGTCGGAGCCGAGGACGACCCGTGCCCCGGCCTCCCACAGGTCACGGCAGCGGAAGGCGCGCCCCGCCCGCTCCTCGCCGAGCCGGCGCGACCAGTTGTCGGTGTGGTCCGCCCGGGTGAACTCGCAGCAGTGGGTGGGCTGCATCGAGGCGGCGACGCCGAGTGGCGCGAAGCGTCGTACGGTGTCGTCGGGCACGGTCTCGATGTGCTCGACCCGGTGCCGGACGACGCCCGGACCGTCCGCCCCGCCACTGTCGGCCTGGGCCATTTCCACGGCGTCGAGTACGTGCCGCACAGCCGCGTCGCCGATGGCGTGGGTCGCCGTGGGAACACCGGCGCGGTGGAGTGCCGCGATCACCTGGGTGTAGCGGAGCGGGTCGGGCCAGTGAGCGTGGCCGGACTCGCCGTGGCAGTCGGGGGTCTCGAGCCAGGCGGTGCCGTTGTCGATGGTGCCGTCCATGAAGAGCTTCACGCCCGCCACCCGCCACAGGGTGCCGCCGGTGCCCTGCGCACGGACGAGACCGGCGACGGCGTCGTCGTCCGCCTCGGGCCGGCACCAGGGAGCGATCCGCAGACGCAGGGGCAGGGCGCCTTCGGCCTCCAGGGCGGCGTAGACGGCGAGGCTGTCCCCGTTAGCGTCCATGGCGTGGCCGCCGGTGAGTCCGGAGGCGGCCATGGCGGCCAGCACCTCGGCGGCACGGCTGCGGATCTCGGCGTCGGTGGGCCGGGGGGCGACCGCCTCGACGAGTTCGCAGGCCGCGTCCTCCAGCAGCAGGCCGGTGGGCCGGCCGGCGTCGTCGCAGACGATCTCCGAGCCCTGACCGAAGGTGCGCGGGCCGTCGATGCCCGCCAGTTCCAGCGCGCGGTCGCTGGCCAGCGCCGAGTGCGCGTCGAACAGGTCGACGAGGGCGGGCACCCCGTCGAGGACGGGGCCGAGGGCCGCGCTGCCGACGGGTGCGGTGCCGAAGACGTTGGGGTCCAGGCCCCAGCCGCGTACCCAGGCGCCGGGCCGCAGTTCCCGCACCGCCGCGGCGAGCGCGGCCCGTACGGCGTCCAGGTCGCGGCAGGTGGACAGGTCGACACCCATGGTGCGTTCGGCGCCGGAGACCGGGTGCAGGTGCCCGTCGGTGAACCCCGCGCTGACCACCGCTCCACGCAGGTCGACGACGGTGGTGCGGGACCCGGCGAGGGCCCGGGCGTCCCGGTCGTCACCGAGGAAGCTGATCCGCCCCCGTTCCGCGGCGAGCGCGGTGTGCGGGAGGAACCGGCCCGTACCGGGGTCGAGCAGCCGGGCGGAGAGCAGGACGAGATCGGCGGCCACGGGGGCTCCTTCGCTCATGAGGGGGGCAGGCGTCAATGACGGAGGGGGCGGCAGGGGTGAGGCGGGCGACAGGGGGATCAGGCCGAATGCAGTCGGCACGGGGATCTGGCGGACGGCAGGCGGCGCGGGGGTCTGGCGGACGGCAGGACGGGCGGCGCGGGGGTCTGGCGGACGGCAAGGGGGGTGATGCACGCGTGAGACGGGCGCGGGAGTCGGACGGGGGCGGGAGCAAACGTGGGCCAGGGGTAGCGGAGGCCGGCCAACGCGGCCGAGGTCGACGGGGTCAAAGGTGGGTGGAGGCGGGTGGAGGCGGTAGCGGGCAGCCCCCGTAACGCGCAGTCAGCCGTCAGACGGGGGTCGGCCGTCAGGCGGGGGCCAGCCGCTGGACACAGGTCAGCCGGTGGACACAGGTCAGCTGGTGGGCACAAGTCAGCCGGTGGGCACAAGTCAGCCGTTAGACACAGGTCAGCTGGTGGGCACGGGTCAGCCGGTGGGGTGGTCCAGCGTGCCGGGTGGCAGGCCGAGTTCGCGTTCCGCAGTCGTGACCGGCATACGGAGCACCGCGGCCGGTCGCTGCGGAGTCGCGGTGTTCGCGTGGACGCCCAGGCCGTCGAGGACGACCAGGATCTGGATGGCGGTGGCCCGCGGATCGTCCGTGCCGAACTCGCCGGTGGTCACTCCGTCCCGGATCAGCGCTTCGAGCCGGTCGCGCCAGGCGGTCTCCTGCTCGGCGACGCGGTCCCGGAGCACGGGCCGGTAACGGCTGAGGTGGCGGGCGTTGATCCACAGCCGGCTGATCGCGTCGTACTCCTCTCCCGAGGTACGGGCGAGGAATCGCGCCAGACGTCGGGTGGGCGTACCCGCGAGCGAGGCGGCCGGCACCGGGCGGTCGAGTTCCTCCGCCCCGGCGCGGCCGGCCGGCGACCGGTTGCCGAACTCGCGCACCTCGCCGAGGCCGGCCGACGGCTCGCCGTCGAACTCGCCCGGCCCCCCTCGGCCCGCCGCAGACCGACCGCCGAAGCCCCGGCCTCCGGCGCGCTCGGCCAACGGCTCACCGTCAGACTCTCCGCCCCCAGCACGCCCGACCGACGGCTCACCCTCAGGCCCCCCGACCCCAGCACGCCCGACCGACGGCTCACCCTCAAACCCCCCGACCCCAGCACGCCCGACCGACGACTCACCCTCCGGCTCCCCGACCCCAGCACGCCCGACCGACGACTCACCCTCCGGCTCCCCCGCCTCGCCGCTCTCACCGATCTCACCAAGCTCGCCCGGCAGTAGCCGGTCCAGCTCACCGGTCGCGGCGCTGCCGAACGCCTCGGCGACGAGGTCCTCGGCCGATGGGAAGTAGTGGCTGATCAGCCCGGGGCGGACGGCGAGATCCTCGGCGATCCGGCGCAGGGTGACGCACTCCAGTCCCTCGGCGAGGGCGACAGCCGCCGCGGCCCCGACGATCTCGGCCCGCCGGGCGGCGGGGTCCTTGCGGATCCGCTTGCGCTGAACGCTTGACGACATGTCGGCGATGCTATTGAGTGTGCGACCAATAAGCAACTGGTCACCTGCCCAATAAGCGACCAGGCCGATCCCACCGCTTCCGGAGGGCCCCATGGCGTCCACGCTCCCCGACCCGCACCCCGGCCCGCGGCCCACACCTCTCGACGGCACCACCGACGGCACCACCGCATACCGGGACACCGGGCATACCGGGCACACCGGGCACACCGGCGGCGTCGAGGCGCACGGCATCGACCACATCCCGGATTCCGAACGCCGCGGGCGCCCGGGCGAGCTGTTCTCCGTGTGGGCCGCCGCGAACGTCAACTACCTGAGCCTGGTCGTGGGCGGCAGCCTGGTGCTGATGGGGCTGACCCTGTGGCAGGCCCTCGCGGTGATCGTCGTCGGCAATCTGTTCTGGCTGCTCACCGGCCTGCTGGCGGTCCCGGGCCCGGTGGCGGGCGCGCCGAGCGAGGTCGTCACCCGGGCCATGTACGGGGTGCGCGGGAACCGGGTGAACAACGCGGTGACCGGCTGGCTCATCTCCGTGTGCTACTTCGCGCTGAACCTGGCCGCCGCGGCGACCGCGGCCTTCGCCCTGGTGGACAGGGCCGGACTGCCGGTGAACACCGGGGTGAAGGCCGCGGTGGTGGTGCTCGTCGCCACCGTCACGCTCGCCATCAGCGTCTACGGCCATGCCGCGATCGTCCGGCTCTACCTGCCCGTCACCCTGGTCCTGACGGCGGTGTTCGCCGCGGTGGGGGTGGTGGTGCTGCGGCACACGGACGTCGGATACGTCCCCGAGCGGCCGCTGACGGGCACCGCCCTGTGGGCGACGCTGCCGGCCGGTGTCGCCCTCATCGCCTCGGGGCCGCTCTCCTACACCACGAGCGCGGACTTCTCCCGCTATCTGCCCCGCAGCACGCCCGCGAGGGCGGTGGCGGGCTGGACTGCGTTCGGCGGCTTCGTGTCGAGCGTCCTGGTGTGCGGGCTCGGCGCGTGTGCGGCGACCGCCGTCGACATGAACGACCCGGAGTCCTCGCTCCAGCCGCTGCTGCCCGGCTGGTTCCGTCCGGTCTTCCTGCTCGCGCTGGTCCTCGGCACGGTCGCGCTGAACGCGCTGACGGCCTACAGCGCCGGTCTCGCCCTGCAGGCGGTCGGCCTGCGCATCCGGCGCTCGCTCAGCGTCCTCGTCGACGGCGCCGTGTCGGTCTCCCTGACCTTGTACGCGCTGCTCGTCTCGGACTTCCTCGGCACCGTCGGCGACGTGCTCCAGCTGACCGTGCTCCTGCTCGGCCCGAGCACGGCCGTCTACGCCACGGACATCCTGCTGCGCCGCAACCGCTACGACGGCCCCGCCCTCGCCGACGAGTCCCCTGCCGGGCCCTTCTGGTACACCGGCGGAGTCAACTGGTCCGGGGCGCTGGCCCTCGGGGCGGGTGTGGCCGCCTCCGCGCTGTGCGTCGACACCGCCTACACCGGCCCCGTGGCCGCCGCCCTGGGCGGCGTCGACCTGGCCCTGCCCGCCGGGATGGCGGTGGCTTCGGCGCTGTACGCCCTGCTGATGCGACACGTCCGCGACACCGCCTGACCAGGTTCCCCCCCGGCCCCGCACCGGAGCGGCCCGCCACACCGGCCGAGCACCCCGACCGACCCCGCACCCCGGTCCGGCACCCGACCGCTTCGGCACCCGACCGACCCGCCACACCGGCCGAGCACCCGGGCGGGCCGGCATCCCGACCGAGCCCGACCGGAGCGGTGACGCGTACGCCTGACTACGCTGACCCCTCGTCAGAGCCGACGACCAGGGGGAGCCCGATCATGTCCGTACGCCGTGTCGTGCCCAACATCCAGTCGACCGTCCTGCCCGAAAGCGCGGAGTTCTACGGCGTCCTGGGCCTGGAGCAGGTCATGGACCACGGGTGGATCAGGACGCTCGCCTCCACCGGGAACCCGGCCGTCCAGCTGAGCCTCATGAGTGAGGATCTGACCGCTCCGGTGGCCCCGGACCTGAGCATCGAGGTCGAGGACGTCGACGCGGCCTACGCGGCGATGCGGGAGCGCGGCGCGGAGATCGTGCACCCGCTGACCGACGAGGAGTGGGGAGTGCGGCGGTTCTTCGTCCGGGACCCGGGCGGCCGGGTCGTCAACGTGCTCGGCCACCGGTGAACGACGCCTTCTGGACGCGCTGCTGACCGACCGTGAGACTGGACCGGTCGGCACCCCGGCCGTCCAGGAGGGCGAAGATGGACGAGGAGACCCCGCGCGTCGAACTCACCCCGTCGGCGGCGGACCTGGTGCGCCGTCTGCGAACCGAACACGGCCCGCTGATGTTCCACCAGTCCGGCGGCTGCTGCGACGGCAGCGCCCCCATGTGCTACCCCGACGGCGAGTTCCGCACCGGCGGCTCGGACGTGCTGCTGGCGGAGCTGGCGGTGGAGGGCGTGCCGGAGCCCGTCACGTTCTGGATGTCGCGCAGCCAGTACGAGCTGTGGAGCCACACCCGGCTGATCGTGGACGTCGTGCCGGGACGGGGCAGCGGTTTCTCGCTGGAGGCACCCGACGGGGTGCGTTTTCTCACCCGTTCTCGCGTCGTCGACGCCTAGTCGGCCCTGCGGCTCCCTGAGTCTGGTGCACTGCCCCTGCACACAGGAGCAGTTGACGAGACGTCAGGGGACACGGTGACCAGACGCGGCAGACGTTCGGCGGCGGGCCGAACGGTTCTCACGGTTGTCACGGCGTTCGTCGTGCTGTCCGGCGCGACTCCGGCGGGTGCGGCACCGACGGGTGCGGCACCCGCCGGTGCCGCGTCCGCGGGCAAGCGGATCGCACCGGGCGTCACCTACCGGCAGTTCGACATCGAGACGGCCGGGGGGACGGCCCGTGCCCACCTGCTCACGGTGGACCTGGCCGATCCGCACGTCCGTGTCGACCTGCTCCACCCGGGCGTGGTGGCGGCCCGCGCGACCGTCTCCCGGCTGGCGGACTCGGCCGGGGCGGTCGCCGGGGTGAACGGGGACTTCTTCGACATCACCGAGACGCAGCACCCGGGTGTGGAGGCCACCGGCGCGGCCG
This sequence comes from Streptomyces sp. SID486, assembly GCF_009865385.1. GTDB lineage: Bacteria > Actinomycetota > Actinomycetes > Streptomycetales > Streptomycetaceae > Streptomyces. The sequence continues at coordinate 4,701 of NZ_WWJT01000052.1, read as the reverse complement.
TCGGACCCGCCGTGGCGGCCGGCCAGGCGCTCAAGGCGGCGGTGCCGAAGGGCCAGCGGTTCGGGCCGGCGCTGCCTCCGGGCACGAACACCCTGGAGGTCTTCGGTGTGGGCACCGACCGGCGGGCCAGGCTCGACCGCCTCTCCCTGACCGGCACCGTCGGCACACCGCAGGGCCGGCTGCCCCTGAAGGGCCTCAACCAGTACGCCCTGCCGGTGAACTCGGTCGGCGCCTTCACCGCGCGCTGGGGCAGCGCCTCACGGGTGCGCGCCGTCTGCGGCACCGACACCCAGCGGTCGGCGCCGTGCAGCGACGACACCTACGAGGTGAAGGTGCGCGGGGGCCGGGTGGTGTCCGCCTCGGACGCCCCGGGCAGCGGCACGATCCCCGCCGACACCACGGTGCTGCTGGGCCGTGAGGACGGCGCACGGCAGCTGCGCGGGCTGTCGGTCGGCGACCCGGTGGATATCACGCACTCCCTGGTGGCGGCCTCGTCCAAGGTGCCGTACGCGTTCGCGATCGGCGGCTTTCCGGTACTGCGGGGCGGCACCCCGCTGTCCGGTCTGAACGACGTCACCTCGGCCGTGCGCACGGTCGTGGGCACCAAGGACGACGGGCGGCGACTGCTGCTCCTGGCGCTGGACGGCGCCGCCGCCTACCGCTCCGGCCTGACCGTCGCGGAGGAGGCGGACACCATGCGGTCGCTGGGCGCCACCGACGCCTTCAACCTGGACGGCGGCGGCTCCACGGAGATGGTCACCCGTGGCACGGACGAGACCACGGTGACCGTGCGCAACCACCCGAGCGGCGGCGCCGAGCGCCCCGTGCCCAACGGCATCGGCGTCTTCTCGGCGGCCTGAGCGCCGGCCGGGTCAGGGCCGCAGGCTGCTCACCAGGTCCGCGGTCGCGGTGAGCCCGCTGTGGATGGTGGGCGCCATGCTCGTGCTGGCCAGATAGAAACCCAGCAGCATGCAGACCAGGGCGTGGGAGACCTTCAGCGCGCCGTTGCGCATGAAGATCACGGCCAGGATCAGGAGCAGCAGCACCACAGAGATGGAAATCGCCATCGGAACCCCTTCCGCCACGCCCCATGTGCGGCGTTCGGCCGCAAGTGTGGCGTAGCGGAGGCTTCGTCCGGGCGGCTGACATGTCCTCCGATCGTGTGGTGTCACGCGGAGGGGTGGGCGTCGAGGAAGGGCTCCGGGCGGGCCCGCTGGGGGTGAGCGCGTCCCGCCCCCGCCCGGACCGGCCCGGTGTCCGGGGTCAGGGCGCCTGGAGATCGACCAGTTCCGCCAGCGCCGAGCGGTGCGCGCCGGCCGTGCCGTACGCGATCGAGTCGGCCTTGGCCCGCTTCAGGTACAGGTGGACCGGGTGTTCCCAGGTCATGCCGAGCCCGCCGTGCAGTTGCAGCGCCTCCTCGGTGGCGTGGACGGCGACGGGTGCCGCGTAGGCCTGCGCGACGGCCACCGAGACGTCGGTGTCCTCGCCACAGGCCAGCGCGTCGGCGGCGGCACGGGCGGCGGCCCGCAGGTGGACGACCTCCAGCCACAGCTGGGCGAGCCGGTGCTTGAGTGCCTGGAAGCCGCCGACCGGCCGGTTGAACTGCTTGCGCTCCTTCAGGTACCGGACCGTCTCGGTCAGCGCCCAGTCGGCCACGCCGAGCTGCTCGGAGGCGAGCAGTCCGGCGGCGGCCCGCAGGGCGCGGCGTACGGCGGGAGCGGCGTCGCCCAGCCGTCGGGCGCCACGCACCCCGTCCAGGGTGACGCGGGCGAGCGGCCGGGTGAGGTCGAGGGACACCTGCGGGGTGATCGTCGCGGCGGAGGCCGGTACCGCGTACAGACCGCCGTCGTCGGCGGGCACCAGCAGCACGTCGGCGATCGCCGCGTCGGCGATGCCGGTCAGCTCGCCGTGCAGCGCGCCGTCCTCCACCCGTACGGCCGGGCAGCCGGCCCCCGGGGCGGTGTGCAGACCGACGGCGAGGACCCCGATCGTCGTCGCCGACGCCAGCTCGGCGAGCAGGTCGTCCGCCCCGCACTCCAGCAGAGCCTCGGTGGCGACGACGGCGCTCGACAGGTAGGGCACGGGTGCCACGGCGCGGCCCAGCTCCTCCAGCACCACGGCGGCCTCGCGATGGCCGGCGCCCTGGCCGCCCAGTTCCTCGGGCACCAGCAGGCCGGCCAGGCCCATGCCGCCGGCGAGCGACTTCCACAGCGGCATGTCGTGCGGGGCGTCCGTCTCGGTGCGGGCGATGACGCCGGCCGGGGCGCAGTGGTCCGTGAGCAGGTCGCGGACGGCGGCCCGCAGCGCCTCTTCCTCCTCGGAGTACAGGAGATCGGTCATCGGGCCAGGTCCTTCCAGGCGACGTCCTTGTCGGTGCGCGGCTCGGCGGGCAGCCCCAGTACGCGCTCGGCGACGATGTTCAGCAGCACCTCGCTGGTACCGCCCTCGATGCTGTTGCCCTTGGAGCGCAGGTAGCGGTAGCCGGCGTCGCGGCCGGTGAAGTCGACGAGTTCGGGGCGGCGCATGGTCCAGTCGTCGTACGACAGCCCCTCCTCGCCGCGCAGCTCCACCTCCAGGCCGCTGATCTCCTGGTTGAGGCGGGCGAAGGCGAGCTTCATGCCGGATCCCTCGGGGCCGGGCTGTCCGGCGACGAGCTGCTGGCGCAGCCGCTCGCCGGTGAACCGGGCCACCTCCGCCTCGACCCAGAGCTTGAGCAGCCGCTGGTGCAGCTCGTGGGTGCGCAGTCCGGGGCGTTCGCGCCAGGTCTTCGCGACCGGACCGATCATGCCGCCCTCGCGGGGCAGGGCCATGCCGCCGATGGAGACGCGCTCGTTCATCAGGGTGGTCTGCGCGACCCGCCAGCCGTCGCCGACCTCGCCGAGGCGGTGGCTGTCGGGGATGCGGACGTCGGTGAGGAAGACCTCGTTGAACTCGGCCTCGCCGGTGATCTGGCGCAGCGGCCGGACCTCGACGCCCGGATCGGTCATGTCGCAGACGAAGTAGGTGATGCCCTGGTGCTTGGGCACGGTCGGGTCGGTGCGGGCGATGAGGATGGCCCAGCGGGCGAGGTGGGCGCTGGAGGTCCACACCTTCTGCCCGTTGACGACCCAGTCGTCACCTTCCCGGACGGCCCGGGTGCCGAGCGCGGCCAGGTCGGAGCCGGCGCCGGGTTCGCTGAAGAGCTGGCACCAGACCTCCTCACCGGTCCACAGGGGTCGCAGGAAGCGCCGCTTCTGCTCCTCGGTGCCGTACTTGAGGATCGTCGGCGCGGCCATGCCGAGGCCGATGCCGATGCGCCGGGGGTCGTTGTCGGGGGCGCCGGCGGCCTGGAGCTCGGCGTCCACCACGCCCTGGAGGGAGCGCGGGGCGCCCAGTCCGCCGAGGCCCTCGGGGTAGTGCACCCAGGCGAGGCCGGCGTCGAAGCGGGCGCGCAGGAAGTCCAGGCGGCCGGTGTCGGCCGGCGGGTGGGCGGCCAGCAACTCCCTGGTGCGGCGCGTCAGTTCCGCGGCGTCGGTCATGCCGCCCCCTCCCCCACCACGGCGATCCGGCCGGTGGACCGGCCGTCCGCGACCCGCTGCACGGCCCGTGCGGCCTCGCTCAGCGGGACCCGCTCGCTGACCAGCGGCTTGACGGCGCCCCGGGCGGCCAGCCCGGTGAGCTGCTCGTGGCAGTGCTGGACCAGCTTGGGGTTCTGGGTGTTGTACAGGCCCCAGTGCAGGCCGAGGATCGAGTAGTTCTTCACCAGGGCGTGGTTGAGCGCGGGGCTCGGGACCGTGCCGCTGGCGAAGCCGACGATCACGATCCGGCCCTCGAAGGCGGCCAGCTTGGCCGACTGCGCGTAGGCCTCGCCGCCGACGGGGTCGTAGATCACGTCCGCGCCCCGGCCGCCGGTGGCCTCCTTCACTGCGCCGACGACGTCCTCGGCACGCCGGTCGACGACCACGTCACAGCCCAGCTCACGGGCGACGGCGGCCTTGTCCGCACCGCCCACGACACCGATCACCGTGGCGCCGGCGGCCTTGCCGAGCTGCACGGCGGCACTGCCCACACCGCCGGCGGCGGCGTGCACGAGCAGGGTCTCCCCCGCCTCCAGGCGGGCGCGGCGGTGCAGACCGAACCAGCCGGTCTGGTAGCCGATGTGCAGCGCGGCGGCCTCGGCGTCGTCCAGCGACTCGGGGGCGGGCAGCAGGGCGCCGGCGTCGGCGAGGACGTACTCGGCGAAACCGCCGTGGGGCAGCGCCGGGTTGGCGATCACCCGGCGGCCGTCCTCGGTCTCGCCGCAGATCTCCACGCCGGGTGTGAACGGCAGCGGCGGGCGCACCTGGTACTGGCCCCGGCACAGCAGGGCGTCCGGGAAGTTGACGTTGGCGGCGCGCACCCGCAGCAGCACCTGGCCGTCGCCGGGGGTGGGGCGCTCCACCTCCGCCAGGCGCATCACCTCGCCGGGCTCGCCGTTCTCGTGCACTTGCCATGCCTGCATGCGGGGCCTCCACGGGACTGCTTTGTCTGACCGGGTCCGATCGCATACTAAGCGGTCGCTTGCCGATCAGGGAACAGTTCACCGGTCTCACTTGCCGGCGGTGGCCGCGACCGCACGTGAGATCAGGGAACGGTCCGCCGGTCTCACTTACCGGCCGCGGGCCGCACCCGCACGTGAGATCAGGAACGGTCCGCCGGTCTCACTTACCGGCCGCGGGCCGC
>NZ_WWJT01000513.1 GCF_009865385.1 Streptomyces sp. SID486 | reverse complement strand
GCGGGGACGGTGTCCCCGCTCGCCGGTCTGGCCCTGCTGCTGGCGCTCGCGGCGTGCGCCGCCTGCTGCGGGGCCCTGCTGGCCCGCTGGGCGCCCGTCCTGCTCGGGCCCACCGCGCGGGAGCGGCTGGCCGCCGCCGAGGCCCGCGCCGCCGACCTCGCCGTCCGGGGCCGCCTCGCCCGTGAGCTGCACGACTCCGTCGGCCACGCCCTGAGCGCGGTCACCCTCCAGGCGAGCGCCGCCCGCCGGCTGCTGGACACCGACCCCCGCTTCGTCCGCGAGGCGCTCGCCGCCATCGAGGACACCACCCGCCGCACGGTCGGCGAACTCGACGCCGTCCTCGGCGTGCTGCGGGAGGACGACGCACCCGGTACCGCGCCCGCCCCGACCCTCGCCGCCGACCTGGACGGGCTGCTGCGCCGCACGCGCGCCGCCGGGCAGCGGGTCACGGCCACCGTGGACACCGACCCCGCCGCGCTGCCCCCGATGGTCTCCCGTGAGGCGTACCGGATCGTGCAGGAGGGGCTGACCAACGCCCTCAGGCACGCCGGTGAGCCGGTCACCGTGACGATCGGCACCGCGGACGGCCGTCTGGAGATCACCGTGGAGAACAGGCTCGGCGCGGCCCCGGCCGCCCGCCGTCCCGGTGGCGGCCACGGTCTGACCGGTATCGCCGACCGGGTACGGCTGCTGGGCGGCACCGCGCAGGCGGGGGCGGCGGACGGGCACTGGCGGCTCCGGGTGCGCCTGCCCCTGCGAGCGTGACCACCCCTCCCCCGCCTCCGTCCCGGCC
>NZ_WWJT01000512.1 GCF_009865385.1 Streptomyces sp. SID486 | reverse complement strand
CCCGCATGACCGTCGCCGGCCGGGCGCCGACCGGGCCGGTGCGGGCGGCGTGCGAGGAGCCGCGTACGGCGGCCACGGCCTGTGAGGACGGCGCCCCGTGCGGCGAGAGCGGCCGGTGCGGCGCGGGGGAGCCCTGCGAGGGGGGCGGCGTGAGCGGCCTGGACGCCGGGGCCGGCGACGGCGCGGGGAGGGACGCGGCGGGCCAGGAGGGTGCCGGGCGCGACGGTGCCGGTCAGGAACGGCAGAAGGAGCAGCAGGGCGGCGGGCAGGACGGTGCCGTGCGGGAAGGCGCAGGCGAGGACGTTTCCGGGTGGGACGGCGCCGGTCAGGACAGCGGTGGTCCGGACGGTAGTGGTCCGGACGGTGCCGCGCACGACGGTTCCGGGCGCGACGAGGGCGGTCAGGACACCGGCGGTCAGGACGGCGGCGGTCAGGACGGCGGGTGGGAGGACGGCGGGTGCGCGGATCCCCCCGGCGCGGCCTGCCCGGACGGCCACGCCGCCGTCCAGCACGGTGTGGCGGCGGGACAGGGAGGCACCTTCGACGACTCGGTCCCGGCCCTCGCCGCCGGCGGTGTCCTGATCGCCGCCGCCTGCGCGGGCGCCGGCTACCGGGTGTACGGCCGCGTACGGCCCTCGGGGGGCCGGTCCACCGAGGGGTGACCCCGGCGATGGACCGGGCACCGCCATGGAGCGCCGCCCGGCGGGTAGACACCCTCCCGAAGGCGCCGCCGAGACCGACACACCGGCACCGGCCACCGCACACGCGGCACGCGACACCGGACGGGAGGGACCACGCACGACGGACCACGGCCGGGAAGGCGGGCCACGGCCCGGACGACGGATAGGGCCCACGCACGACGGACCACGCACGACGGATCGCGGACCACGGCCCGGACGAAGGCTACGGACCACGCACGACGGATCGCGGACCACGGCCCGGAACGACGGATAGGGACCACGCACGACGGACCACGGCTGGGAAGGCGGACCACGCACCACAGCCGGGGCCACGGCCCACGCACGGCGGACCACGGACCCCGGACCACGGACCCCGGACCACGGAAGAAGGACCACGGTCCGGTCGGCGGCACGGTGAGTGAAGGGGCCGGCCGGACCGGGCGGCATGACGGCACCACGGACTGCGCGGAGGCGGAGATGCGGCGGACGGACCCCGGGGCGGAGGGCGGGGAGGACCACGGCCCCGTCCGCTACGGCCCGCCGCTCCCCGACGACGGCCTGCCCGTGCTCCCCGCACTCTCCGCCGTGGTCGCGGCCGCCGCCGGCCGCGCCGACACCCAGCCCGTCGGCGGTGCCCCCGCCCTGCTGGAGGCGGCCTGCGGCTACTGGACCCGCCGAGGGCTGCCCTGCGGCCCCGACCAGGTGGCCGCGGGGCCCGGCGCCCCCGCCCTGCTGCTCGCCCTGACCGCGGCGCTCGCCGGGGACGGCGCCGACGTGCTCGTACCCCGGCCCTGCGCCGCCTGGTGGGCGCCCTACGCCCGGCTCCTCGGCAGGTCCGTGTTCCATGTGCCGACGCCCGTCGAGAGCGGCGGCGTCCCCGACCCGTACGCCCTGCTGGAGACCGTCCGCCGGGTCCGCGCGGAGGGCGGCGACCCGCGGCTGCTGGTGCTGTCCCCCGCGGACGACCCCACCGCCGGTGTGGCCGCGCCCGAACTGCTGCTGGAGACCGTCGAGGCCGCCACCGCCGAGGGCCTGCACCTGGTCAGCGACGAGACCTGGCGCGACACCGTGCACGACCCGCACGGGACCGTCCTGCTCAGCCCCGCCGAGATGCGGCCCGACGAGGTCACCGTCGTCACCGACCTGGCCGGCGCCCTGCTGCCCGCCGGCTGGCCCGCCGCCGTCGCCCGCTTCCCGGCCACCGGCGGCGGACGGCACCTCCACGCGCGCGTGCTCGACATCCTCACCGCTCTCGGCGCGCGGATCGCCACCCCGGTCGCCGCGGCCGCCGGCTACGCCCTCGACGAACCCCCGTCCGTGACCGAACGCCGCGAGGCCACCGTGCGGTTGCACGCGCGCGTGGCCGCCGCGGCGCACGCGGCGGTCGTCGCCGCCGGGGCGCTCGCCCGGCCGC
>NZ_WWJT01000511.1 GCF_009865385.1 Streptomyces sp. SID486 | reverse complement strand
CTCGCGCGGGGCGAGGTCCAGGCGGGCCGGCAGCAGCACCGGCTCGCCGCGGCCCACCGCCGTGTCGAACAGGGCGAGCCCGGCCTGCGCGTCGAGGGCGAGCACGCCGCCGGAGGCCATGCGGCGGGCGTCGGTGTCGTCGAGCCGGTCGGCCATGCCGCCGCTGCCCGCCCAGGCGCCCCAGGCGAGCGACACCGCGGGCAGGCCGAGCGAACGGCGGTGCGCGGCGAGGGCGTCCAGGAAGGTGTTGCCCGCGGCGTAGCCGGACTGGCCTGGGCTGCCGAGGAGACCGGCCGCGGAGGAGAACAGCACGAACGCCGTCAGCGGTCGGTCCCGGGTCAGTTCGTGCAGGTGCCAGGCCGCGTCCACCTTCGGCCTCAGGACGGCGTCCAGCCGCTCGGGGGTGAGCGAGGTCAGGACGGCGTCGGCGAGCACACCCGCGGTGTGCACCACGGCGGAGACCGGATACTCGTCCAGGACCCGGGCGAGCGCGCCGCGGTCGGCTGCGTCGCAGGCGACGACACTCACCCGCGCGCCGAGCGCGGTCAGTTCCGCGGTCAGCTGCGCCGCGCCGGGTGCCTCGGGCCCGCTGCGGCTGAGCAGCACCAGCCGCTCCGCGCCGTGGGCGATGACCAGGTGCCGGGCGACGAGGCGGCCCAGGGCTCCGGTGCCGCCGGTGACGAGGACGCCTCCCGAGAAGCCGGCCGGGCCGGGGTCGGTCGACCGCGGGGCGCGCACCAGCCGGGGCACGCTCACCGCGCCGTTCCGCAGGGCCAGTTGGGGCTCGCCCGAAGCGACGGCGGACGGCAGCAGGCGCCGGGAGGCGTCGGTGTCGTCCAGGTCGGCGAGGACCAGCCGGCCGGGGTGCTCGGACTGGGCGGAGCGGATCAGGCCCCACGCGGCGGCGGCGCCGGGGTCGGTGACCTCGCCGGGGCCGGTGGCGCCCCGCGTGGCCACCACCAGGGTGCTGTCCGCGAGGCGGCGGTCGGCCAGCAGGTCCTGCACCTGGTCGAGCAGGCTCAGGACGCCGGCCCGGATCGCGTCCGCTCCCGCGCCTCCGGGGTGCAGTACGACGAGCGTGTCGGGGGCGGGTCCGGCGGCCTTGCCCAGGTCGGCCGCGACGGTGACCTCGGCGACCTCTCCGGCCAGGGCACCGGCCAGTTCCTCGCGGCCGGGGCCGAGGACGATCCACCGCCCCGCCTGCGGGGCCGCGGGCACCGGCACGGGCGTCCAGTCGAGGGCGAACAGGTCGTCGTGCCCGCCCGCCGCGGCCGCCGCGGCCGCGGCGATCCGCTGCGGGTCCACCTCGCGCAGCGAGAGGGAGGCGACCTGGGCCACCGCCCTGCCGTGCTCGTCGGCGGCCTCGACGCGCACGGCGTCCGGGCCGGCCGGGGAGATCCGCACCCGGAGCGCGGTCGCGCCCCGCGTGTACAGCTCCACACCGCTCCAGGCGAAGGGCAGCGCCATGCGCTCCGCCGCTGTGGCACGCAGCCCGACGGCGTGCAGGGCGGCGTCGAGCAGTGCCGGGTGGATGCCGAACGCGGCGGTGCCGGCGGGGACGGCGACCTCGGCGTACGCCTCGTCGCCGCGCCGCCAGGCCGCGCGCAGGCCCTGGAAGCGGGGCCCGTACTCGGCGCCCAGTTCGGCGAGCCGGTCGTAGACGCCGTCCAGGGCGACGGGTTCGGCGCCGGGCGGCGGCCAGGCGGTGAGGCCGGGGCCGGGCCGCTCGCCGGCGGGCCGCAGCAGGCCGGTTGCGTGTGTGGTCCAGGGGTCGTCGTCGCCCGTGGCGGCGTGCACGCGGAAGGCGCGCGCGCCGGCGGCGTCGGGCTCGCCGACCGTGCACTGGAGGCGGACTTCGCCGTCCTCGGGCAGGACCAGCGGTTCGGTGACGGTAAGGTCCTCCACCGCGCCGCAGCCGGCGCGGGCACCGGCGGCGAGCGCCATCTCGACGAAGGCGGTGCCCGGCAGCAGCGGTACTCCGCCGACGCTGTGGTCCGCCAGCCACGGATGTCCGGCGAGGGAGAGACCGCCGGTGTACAGGGTGCCGCCGCCGTCCGCGAGTTCCACGGCGGTGCCGAGCAGCGGGTGGCCGGCGGTCTGGCGGGGCAGGCCGGGGTCGCCGGTGGTCCAGTAGCGTTCGCGCTGGAAGGCGTAGGTGGGCAGGTCCGCACCGTCGCGGTGGGGCAGCAGCGCCGTGAAGTCGACGGGGCTGCCGTGCACGTGGAGGGCGGCGATGCCGGCGACCAGGGACTCGGTCTCCTCGCGGTCCTTGCGCAGCAGCGGGACGACGGCCGTCCCGTCGGGCAGGCACTCGGCGGCCGCCGCGGTCAGCGCGCTGCCCGGGCCGACCTCGGCGAAGTGCCGTGCGCCGGCGTCGTACAGGGCGGTGACGGCGTCGGCGAAGCGGACGGCCTCGCGGGCGTGCCGCACCCAGTACCCGGGCGCGGACAGCTCGTCGGGGGCGGCGGGGGCGCCGGTGAGGGCGGACACCAGCGGGATGCGCGGTGTGCCGTAGGACAGTGAGGCGGCGACCTCGTGGAACTCCGCGAGCATCGGTTCCATCAGGGCCGAGTGGAAGGCGTGGCTGACGGCCAGCTCCCTGGTGCGTCCGAAGCGGGCGGCCAGGGCGCGGGCCGGTCCGGCGGGGCCCGAGACGACGACGGACGTCGGCCCGTTGACGGCGGCGATGTCCACTCGGTCCCCCAGCAGGGGCGCGACCTCGTCCTCGGCGGCCTGTACGGCGATCATCGCGCCGCCCTCGGGCAGGGCCTGCATGAGGCGTCCCCGGGCGGCGACGAGGGTGCAGGCGTCCGCCAGGCCGAGCACTCCCGCGGCATGGGCGGCGGCGAACTCGCCGACGGAGTGTCCGGCGAGCAGGTCGGGCCGTACCCCGAACGACTCCAGCAGCCGGTACAGGGCCACTTCCACGGCGAACAGCGCGGGCTGGGTGTACTCGGTGCGTGCCAGCAGCTCGGCGGAGTCCAGGACGTCGGCGAGCGGGCGGCCGAGCAGCGGGTCCAGGTGGGCACGGACCTCGTCGAAGGCGGCGGCGAAGACCGGGAACGCCGCCGCCAGGCGGCTGCCCATGCCCGGCAGTTGTGAGCCCTGGCCGGAGAAGAGGAAGGCGAGCCGGCCGTCGGTGGCGGTGCCGAGGACGCCGGTGTGCGGGGCGCGGCCCCCGGCCACGGCCCGGACGCCCGCGGTCA
>NZ_WWJT01000510.1 GCF_009865385.1 Streptomyces sp. SID486 | reverse complement strand
ACCGCGCCACGGCGGTCCGCGGGCGGTCAGCGGTCGGTCAGCGGGTCGGGGAGCGTGAGCGGGGAGCGGATCAGCCGGGCGCCGGGGAAGGCGCTGGGGAAGGCGCTGGGGCGCGGCGGCCGGGGTATGGCCGGGCTCGGCGGCCGGTGGGGCGCGTCCTGGGTGGGGACGCGCCCGGCCGGGAGCCCGGCGCCCGGGTTACGGGTTGTTCTTCGGGGCGGTGCGACGGGTACGGGCGGCGGGCCGCCCGTTACCACCGCGTGCACCGGCCCGTCCCCTGCGACCGCGGCCGGCCGACCCCGACCCCGACCCCGAGCCCTCGCCTCGCTCGGCGGCCGGTGCGGGGATCGTGACGGGCACGCCGGAGGGGGTGCGGGCGCCGGTGATGCGCTGCAGTTCGGTGTCGCCCGGACGGACCCGGGCGGTGCTCGGGGTGATGCCGGCGTCGGTCATGAGACGGTCCATGGCGCGCCGCTGGTGCGGCAGGACGAGGGTGACGACGGTGCCCGACTCGCCGGCGCGGGCGGTACGGCCGCCGCGGTGCAGGTAGTCCTTGTGGTCGCCGGGCGGGTCCACGTTCACGACCAGGTCGAGGTTGTCGACGTGGATACCGCGGGCGGCCACGTTGGTGGCCACCAGGACCGTGACGCGGCCGTCCTTGAACTGGGCGAGTGTCCGGTTGCGCTGGGGCTGGGACTTGCCGCCGTGCAGGGCCGAGGCCCGCACACCGACGGACAGCAGGTGCTTGGCCAGCCGGTCCACCGCGTGCTTGGTGTCCAGGAACATGATCACGCGTCCGTCGCGGGCGGCGATCTCGGTGGCGGCGGCGTGCTTGTCGTCGTCGTGCACGTGGAGCAGGTGGTGCTCCATCGTGGTGACGGCGCCCGCGGACGGGTCGACCGAGTGCACCACCGGGTCGTGGAGGTAACGGCGTACCAGGAGGTCGATGTTGCGGTCCAGGGTGGCCGAGAACAGCAGCCGCTGACCGTCGGGACCGACCTGGTCGAGCAGCGCCGTCACCTGCGGCATGAAGCCCATGTCGGCCATCTGGTCGGCTTCGTCCAGGACGGTGATCGTGACCTGGTCCAGCCGGCAGTCGCCGCGCTCGATGAGGTCCTTGAGCCGGCCGGGCGTCGCGACGACGACCTCGGCACCGGCGCGCAGGGCACTGGCCTGACGTCCGATCGACATGCCGCCCACCACGGTGGTGAGCCGCAGCCGCAGGGCGCGGGCGTAGGGGGTGAGCGCGTCGGTGACCTGCTGGGCCAGTTCCCGGGTGGGTACGAGGACCAGGGCGAGCGGCTGCCGGGGCTGGGCCCGCTCGCCGTCCAGCCGGGCCAGCATGGGCAGTCCGAAGGCGAGGGTCTTGCCCGAGCCCGTGCGCCCGCGGCCCAGGACGTCCCGGCCGGCCAGCGCGTTCGGCAGCGTCGCCGCCTGGATCGGGAAGGGCACGGTGACGCCCTCGGCGCCGAGGGCGGCCAGCAGGCGTTCGGGCATGGCCAGTTCGGCGAACGTCTCGACCGCGGGCAGCGGCTCGGTGACGGTCACCGGCAGGGCGAATTCCTGGCGCCGGGCGGAGGGCCGTGCTCCTTGGCCGCTCTTGCGCCCGGTGGCCGGACGGGGGCTCTGGCGCCGCGCTTCCTGACCGCGGAAGCGGCCGGCGCGGGCGGAGCCCGTCGCGCCTGTGGAGCCTCGGTCCGCGCGCGAGCGAGCGGAACTGCCGCCGGTACGGCGGGTGCGGTTCATGGGGGAACCTTCCTCGATGCGGCACGTATCGAGGAAATCCGCCCAGCGGTGGAAACCGCACGAGGATTCACAAGACTGAGCCGTAGAAAATGCGAAAAGCCGGCCTCGCGATGGGAGGTCAAGGCTGTCAAAGCTGCGGCTGAGCCCGCAGGGGTGTGAACGCAATGAGATGGGGCCCGCACCCCAAGAGCGCGGGCCCCAACCACATAGACGCGTCAGCGTCAGGCGGGAACGATGTTCTCGGCCTGCGGGCCCTTCTGGCCCTGCGT
>NZ_WWJT01000509.1 GCF_009865385.1 Streptomyces sp. SID486 | reverse complement strand
TGCCGGACGAGCCGCGCACCGTGCCGGACGAGCCGCGCACCGTGCCGGAGGGGACCGCCGCACCCGGCCTCGCCGGCGACCACGACTGCGTGTTGTGCACCTCGGCCGTCCCGGGCCTCACCGACCGCGCGGCCCGTGGCCCGGCCGCCCGCTACGTCTGGGACCTGGCCGACCGCGACAACAGCCGCTGGGTGGTGCCGTTCGGCGCCGACGGCGTACGCGGTGCCGCCCACCACCGCGACCAGCTCCCGTTGTGGCTCAGCGGCGAACTGGCACCGGTGACCACCGACTGGGCCCTGCTCACCCCGGACCCGGTCGAGCCTTCCGGCCCCGCCGAGCCTTCCCGTCCTGTGGGCCCCACTGAGCCCACCGACCCCATGACCGAGGAACCCCATGTCTGACCTGCACGTCCAGCACATCGACGGCTACGGCACCGTCCGCATACGCCCCCTCGACCCGGAGGGCGACGCCGAGGTGATCCACGGCTGGGTGAGCGACGAACGCGCCGCCTTCTGGGGTATGAACGGACTCACCCGGGCCCAGGTCGCCGAGATCTACGCCCACATGGCCACGCTCGACACCCACCACGCCCACCTGGTCACCAAGGACGACGTCCCGGCGGCCCTCTTCCAGACGTACGAGCCGACCGCCGACCGGGTCGGTGAGTGCTACGACGTCCGCCCCGGCGACATAGGCGTCCACCTCCTGCTCGCCCCCGCCGGCCCCGCCGGCCCGCACCACGGCTGGACGCGCGCGCTGCTGGAGGTGCTGACGGAGTACGTGCTGCGGGTCCTCGGCCGCCGGCGGGTCGTGGTCGACCCCGACGTACGCAACGTCAAGGCGATCGACCGCTTCGAACGCCAGGGCTTCCGCCGCGGCCCCACCGTCGTCCTGCCCGAGGTGGACCTGCCCGAGGTGTACCTGCCGGAGAAGCACGCCCAACTCGCCTTCCTGGAGCGGACGACGGCCTCCCCCGAGTGACGGCACCCGGGAGACCCCCGCGCCGGCACCGTCCGCCGGGCCCCGTTTTCCAGGTCTTCCAGACCGTCCCGGCCGGGACCGTCTCCCGCACCGTCCAGGCCGGCCGGTGAGCACACGGGCCGTTCCCCGCGTACCTGTAGGGAGGCCCTGACACGGAGCACGGACACACAGGGGGACGGAGGCTGAGGGTGCTGCGCGAGGCACGCCGAGGGCACGAAGGCCGCGAAGGCCGCGAAGGCCACGACGACTTCGAAGGCCACGACGACCGCGGAGATCACTCAGATCACGAAGGCCACGAAGGGAACGGCAGGCGTCCGGGAGGCCGAGGGCCGCGTGGGCCGCTCCAGCCGGGTCGGCCGCTCGGATCTGAACGCGCGCCCCAGCCGGGAAGCCTGCACGGATCCGGA
>NZ_WWJT01000508.1 GCF_009865385.1 Streptomyces sp. SID486 | reverse complement strand
CCGCCCGGCGCCCGGAAGTGGCAGGCCCCGCCCCGCCCCTGGCCGGGGGCGGGGCCCGACCGGCCACCCCGGCCACCCGACCGGCCACCCCGGCCGCCCGACCGGCCACCCCGGCCGCCCGACCGGCCACCCCGGCCGCCCGACCGGCCACCCCGGCCGCCCGACGGGCCGGTCCCGCCTCACATCGGCGCCCGCCGGGCCGCACGCCGGCGTCAGGCGGCGTATCCACCGTCCACCGAGAACTCGGCACCGGTGACGTACGCCGCCTCCGGCCCCGCGAGGAACGCCACCATCGACGCCACCTCCTCGGCCGTCCCGTAGCGGCCCAGCGCGGTCATGGCCGCCTGGTCCGCCGCGTACGGGCCGTCCGCAGGGTTCATGTCGGTGTCGGTCGGCCCCGGATGCACGACGTTCGCCGTGACGCCACGCCCCGCCAGCTCCCGGGCCAGCGCCTTCGTCAGGCCGGTCACGGCCGACTTGCTCATCGCGTACAGCGTGGCCCCGGGCCCCGGGACGCGCGCGGTGACGCAGCTGCCCACCGTGATGATGCGCCCGCCGTCGGGCAGGAGAGCGGCCGCGGCCCGGGCCGCCAGGAACATACCGCGGACGTTGACGGCGAGGACCCGGTCCACGTCGGCCGGGGAGAGGTCTTCCAGCGGCGCCAGCAGCCCGACGGCGGCGTTGTTCACCAGCACGTCCAGTCCGCCCAGCTCCTCGGCCGCCCGCCGCACGGCGTCCGCCGCCTCGGACGCGTCCGCCGCGTCCGCACGCAGGGCCACCGCCCGCCGCCCCAGCGCCCGGACGTCCCGCACGACGGCCTCGGCCGCGTCCTTGCCGTGCACGTAGGTCACGGCAACGTCCGCCCCCTCCCGGGCCAGGCGCCGTGCCGTCGCCGCGCCGATGCCCCGGCTGCCCCCGGTGACCAGTGCCGTCCTGCCGTTCAACTGCGTTCCTGAAGTCATGTCCTCATCCCACCGGAGGCGGACGGCCGGCACCGGCGGGGAACGGACCTCGACCTCGGCGCCCCGGCCTCGGCCCGGCCACGGAAACGCCCGCGTGGTCAGCGCTGCCGGACCGCGCCCGGACCGACCAGACCGCTCTCGTAGGCGAGGATGGTGGCCTGGACCCGGTCGCGCAGCCCGAGTTTGGACAGCAGCGCGTTCACATGGCTCTTCACCGTGCCGGTGGTGACGCCGAGTTCGGCACCGATCTCGGCGTTGGACAGACCGGAGGCGATCTTCAGCAGGACTTCCCGTTCCCGCTGGGTGAGCCGGCCGAGGACCCCGGAGGCCATGGACGGCGGGAGCGGGACCCGGCGGGCGAACGAGTCGATGAGACGGCGGGTGACGGCCGGAGCCAGGATGCCGTCGCCGGACGCGACGACGCGGACGGCCGTCAGCAGCTCCTCGGGGCGGGCGTCCTTCAGCAGGAAACCGGACGCACCGGCGCGCAGCGCCTCGTACACGTACTCGTCCAGGTCGAACGTGGTGAGCACCAGCACCCGCGGACCGTCGGGCGGCGCGGTGATCAGGCGGGTCGCGGTGAGCCCGTCCATGCCCGGCATCCGGATGTCCATGAGGACGACGTCGGCCCCGACCGACGCGGCCAGCGACACCGCCGTCGCCCCGTCACCGGCCTCGGCCACCACGGTCAGATCGGGTTCGGCGTCCACGATGGCGGCGAATCCGGCCCGGACCACGGCCTGGTCGTCGACGACGATCACGCGAACGGCGACGGGGACACCTCCTGCACAGGGGCCGGAACGGCTTCGGCCGGCAACGACACCCGTAGCGTACCGGCCGGTTCGCACACGAGTCGCCCCGCACCGGCGGCGACCTGCACCCGAAGGCGTTCGCAGACCGGGCCCGCGACGGCCAGCCGTACCCCGGTCACCGTGATCCGCAGGGTGCCGCGGCGCCGCCGCAGGGTCACCCGCGCCGGTCCCGGATCGCCCGCGCCGAGCGCCGCCTCGACGATCCGGTACACCGAGACCTGTACGGACGGCGGCAGTTCCCGGGCGGCCTCCGGCAGGCCCCGCAGCCGTACGTCGCGGCCGGCCGAACGCAGCGCGTGGCACAGCGCGTCGAGATCGGCGGCCGAGGGCGAGGGAGCGAGCGGCCTGCCGCCGACCCCGCCCTCGCCGCCGCCCTCGTCCTCGCCCTCGTCGAGGCTGTGCAGCATCTCCCGCATCGCGGCCAGCGCGGCCCTGGCCGTGCCGGCCACCTCCTCCATCTCGCCGCGCCGTGCCGCGGCGACGAGCGCCCGGGTGTGTGTCAGCACGGCGTCGCGCAACGAGTCGGCCAGCCGCCGCCGTTCGGCCTCGGCCGCCCGGTCCGCCTGCCACAGCGAGCCGGCGAGCGCGAAGTCGTCGTACGCCAGGGCGCGCAGCCGCCGGCGCCGCACGAGCAGGCCGGTGCCCCACACGGCCAGCAGCACCGGGCAGAGCACGACGGACAGCGCGAACGGCAGCACCACGGCGTCGAAGGGCCCCGCGGGCTCGCCCGCTACCGAACCGTCGGCACACGCCAGGGCCGTCACCCCGCAGGCCGTGCCGAGCGCGGCCGCTACCGGCGCGGGCCAGGTGCGTCCGGGCCCGTGCCCGAACGCGGCGACCGCGTACACCGCGAGGACCTCCACGACCGTCCCTCCGACGAGGCACTGCGCCACCTCGGACGGCAGCCGCAGCACGGTCACGGCCGCCGGCCCCGCCCACGCCGTCACCATGACGGCGAGGAAGACGGTCCACGGAGCCCGCCTGCGCCACAGCAGGGGCAGCGCGTGCAGCGCCAGCAGCCCGCAGACGACCAGCAGCCCCGGCAGATCCGCCCGCCGGGCGGCGGCCGGCCAGTCCTCCGCCAGCGCCAGGGCGAAGGCGACCGGGAGGACCGTTGCCGTCAACGCCACGGCGGGGTCGGCCAACCGCTGCTCGCGCAGGACGTCACGGCGCCAGGCGGACTCGGCGGGCCGCCCCGCCTGCGCACCGTCGGGCAGCGTCGCGTGGACCCGCCAGCCGCCCTCCCGCGTGGGCCCGGCGCTGAGTTCGCCGCCGACCGAGGCGGCCCGCTCCCGCATCCCCGCCAGACCGCGCCCCGCGCCGAGGCCCCCGGCACCCTGGGGCACGAGGCGTGGGGCCGTGTTCTCCACGGTCACGTCGAGCAGGCCGCCGGCCCGCCGGACGAGCACCCGGGCGGCGGCCCCGGGGGCGTACCGCAGGGTGTTGGTGAGCGCTTCCCGGACGATGCCGTGCACCGCCTCGGCCGCCGGGCCGGTCAGATCACCGGGGAGCCGAGCGGTGACCGGACGGCCCAGCCGCCCGAAACCCGCGACCAGTTCCTCGATCCGCGCGCTCATGGGACGGTGGTCCGCGTCGTCGGCGTCCCGCAACACCCCCACCAGCCGTTGCAGAGCCGTGAGCGTCTCGGTGCCGGTGCGCTCCGCGAACGACAGAGCCTCGGCGGCCAGGTCGGGCCTGCTGTCCTGAAGCCTGCACGCGGCCTCGACGCTCACCACGACCGACGTCAGGTGATGGGCACTCACGTCGTGCAGCTCCCGCGCGAGCCGGTGGCGCTCGCGGTCGCCGGCCACGCGCCGGGCGTGCTCCGCGCCGGCCAGCCGCCGGGTCGCCGAGAGCCGCCCGGCGAGCCACTGCCGGCGCGTCTCACCGAGCCCCGCGCACAGGGCGTACCCGGCCAGGCAGACACCCATCTCGGCCGCCGCCGGGGCACCCGGACCCCGCTGGACGGCGGTCACCGCCCACTCGACACCCACGCCGCCGGCCATGGCCCACGCCGTCACCGGCAGGGGGCAGCGGACGGCGACGGAGTACAGCGCGATCAGCGGGCCCGACCCCAGCCAGCCGTCCGGGGCGGCGAACCCGCCGAGGACCAGGGCGACCAGGGTGCACGCCAGGGCACGCACCGGAGCGGTCCGGCGATACCCGAGCGCGGCCGTCTCCAGGGCCGACGCGCACAGAACGACGGTGAGGGCCGGCGCGCCGAGGTCACCTCCGGACCACAGCAGGACGCCCTGCCCGGCCGCCAGCAGCAGGGGCAGAAGCCAGTTGCGTATCGTCTCCATGTCGCCGACGAGCGTAGAGGCCGGGCGCGCAGCGGACACCGGCCCTGAGGCGGAGACCCGCCCCCAACCAGGGATAGAGACACCGACCAGGGAGGCAGACCCGCTGTCGTGCCGCAGGCCGATGCCGCGCACGGGTGTCCTCGTACAGGCTGACGGCATGACACAGCCCCAGTCCGCCGAGCAGCTCCCGTACCACCGCCTGGGCCGCCTCGCAACGCGCTACGGGTGGTGGCGCCCCCTGACCGGAACCCTGGTCCTGGCCGTGGCGTACCTGATCACCATGGTCGTCCTGATGACCGTCCTCGCCGCCCTGGGGTCCGCCATGGGCTACCCCGAGGACGGCGACGGCTGGCCGCAGTTCGGGCCCGTCATGGAGACGGCCACGGACCTGCTCGCCATCGCGGCGGGCATTCCCGTCGTGCTGCTGACCGTGCGCTGGGTCGGGGGCCGCCGGGCGGGCACGGTCTCGTCCGTGACCGGCCGGCTGCGGTGGCGCTGGCTTCTGCTGTGTGTGCTGACCGCCCTGCCGGTCGTCGCGCTGTCCATGGGCGGGTTGTCGCTGCTGCCCGCGGACGCGGGCGAGCCGGCGGCCCGGTGGGCGGGCTGGGCCGCCTTCGGGCGGGCCCTCGCCGTGCTCGTGGTGCTGGTGCCGTTCCAGGCGGCGGCCGAGGAGTACGTCTTCCGTGGCTGGCTGACGCAGACCGCCGGGGCGTTCCTGTGCTCGCCGTGGGCCGCGGTCCTGCCCCAGGCCGCCCTGTTCGCCGCCGCGCACGGCTGGGGCACGCCCTGGGGCTTCGCCGACCTGCTGGTGTTCGGGGCGTGCGCGGGCTGGCTGACCTGGCGCACGGGGGGACTCGAGGCGTCCATCGCCCTGCACTCGGTCAACAACCTGTTCGCCTTCGGTGTCTCGGCCGCCGTGGTGGACGGCCTCGCCGGTGACGAGACCGCGGCGGACGCCGGCTGGCAGGTGGTCGCGCTCGACGTGCTCGGCATCGCCCTGTACACGGCGGCCGTGGCGTGGTGGGCGCGC
>NZ_WWJT01000507.1 GCF_009865385.1 Streptomyces sp. SID486 | reverse complement strand
CCGTGGTCAACTGCGCGGGCGCCACCGGCGGCGACGCCGTGCACCTGGCCGAAGTCAATGCCCGCGGCCCCGCCGCGCTCTGCGCCGCGCTGCGCGAGGCGGCGCCCACGGCCCGCCTGGTGCACCTGGGTTCGGCCGCCGAGTACGGGCCGGGCACCCCGGACGCACCCGTCACCGAGTCGGCACCCGCCTGTCCGGTCACGTCGTACGGCGCGACCAAACTGGCGGGCACCCTCGCGGTGACCTCCGCCGCACTGGACGCGGTGGTGCTGCGGGTCGGCAACCCGGTCGGGCCGGGGGCGCCCGTGGCGAGCCTGCCCGGCCGGCTGGCCGGCCTGCTCCGGACCTCCGGCCGGGACCCGGAGGCGGTGCTGCGCCTCGGGGACCTCTCCGCCCACCGCGACTTCGTCGACGTACGCGACGTCGCCCGGGCCGCGGAGTTCGCCGTCACGACGCCCGGACCGCTCCCGCCCGTGCTGAACGTCGGCAGTGGAACCGCCGTACCCGTGCGCGAGCTGGCGCACGGCCTGGCCCGGCACGCGGGGTTCCGCGGGCGGCTGGAGGAGAGCACGGGCGGCTCGGCGCGCTCGGGGCAGGTGTCCTGGCAGTGCTCGGACGTCTCCGCCGCGGCGCGGGCCCTGGGCTGGCGGCCGGAGCACAGCCTCGACGACGCCCTGGCCGCGCTGTGGGCGGCCACGCTGGAGCGCGTGCCATGAGCCTGCTGGTACCGCTGTACGTGCACCCGGCCGAGGATCCCGGCGCCTGGCACCGGCTCATCGGGGCGGTGGCCCGTACCCGCGCGGTCGTGCTGAACCCGGCGAGCGGGCCGGGCGACGCTCCCGATCCCGCGTTCACCGCGGCCGCGCGGGCGCTGCGCACGGCCGGGGCCCGCCTGCTCGGTTACGTCGACACCGACTACGGGGTCCGGGACCGGTCCCTGGTCATGGAGGACATGCGCCGGCACCAGGACTGGTACGAGGCCGACGGCTGCTTCCTGGACCGGGTGACCGCCGGTCCGGAGGGGCTGCCCGACTGCCGGCGGCTGGTGCGTGACCTGCGGCGGTCGGGTGCCTCGACGGTCGTCCTCAACCCTGGCGTCCACCCGGATCCCGGCTACGTAAGGCTCGCCGACCTGACCGTCACCTTCGAGGGGCACTGGACCACGTACGTCTCGTCCTTCACCCGGCCGCTGTGGACCGCCAGGTACCCGCCGGACCGGTTGTGCCACCTCGTCTACGGCGTCCCCGAGGCCCTGGTCCCGCTCGCCGTCCGTACGGCGCACGGGCGGGGCGCGGCGGTCTGCGGGCCGGTGACGGGCGAACCCCCCAACCCTTGGGCGCTGTTGTCCCCGGCGCTGTGCGGCGGGGACGGTGTGGAAGGCTGAGCGCACTCAATCGTCCGCGCGCACGGGAGGCACCTGAGGGCATGGCCGTCATCCACCACACCACCCTGAAACCCACCAAGACCGAACTGCTCGCCCGGTGGCTCCCCACCCGCCCGTGGTACCGGGGCGGCCCGGACCCGGTCCTGGAGCGGTCCGGCGGCTTCCGGCTCGACGACCCCGAGGGCGAGGTCGGCATCGAGTTCCTCGTGGCCACCGACACCACGGACCCCGAGCGGACGGCCTACCTGGTGCCGCTCACCTACCGCGGAGCGCCGCTGGAGGGCGCCGAGCACGCCCTCGTCGGCACGATGGAGCACGGGGTGCTGGGCCCGCGCTGGGTCTACGACGGCTGCCACGACCCGGTGCTGGTCACCGAGTTGCTGGCGCTGATCGAGGGCCGGGCGCGGGCGATGGCCCAGAGCGTCACCGACACGCCCGACCACGAGGTGAGCCGTTCGTACACCGGCTCCCCGTTCGCGCCGGACGGCCGTGTGCCCGTGCCGGCCGACGACGCGGACGGCACCCGGCTGCCCGCGCCCCACGACACGATCCTCCACGTGCACCGGGTCCTCACCCCCGTGGCGGAGAACCCGCCGCCGCCCGCGCGCGGGGCCCTCGGCCATGTCGCCACCGGCTGGGCGGGCCCGGACGGCTCCCGTCCGCGGGCCGTGCTGATGACGTTGCGCGCCGCGTGATCC
>NZ_WWJT01000506.1 GCF_009865385.1 Streptomyces sp. SID486 | reverse complement strand
TTCGGCCCCCGCGCGCGCGTGGACGCGGCCCTCGCCGTCCGGCGCGCCGCCCGCGTGTGGGCGCCCCTGGGCCGCCTCGCCGAGCAGGACGTACCCGACGTCCTCGCCCTGTCCGAGGAGGAGCTGGGCGAGCTGCTCGGCGTGGCGGCGAGCCGGCTGGCCGCCGCCGGGGTCGCCGTGCACTGGCCCCGGGACCTCGCCCGCGACCTGACCGCCACCGCCGTGGTCCGTCCGGCGCCCGGCTCGGCGACCGACGGCACCGGCTTCTTCGAGAGCGAGGACCTGCTGCGGTTCCGCTGGCAGCTGGCGCTCGGCGGCGATCCGCTCGGCGAGGCCGAGATGGACGCGCTCGCCGAGGCCCACCGGCCCGTCGTACGGCTCCGGGACCGCTGGGTGCTGGTCGACCCCGCGCTGGTCCGCAAGGCACGCAAGCGCGAACTGGGCCTGCTGGACCCGGTCGACGCGCTCTCCGTGGCCCTGACCGGCGAGGCCGAGGTCGACGGGGAGAACGTCGAGGTCGTCCCCGTCGGCGCGCTGGCCGCCCTGCGCGACCGGCTCACCGAGGGCCTGCGCCCCGCGACCCCGCCCCCCGGCCTGGACGCCACCCTCCGCGACTACCAGCTGCGCGGTCTGGCCTGGCTCGACCTGATGACCTCGCTCGGGCTCGGCGGCTGCCTCGCCGACGACATGGGCCTCGGCAAGACGATCACCCTCATCGCCCTGCACCTGAAGCGGGCCCGCGGCGAGCCGACCCTCGTCGTCTGTCCGGCCTCCCTCCTGGGCAACTGGCAGCGGGAGATCACCCGGTTCGCGCCCGGGGTCCCCGTGCGCCGCTTCCACGGCCAGGACCGCACCCTGGAAGGCGTCGCGGGAGGCTTCGTCCTCACCACGTACGGCACCATGCGCTCCGCCGCGGCCGGCCTCGCCGAGCAGCCCTGGGGCATGGTCGTCGCCGACGAGGCCCAGCATGTGAAGAACCCCTACTCCGCCACCGCCAAGGCGCTGCGCACCATCCCCGCCCCCGCGCGCGTGGCGCTCACCGGCACGCCGGTGGAGAACAACCTCTCCGAACTGTGGGCCCTGCTCGACTGGACCACCCCCGGACTCCTCGGCCCGCTGAAGTCCTTCCGGGCGCGGCACGCCCGCGCGGTGGAGAACGGCGAGGACGCCGAGGCCGTGGAGCGCCTCTCCCGGCTGGTCCGCCCCTTCCTCCTGCGGCGCAAGAAGTCCGACCCGGGCATCGTCCCCGAACTGCCGCCCAAGACAGAGACGGACCACCCGGTGCCCCTCACCCGGGAACAGGCCGCGCTGTACGAGGCGGTGGTGCGCGAGTCGATGCTGGCGATCGAGACGGCGCAGGGCATGGCACGCCGGGGCATGGTCCTGAAGCTGCTCGGTGCCCTGAAGCAGATCTGCGACCACCCGGCGCTCTACCTGAAGGAGGACGCCCGCGCCGACCGGCAGGCCGCACGCTCCGGCAAGCTCGCGCTCCTGGACGAACTGCTGGACACCCTGCTCGCCGAGGACGGCTCCGCGCTCGTCTTCACCCAGTACGTCGGCATGGCCCGCCTCCTCGCCGCCCACCTGTCCGCCCGCGCGATCCCCGTGGACCTGCTGCACGGCGGTACCCCGGTCCCGGAGCGGGAGCGCATGGTCGACCGCTTCCAGAACGGTGAGACCCCGGTCCTCGTCCTCTCCCTGAAGGCGGCCGGTACGGGCCTGAACCTCACCCGCGCGGGACACGTGATCCACTTCGATCGCTGGTGGAACCCGGCCGTCGAGGAGCAGGCCACGGACCGCGCCTACCGCATCGGCCAGACCCAGCCCGTCCAGGTCCACCGCCTGGTCACCGAGGGCACGGTGGAGGACCGTATCGCCGAGATGCTCGCCGCCAAGCGCGCACTGGCCGACGCCGTCCTCGGCACCGGCGAGGCGGCGCTGACCGAACTGACCGACCGTGAGCTGTCCGACCTCGTCTCCCTGCGGAGGACGCCATGACGGACACCGGCGGGTCCCGCCCCTCGGACGCCGCCCGCCGGGCCCTGCGGGCGGCCCGGGAGCGCGCCGGGGCGGAGCGGGAGGGCACGGCACACGGCACGG
>NZ_WWJT01000505.1 GCF_009865385.1 Streptomyces sp. SID486 | reverse complement strand
GTGGGGGCGGGGGAGGGGTGGGGCGTCGGTGCATGCCGTGATCCTTGTTGATCGGGCGGCCACGGCCAAGACGACCGGCGAGGCGTCGGCCCCGGTTCCCTTCCGGCCGGCGCCCTTCGGCGGGTCGTGTCGGGCCGGCGCGTCCGCCGGCCGCTTCCGCGCAGCCCGGCTCCCTGCCTGCGCCGCCGTGCGTCAGCCCAGCGTCCGCAGTGCCGGCACCAGTGCCACCAGTACGGGGAGCACCGGCACCAGTGCGGCGGTCGCCGTCAGACGCAGCCGGTGCCGGGCCGGGAGGCGGTCCGGGGCGGTCAGCAGGCGGTCCACGCGCTGCGGTACGTGCGCCTGCGGCGTCGGGCCGGGCCCGAACACCCCCCGTTCCTCGTTGAGTTCGACCAGGGCCAGGGCCGTCGTGAGGCGGCCGAAGCGACGGGAGGCCATGTCGTCCGCGGCCAGCTCGACCAGCCGGTGCATCTCGTCGCGGAACGCGGCGAACACCAAAACCCGCGGGAACCCGCCCGCCAGCGCGGCCGAACAGTGCCGCAGCCAGTCGTGCCGGGCCTGGGCATGCCCCTGCTCGTGGGCGAGCAGGGCGTCCAGCTGCCGTCCCCCGAGCCGGCGCAGTGCGGCCGTGGTGATGACCAGCCGGGGTGCCGTGCCGGCCAGCCACCAGGCGTCGGGGCGGTCGCCCTCCAGGACCACCAGCCGGCCGGCCGCCGGCTCCTCACCGGGCAACAGCGGTGCGCGGACCAGGAGTTCGGCCCGCCGTCCGCGCCGTCGCGTCCGGGACCGTACTACTTCGCGGACCAGCATCGCCAGGCTCCACAGGCCGCCGGCGGCGAGGAGTACGGCGGTGGGCGCGGCCCAGGGGCCGGCCGTGCCGAGGGCGTACGCGTCCACGACCGCGCGCGGTGCGCTGGCGAATACATGCCCGCGCACCGCCTGCCAGGCGGCCGCGGCGCTGAGCGTCATCGACAGGGCGCAGCACAGCAGGACGGCCGCCACGACGCACTGCCACACCCACAGGGCGACGACCGGCTCGCGGTCCGGCCAGTCGGACCGGGCGAGCAGCCGCGGGGCGACGACGGCGGTCAGGGCACCGAGCAGCAACAGGGCCACGGGGACCATCATGATCGGTACCCTACGAGTGCGAGGCCGCCCGGCGGTACGCTCCGCGGTGCCGAAGTGACGTAATCGACGCGGCCGTTCCACCGGCCTCGGCCCGCCTCGCTCGGCCCGGGCGTCCCAAGCGTCCGGGTTCTGTCCGGATCGGCGCGGCCGTTCCACCGGCCTCGGGCCGCCCCCGCGCCCGTCGCCCTCGGTGCGGCGGCCTCACATCGTCAGCAGCATGGCCACCATGCCGATCCCCATCGACAGCCGGCACGCCCGCGCCAGCTCCGGGCGGTCGCCCCAGCCGGCGGGGGCGGGCGGGGGCGCGCCCGCCGGGGCGACGGCGGGTATCAGGCGGACACCGGAGAGCAGCACGTAGCCCGCGAAGTAGAGCAGGAGCACGCCGGTCAGCAGCGGCACACCGGTGCCGCCGTGCGTGTGGTGGGCGGTGTGCGGGGAGACGGCCATCGCCACCGCCATGTAGACCATCGCGGCGCTGCCCACCAGATGATGCAGATGGCGCCGGCCGCCGCGCCCGGCCCACAGCGCGCGCAGAGCCGCCGCGCCGAACACGGCCGCGTACAGGGGCCACGCCCACCTGGGCGGGGTGAACACCGCCGCCGGTACCGCCATCGCCGCCATGCCGAATCCCATCAGCGCCTCGCCGCCCGCGGCCCGGCGCTGTTCCCCGATGCCGCTGCGCATCCGCAGCAGGCAGTAGGCCCCGGTCGCCGCGCACAGCGCGACCAGCAGCCAGGCTGTCGACACCGGTCCGTGCACGCGGACCTCCCCGCTCGACGGTCGTCGAGGGAAGCGATGCCCAGGAGCGAGGGAGCACACGCGAGCGCAAGGGTGTACGCCGGGAGCGTGCGGGGAGCGCGAACAGAAGTTTTACCAGTAAAACACGTGTTAAGTTTGTGGCATGAGCAGTGCCCCCTCCCGCCGCCTTCCCCTCGCCGACGCCCTGCGCCTCGGGCGCCCCTCCGACATCTGGTTCAAGCCCGCGCTGAGCGTGGTGGCCGCCGTCGCCCCGCCCAACCTCACGCTGCTCGCCCTCGGCCGCCTCGACCTCGCCATGTACACGATGGCCGGATCGCTGTGCGCGCTCTACGGCCACAACCGGCCCTACGCCGCCCGGGCCCGGACGCTGGCCTGGGTGGTGCTAGGCATGGTCGGCGGTCTCGCCGTCGCCCTGTCCGCCGCGGCGCTCACCATGAACGCCGTCGTCCTCGTCACCGTGGGCGCCGTCCTCGCCGCCGTCCACAAGACGGTGTGCGACGCCACCCGCGTCGGACCGCCCGGCAACGTGGTCCTCACCTTCATCAGCTCCGCGTCGCTCTTCGCACCGCAGAGCCCCGGCCAGGTCCCCGGGCACGTCGCCCTGGCGCTGGCCGCGGGCGTCTGGGCCTGGCTGGTCGGCATGGCGCCCGGGCTGCTGCGGCCGCACGGCCCCGAGCGCCGCGCCACCGCCCAGGCGCTGGACGCCGCCGCCGCGTACGCCGAGACGCGCGGCACCGCC
>NZ_WWJT01000504.1 GCF_009865385.1 Streptomyces sp. SID486 | reverse complement strand
GCGGTCAGGCCGTTGGAGGCGCCGTCCTGGTTGACGGCGGAGCCGCGGACGAGCGCGAGGACACGGTGGCCGTTGCGGTGGGCGTCGCTCAGCCGTTCCAGGACGAGCACGCCGACGCCCTCGGCGAATCCGGTGCCGTCGGCAGCGGCGGCGAACGCCTTGCAGCGGCCGTCGGGTGCGAGACCGCGCTGCCGGCTGAAGGCGGTGAAGACACCCGGGCCGCCCATGACGGCCACCCCGCCGGCGAGGGCGAGCGAGGACTCCCCCTGGCGCAGCGAACGGCAGGCCAGGTGGACGGCGACCAGGGACGCGGAGCAGGCGGTGTCGACGGTGACGGCCGGTCCCTCGGCGCCCAGGACGTAGGCGACGCGGCCGGAGATGACGCTGCCCGCGTTCCCGGCGAGCAGGTAGGCGTCGAGTCCGTCGGGTGCGTCGTGCAGGCGCGGGCCGTACTCCTGCATCTCGGCGCCGAGGAACACGCCGGCCGGGGTGCCGCGCAGGGCCGTGGGGTCGATGCCGGCGTCCTCCAGGGCCTGCCAGGAGGTCTCCAGGACGAGCCGCTGCTGCGGGTCCATGCCGAGCGCCTCGCGTGGGCTGATGCCGAAGAAGTCGGCGTCGAACTCGGTGGCGGTGTCGAGGAAGCCGCCGCTGCGGACGTAGGCGCTGCCGGGGACCTCGGGGTCCTCGTCGTAGAGGGCGTCGAGGTCCCAGCCGCGGTCCCGGGGGAAGCCGGACAGGACCTCGCCGCCGTCGGTCAGCAGCCGCCACAGGTCGGCGGGCGAGGAGACGCCGCCGGGGAAGCGGCAGCCGATACCGACCACCGCGACCGGTTCGCCGGACGTGTCGTCACCGGCCGGCCCGGCCGGGTCGTCCGTGTGCCCGTGCACCTCGGCGAGCAGCCGGGCGGCGAGGTCCTGCACGGTGGGGCAGTCGTAGGCGAGGGCCACCGGCAGGTCGAGGCCGGTTCGTTCGGTCAGCCGCCGGTGCAGGTCGACGGCGGCGAGCGAGTCGAGTCCCTGTGCGGAGAAGGGGGCGGCCGGGTCGAGGGAGTCCACCGTGCCCGGGCGGGCCGCCTCGATCGCCTCGGTCACGGCGGTCCGTACCAGTTCGGTGACCAGCCTGCGGTGCTGGGACGGTACGGCAGTGGCGAGCCGCCGTGCCAGCGCTGAGTCGTGTCCGGGCCCGTTCATCCACGCATCTCCACTTTCGGCCGACACCGGTTTTCCTCACCTTTTTCCACACCGTAGTGACGGCCCCCGAAAGGCCACACCCTTAAGCACCCCTAGGGGCGGGCGGGTGCACGGGCCCGCGTGTCCGCGGGGTCGTACCGGTCGTGGGAACGGCGCACATAGGACAGTGATTCGAGCAGTCCCGCGGAGGTGACCGCCTGCTTCGGGCGTACGTCGGCGATACCCTTCAGCGGCATCTTCCCGATGTCGGCCCAGCACAGCCTGCCGTCCGCGTCGATATAACTCCGGCTGGATCCGGCGTTGTCCGGGTGCAGGCAGTAGGGAACGTCGAGAAGTCCCTCGGCGAACGCCGCCAGCAGCGCCGTACCGAGGTCGTCGTCCAGTTCCAGCACTGCGTTCACCAGCGCCGACGCCTCGGCGTACGTCTGGGTGCCGGTGCCGTCCAGCGGGGCGCGCGGGGTGCGCGCCGCGACCGCTGCCGCGTGTTCGAGGGCGGCGACGTTCTCCGCCACGGTGGGAATGCGGCGGGATTCCGCGACGGTTTTCACGATGAGCCGTTCGGATCCGCTGCTGACGGCGAGTTCGGCCGCTTTTCCGAGCAGCCGGTAGGCGCCGTCCTCCGTTTCCGGATAGAGCCCCATGTAGGCGTAGACGACGACATGCCATTCGGTGTCCGGCAGGAACCGGGTGCACAGGGCGCGCAACGCGGCCACGGCTTCGGCGTCCTGGCGCGGATCGGTCTGCTGGGCGTAACTCACCGAAATGCTGCGGATGCCGTGCCGGCGGAAGAACAGCGCCTCCAGGAAGCTGACGGCGACGAGCAGGCCGGGCGGGCAGAGCTGGCCGAGGACACAGCCGCCGAAGGTCTCCAGGTGCGGTTCGGCGCCGGACTCGGCGAGGTGGGCCAGCAGTTCACAGGAGGCGGCCCAGTGGGCGACGGAGTCCCGCAGCGGGACCCGGCCGTAGGGCAGGCAGTAGGAGACCGGGCCGCCCTCGGAGGCGTCGAGTCCGACGGCCGTCAGCGCCCGGAAGATGTCCTGCGGCGCGGCCGAGCCGTGCCGGACCTGGACGGGGAAGCCGGGGCCGTGGATGCCGTCGAGCACGTTCAGGGTGGTGGTCGTCTCGTGGCTCACGATCGGGTAGCCGTTGAGGGCGACCCCCTCCAGGACGGCCAGTCCGGCCGACTCCAGGTCACCGACCCGGGTGTAGCTGTCCAGGGTGATCGTGCCGACGGTGGTCGCCGCCGCGTCCCGGGTGGCGAGCAGTCCGGCGCGCATCCGCTCCGGACTGCTCATCCCCATCCGGGGCTGGACCACCAGGCGGCCGGCGTCGTGAGCCCGGCGCACGAACGCGCCGAACCCGACGCCGGTCACACCAGGGCCCGCTGCGGCAGCGTCGCGAGCAGCTGCCGGAACGCGGCCACGCCCTCGGCGCTGTCGTCGAACACCGCGTCGTAGCCGGCGGCGCGCAGCGCGTCGACCTCGTCGCTGCCGCAGGGACCGGCGATGCCGAGCTTGCCGCCGATGACGGCGGGCACGTCGGTGAGTCCGGGGTGTTCGCGCAGCCGGGTGACGGTGCGCATGCCGTCGTGGTAGCCGTGGC
Organism: Streptomyces sp. SID486; assembly: GCF_009865385.1. Classification (GTDB taxonomy): domain Bacteria; phylum Actinomycetota; class Actinomycetes; order Streptomycetales; family Streptomycetaceae; genus Streptomyces. The sequence continues at coordinate 22,667 of NZ_WWJT01000504.1, read as the reverse complement.
CGTTGACGCTGCTGACCACGATGAGGGCCGGGCGGTGGGCGAGGGCCTCGGTGATGAGCAGGTCCTCGGGGACGCAGGGGCCGAGGTTGACCACGCGGTGCCCCTCCTCTTCGAGGAGGAGCTGGAGGTAGACGAGGTTCCAGGTGTGGGAGTCGGAGATGCCGCCGGCCACGAGGACGGGCTGGTCACCGGCAGCGGTGGTGGGGAAGGGGATGGGGCTCATCACAGGGCCTGTCCGTGTTCGTAGGTTCGGGTGTGCCGGATGCGGGAGACGGAGACCAGTTCGGCGCCGCGGACCACGATCTCGGCGGGCGCGGGCCGGCCGAGGAACATCAGCAGGCTGGCCGTGGGGCCGTAGGAACCGGCGTTGGGCACGGTGAGCAGGTCGCCGGGTGCCAGTTCGGGCAGCGGGACGTCCCGGCCGAGCAGGTCGCCCGGGGTGCACAGCGGACCGGCGAGGCTCGCGGGGGTGCCGTCCGCGCCCACGGACTCGTACGGCTCGACGGAGACCGGCATGATGCGGCCGAGGCCGGACATGCCGCCGAAGGTGTTGATGCCGGCGTCGAGGACCAGGTAGCGCCGGTCGCGGCTGTCCTTGACGTTGACGACGGAGGTGAGCAGGGTGCCGCTGTCGGCGACGAGGTAGCGGCCCGACTCGCAGGCGATCCGGGGGGCGCCGCCGCGCCAGCCGGGGAAGTGCTCGTCGAGTGTCCCGGCGAGGGCCTCGCACAGCTCGCCGTAGACCGGCCGCTCGCCCTGCACGGCGTAGGGCGCCGAGAATCCGCCGCCGATGTCGACGAAGCGGAAGGTGACGCCGAGGGCGTCCTGGAGGGCGGCGGCGGTGGCGATGGTGTGGCGGAACTCGGCGATGAGGCTCGCCTCGTCCTTGGCGTTGCTCAGCGGGAAGAAGTGCAGTCCGGCGATGCTGGTGCCGGGCACCTCGCGCAGTTCGGCGGCGAGGCCGGGCAGGGTCTCGCTGTCGAAGCCGAACTGCGAGGGCACCCCGGTCATCCGGATGCTGGTGGCCGCCGCGCCGGTGGCGTTGTTGACGCGGATCAGGCAGTCGGCGGTGAGGCCGAGCCCGAGCGCGCACTCGCCGACGCGGCGCAGGTCGCCCGGGGACTCCGTGGAGAACAGCCGGACGCCGCGGGTCAGCGCCTCGGTCAGTTCCTCGGTGGTCTTGCCGGGTCCGGTGTACAGGATCCGGTCGCCGGGGAAGCCGGCCTCCAGGGCCGCGCCGAGTTCACCGACGGAGCTGATCTCGGCGCGGCAGCCGCGGGCGCCGCCGGAGCGCAGCTCGCGCAGGAGTTCCGGGTGGGGGTTGGCCTTGGCGGCGTAGAACACCTCGACCTCGTCGGGCAGCGCGGCGAACAGGTCGTCGCGGGCCGCGGCCACCCGGTCCAGGTCGTACACGTAGGACGGGGTGCCGAAGCGCTCGGCGAGTTCGGTGGGGCCGGTCACGGGGTGGGTCCTTCCAGGAGGCGGGCGAGCCGCTTGCGGTCGTGCTTGCCGTGCGGGGTCAGCGGCAGCTCGGCCACGACACGGCTGACGCCGGGCACCTTCGCGGGCTCCAGCCGCAGCGACAGTTCCTTCAGCAGGGCGTGCGGGTCGATGTCGCCCTCGGCGAACACCGCGAGGTCGCGGCCCTCGGCGGGCGGCAGCACGGCGGCGGCCCGGACCCCGGGGACGTCGGTGGCGGCGGCCTCGATCTCGGTGGTGCTCATGCGCACGCCCTTGTGTTTGAACATGTCGTCGCGGCGGCCCTCGTAGTAGAGGAAGCCGTCCTCGTCGACATGGCCGAAGTCGCCGGTGTGCAGCCTGAGTCCGCCGTCGGCCGCGGGGCGGAAGGCACGTGCGGTCTGCTCCGGGGCCCGCCAGTAGCCGGGCATGACGTGCGGGCCCTCGACCACGATCTCGCCGGTCCGCCAGGGCGGCAGCTCGGTGCCGTCGTCGTCCACGACGAAGGCGCGGGTGCCGGGCAGCGGGCGGCCGACCGAGTCGGGTTTGGCGTCCTGGAAGGCGGGCGGGAGCACGGAGACGCGCTTGCACTCGGTCTGTCCGAACTGGATGACCACCTCAGCGCCGGGGAAAGCGGTGCGCAGCCCGTCGGCGGTGGTCTTCGCCAGCGCGGCACCGGTGTTGGTGAACATGCGCACCCGGGACTCCTGGCCGGGTTCGCGTTCGGCGAGGGCGCAGATCATGGTGGCCAGGGAGGGCACGATCGGCACGACGGTGGCGCCGGTCTCCCGGATGCGGCGCAGCAGGACCAGGTCGGACTCGCCGTCGGCGAGCACGATCTCGCTGCGGCCGGCCGCGGTGAGCAGCACCTTGTACAGGCCGTAGTCCCAGGAGATGGGGAACCGGCAGAAGACCACGTCGTCGGGGCGGTAGCCGAGTTCGAGGTTGATGGCCTCGGTGGCGAAGACCATCCGGCCGTGCGGGCAGATCACCGCCTTGGGGGCCGCGGTCGAGCCGGAGGTGTAGACGAGGACGGCGATGTCCTCGGGGCCGACGTCGGCGCCGCCGGCGCGGGCCTCGCGCTCGCGCAGGGCGGTGATCCGCCGCCGGACCGCGCCGAGGCCGAGCACGGGTACCCCGTCGGCGAGGGCGGTGATCCGGTCGACGGCCGGGTCGGTGACGACGACCAGCGACGGCTCGGCGTTCCCGACGACGGCCCGCAGGTGGTAGTCCTTCATGCCGGTGTTGACGGGGACGAGGACGGCGCCGCGGCGGGCGGTGCCGTACAGCAGCGCCACGAGTTCGCGGGTGCTGGGCAGCTGGACGAGCACCCGGTCGCCGTGGCCGATGCCCTGTTCCTCCAGCCAGGCGTCGACGGCGTGGCTGTGGGCGGTGAGTTCCCGGTAGGTCCAGCGGCCGGTGCCGTCGGCGACCGCCGGGGCGTCGGGGCGCTCGGCCGTGGCCTCGTCGAGCAGGTCGTGCAGCCGGGCGTCGGTGCGGGCCTGCGCTGTCGGTTGACCGTTCACTGCGACTCGTGCCGCCTTTCGTGTGAGCCTCCCGCTGTGGCGGGCTGCCGCATGTCCGAGGCCCGGGAGGCGAGCTTCCTGCGGTCGGTCTTGCGGTTGGAGTTGAGCGGGAGCGCGTCCAGGTGGTGGTAGGCGCGCGGGACGACGGCGGCGGGCAGCAGCTCCCGCAGGTGCCGGGCGAGCCGGGCGGGCGGCACGGGCGCGCCGGTGTGGAAGACGGCGAGCTCCACGGTGCCGTCCACGGGTACGGCCACGGTCACGGCGTCCTCGACGCCGGGGCAGGTGCGCGCGGCGGCGTCCACCTCGGCCAGTTCCACCCGTATGCCGTGTACCTGGACCTGTGCGTCCTGGCGGCCGAGGTAGAGCCAGCCGCCGTCGCCGGACCGCCGGACGCGGTCGCCGGTGCGGTAGAAGCGGTGGCCGTCCCTGGTCAGGAACCGTCCGGTGTCGTCGGCCGGGTCGAGGTAGCCGGGGGTCAGCTGAGGGCCGGCGATGCACAGTTCGCCCTCGTCACCGGTGGTCGGCGTGCCGTCGGGGCCCAGCAGCAGGGTCTCGTGGCCCGGGTGGACGGCGCCGATCGGCACCATGTCGTTCAGGTGCCGTCCCGGCGTCCAGCGGTGCGCGGTGACGGTGATGGTCAGTTCGGTCGGGCCGTAGAGGTTCTCCAGTGTCGCGCCCGGTGCGGCGGCGGCCCAGTCCTCGGCGTCCTTGCAGCTGAGCGCCTCCCCCGCGAAGAAGCTCCACCGCAGCGACGCCAGCGCCCCCGGCGTGAGACCACCGGTGCGGCGCACCAGGGTGATCGCGCTGGGCGTGGAGAACCACACGGTCATGCGCTGCTCCGCCACGAACTCCGGCAGGTGCGCGTAGGCCCGGGCCGGTACGGGCACGACGGCGGCGCCGGCGCCCCAGGCGCAGAACAGGTCGAACATCGCGCAGTCGAAGTTGAGGTCGAAGGTCTGTGAGAAGACGTCGTGCGGGCCGAAGTCGTAGCGCTCGTCGAGCAGCCGGAAGTAGTGGGCGGTGTTGGCGTGGGTGACCGGCACGCCCTTGGGCCGGCCGGTGGAGCCGGAGGTGAACAGCACGTAGGCGGTGTCGGCGGGCCGGGCGGGCATGGGGGCCTTCAGGGCGCTGTCCGTGTCGACGGTGAGCACCGGCATCGGCTGCCCCCCGGGCGCGAAGAGGGCCGGCAGGCCGACGCCGTCCGCGTGCAGCGCGGTGAGGGCGGGCAGGGCGTCGTCGTCGGCGAGCAGCGCGCCGACCCCGGCGGCCTCGATCATCTGCCGGGTGCGGGCCGCGGGGAAGGCCGGCTGGAGCGGTACGACGGTGACGCCGCTGTACAGCCCGGCGAGCAGGGCCGCGTACGCCGTGGGCCCCTTGCCGGCCAGGACGCCGACGGCTCCCGGCCGGCCGGGGAACCCGGCCAGCAGGGAACCGGCCAGGACCAGGGCGCGTTCGTGGAGTTCGCGGTAGGTGACCTCGACGCCGTCGGCGCGCAGCGCGGGCCGGTCCGGGGCGAGGGCCAGACCGCGCGCGAACCGGCCGGACAGCGTGCCGTCCATGGTGGGGTCCACGGTGGCGGCCCGTCAGCTCGCGGTGCTCTGCAGCATGCCCCGCACGGTGTCCCACAGCACGCCGGCGGTGCGGAAGGTGTCCATGCTGAGCGCGCTGTCGCGGAAGCGGACCTGGTAGCCCTCCTCCAGTGTGCCGAGGAGCTGGACGGTGCCGAGCGAGTCCAGGCCGAAATCCTTCAGGTCGGACTCCGGCGTCAGTTCCTCCTGCGGCGGAAGGAACGGCAGGAAGGGGCGGAGTATCTGTTCGAACTGGTCGTCCCACATGGAGGGCCTCCTACGGGTCGGGCGGGTCAGGCGGCGCGCGAGCGGCGCCGGGGGGTCATCGCCAGCCGCGGCTGGGCGGCGACGACGTCGAAGTTGCGGGTCGCGCAGGGCACCCGGCCGAAGAGGCTGTCGGGCCCGGCGACACACAGGCGGCGGGCACCGGCGTCCTTGAGGGCGGCGGTGACGCTCGGCCAGTTCATCGGGTGGTCGAAGCCGTCGAGCAGCATGGTGCGCAGCTCCTCGCCGGTGCGCAGCAGCCTGCCGTCCTGGTCGGCGACCACGGGCAGCCGGGGGTCGGCGAAGGTGTAGCGGGACACCACCTCACGGGCGGCCTTGTCCCGCAGGGAGCGGAACACCGAGGCGTGCAGGGGTGGCCGCATGGTGTACAGCGGCAGGCTGCCGATGCCGCGCAGCCGCTCCTCGAGCCAGGCCACGCGGTGCTCGGAGAGGGAGACCATGTAGAAGCCGTCGTCGATGTGGCAGGAGATCTCGTGCCACTCCCCCGCCTCCGTCAGCTCCGCGAGGACGGCGTCGAGGCCGTCGCGCGGTGCGCGGACGAAGGAGAGGGTGACGATGTCCCGGTGCTCCTCGGCGAAGTAGTCCTCCAGGCAGCGGGCGATCTCGGCGGTCAGGGTGACGGCGTCGGGCAGCGCCAGGGCGCCGGTGTAGGCGATGGCCGCCTTCTCGCCGAAGCTGGGTCCGGCGACGATGTCCGGTTCGACGCCGAGGTGCTCGCGGGCCCAGTGGGCGCAGGCGAGGCAGTTGACGAAGAAGGCGACCTGGGCGGCCTCCGAGTAGTCGCCCGGGGAGGTGCGGAAGGCGTCCACGAGGGAGTAGCCGAGCGCCTCGTCGGCGACGGCGACCAGTTCCCGGGCGAAGGGGTTGGCCACCATGAACCTGCCCACCTCGGCGAACGGGACAGGTCCCATGCCGGGGAAGACGAGGGCGGTGCCGTGGGCGGCGTCCCGGGCGCCGGCGGGGGCGGCGTACTGCGCGGTGTCCGGTGCGGTGTCCTGCGCGGCGTCCGGTGCGGTGTCGTGCTCGGCGTCCACTGCGGTGTCCGGTGCGGTGTCCTGCGCGGCGTCCGGTGCGGTGTCGTGCGCCATGGCGCGGTCCCCTTTCGCGGGCCGGTGCGCGGGGACGGGCTGCCGCGCGTTCACAGGCTCTTGAGGAAGTCGGTCATGACCTCGAAGAACCGCTCCGGTTCCTCCAGGTGCGGCAGGTGGCTGGACTCCTCGAAGATCTCCCAGCGCGCTCCGGGGATGTGGTCGTGGTACGGCTGGACGACGGCCGGCGTCGCCTCGTCGTGGCGGCCGCTGACCAGCAGGGTCGGGGTGCTGATCCGGTGCAGGTCGTCGATGATCGACCAGTCCTTCAGCGAGCCGATGACGTGGAACTCGTTGGGCCCGTTCATCGCGTAGTACACGGTGGGGTCGTTGTAGGTCTCCATGAACGAGGACAGGAAGTCGCGGGGCCACGGCGTCAGGCGGCACACATGGCGGTCGTAGAAGACCCGCATGGCCGCGAGGTACTCCTCGCTGTCGTAGGTGCCGGCCGCCTCGTGCCGCAGCAGCGTCTGCTGCACCTCGGGCGGCAGCCCGGCGCGCAGCCGGGCCATCTCCTCCAGCCAGAGCGGGTACGAGGCGGGCGCGTCGGCGACGACGAGCCCCCGCAGGCCGGGCGGGCCGGTCATGGCGTGCCGGGCGCACAGGGGGCCGCCCCAGGACTGGCCGAACAGCACGTAGTCGTCGGCGATGCCCAACCGCTGCACCAGGTTGGCCAGTTCGTCCTCGAACAGCTCGACCGTCCAGAACCCGGCGTCCTTGCCGGGCAGATGGGTCGAGCCGCCGTTGCCGAGCTGGTCGTAGTGGACGACCGGCCAGCCGTCCTCGGCGAGGCGGGCGAGCGGCAGCAGATAGTCGTGGGTGCTGCCCGGGCCGCCGTGCACGGCGACGACCGCCGGGCGCCCCGCGCCGAGTTCACCGGTCACCCGGTACCAGGTCCGGTACTCCCGGAAGGGGACGGTGCCCTTCGCGCTGGGTTCCGGGGACACGCTGATCACCTCTGCTCGGCTGCGGGACGCGGCGGCCGCCGGGGGAAGGGACGCCGGCCGGGACCGGAGAACCGGTGCTGAGAGCGCTCCGCACCGGCGGTCCGCAGCCGACGCTAACCGCCCCCGCGCCGCCACCAGACCCCTAACCGCCCCTAGAGGTCCGGGTGCCGTACCCGAGACGGGTGGGGTCGTGGCCGAAGTCAGCGACGCTGCACCTGGCCTTCGTCGTTCTCGGTACCCGTGACCGGGCTTTCGGCCTGACCCGTGTGATGTCGGCCCCATCACTGCCGCAGGGGGCTGGGTTCTCCCCGCGAGGGGTCGCAGCAGCGCACGCCCGTCCGCCGCATCGGCTCTCGTCCCAGTGGTCCCCCGTCGGCGCCTTCACCCAGGCGCAGCGCGGGCAGGCGGACGTCCTTCCGGTTCGCGTCGGCGCGGACGGCGGCCACACCGGAACGAGCCCCGGTCGGCTGACCGGGCGCCACACGGGAGGCGCCGGCCGGTGTGCCGTCCGGCCAGAGCCGGAACGGCCGATGCTACGGCTGTTCGGTTTCCGCCGGCAGGTTGTGCCACGCATGTCCGCAGACCCCTTTGCAGTACGTCTCGCGGCGGCGAGCGTCCGCAACCGCGAACACGGAGACGAGGACGCGGAACGCCGTGACGTGTTCGGCGGAGGGGAGGCCCGCGAACCCGTAACGGGGCGGGTCCATGCAGATCATCACCGAGGGGTTGGCCGTGGGCTTCACACCGGACCGCGCCACCCCCGCACGGCCGTCCGCAGCCGTGATGTGCGCCTGCATCGCGTAGCCGGTGACTTGCAGCAGAACCGCCTGCCGGCGTGCCGGGACGAGGCCGGAGAACCAGGCCACACCATCCTCCAACGAGCGGAGCCCCTGGGCGATCTCGTTGACGATCCGCTCGCCCTCGCGCCGGAAGGGGCGGCCGTCGTCGCGGCTCGGTTCGGTCATCGTTTGATGATTTCACGCTGCGGGTTCCGGGCGCAGGCCGGTATCCGCACCCGACATCGGAAGCCGTGGCCGGGCCCGTAGGTCTGCTGCTACTGAACTTCATTGAATGATGTCGGTGCCGTGCGCCGGCTGTTCACTGTATCCGCAGGAACAGGGACTCACTTCGGGGCTGGTTCGCGGGGCCGCTTCCCATCCCGACGCCGTCACACGAAGGATCGGAAAGAGAGTACGTGCAGTCGGTCGCCGGGCGGGACCGGGTGGAGGAGAGGGCAGCGGACGCAGGCTTCTCCGAACTTGCCGTTGCGTGGTGATCGAGTCAGGGAAGGTTCTTACTCGCGGTTGAGTTCGTAGTACGCGCGACAGTCGAAGAAGCGTAGCCCGTCCTTCACTGCTCCGGACTTGATTTCCTGCAAGGTCCAGGGGTGGGCGGAATAGTCGTCGGTCGCCACGCCTCCGTGTCGCAGCAGCAGCGCGACCAGTTGGTGAACCTCTGTGGTGCCGTCGGTTCGTCCGGAGATGTCGATCTGCACTGCCCAGCTGGGACGATGCCCGACGGCCGCTTCGAGGGCAGCCACGTCCGCGGGATCCCAGTCGGAGAAGAGGTGGCCCGCCTGTTCATCGTCGATCCGGATGTAGAGGTCGCCCTCCATGGTCCAGGGATCGCACTGCTCGGGCAGATGTCGATCGAGCGACGCGACGGTCTCGGCACGCTCACCCGCGGGGAACACGAAAACACTGCGCATGGAGTGGACCGTAGCCGTGCGGCCCCTGGGCGATCACGGATGTTCACCGGGCACCGATCAGCTTGCCTTCGTGAGGTGCTGGTCGCGCTCTCGGTGGAGCGGGGAGAACGACGTCGACGGCGCCGTGGTCGGTGGGGCAGCGGACGAGCCGGGCAGGTTTCTCCTCTGCTCGGGGCTCGGGCGAGGCCGACCTGGTGTCCGGGCACCGCCCGGGGCACGCCGGAGGTGCTGCGGCGCCTTAGGGGCGCCTAGGGGTTGGGGTCCTCGGCCACGGCTGCCTAGCGTGCGGGGGACGGCCGACAGCGCCGCACCGGCGCCGAGCCCGGAGCCGCTCCGACGCCGGCGCGTCCCGTTCCCTCCCGCGCGAAGAGGACATGATGACTGCACCTGCCGAACCGGCCGACGAGGCCGCGCTGCCGGAGTTCCCGATGCGGCGGGCCTGTCCCTTCAGCCCGCCGGCCGCCTATGCCGGGCTGCGCGAGACCGAGCCGGTCTCCCGGGCGCGGCTGAAGGTCGACGGCAAGCCCGCCTGGCTGGTCACCCGGCACGACCTGTACAAGAAACTGCTCGGTGACACGCGGGTGAGCGCCAACCTGAAGCTCCCCGGCTATCCCCTCCAGGTGCCGGTGCCCGAGGAGACCCTCCAGTCGGTGCCGCTGACCTTCCTGTCCATGGATCCCCCGGACCACACCGTGCAACGCCGGATGCTGGCGCCGGAGTTCAGCGTCCGCCGGATGCGCGAGCTGCGCGGCCGGGTGCAGCAGATCGTGGACCAGCAGATCGACCAGATGCTCGCCAAGGGCGCCGACGGCCCGGTGGACCTGGTCACCGCGCTCGCGCTGCCCGTGCCGTCCTTCGTCATCTGCGAACTCCTCGGTGTCCCCTACGAGGACCACGGCCGGTTCGAGGAGTGGGCGTGGGCCATCATGAACCACGACATCAGCGAAGAGGACCGGGGCCGCGCCCACTACGAACTCGACCGGTACGTCGACGGGCTGGTGACCGCGAAGGAGAGCGAGCCGGGCGACGACATGATCAGCCGGCTGATCGAGTTCAACCGGAACGCGCCCGCGGTGGAGCACTCCGACATCGTCAGCATGGCCAAGCTGATGCTCGTCACCGGGCACGAGACGACCGCCAACATGATCGCCCTGGGCGTGCTGGCCCTGCTGGAGCACCCCGGCCAGCTCGCCGCCCTGCGCGCGGAGCCGGAGCTGATGCCGAAGGCGGTCGAGGAACTGCTGCGGTTCTTCTCCATCTCCGACGCGGGCACCGCACGGGTCGCCCTGGAGGACGTGGAACTGGGCGGGGTGACCATCCGGGCCGGCGAGGGCATCCTGCCGCTGAACAACGCCGCCAACCACGACGAGCGCGTCTTCCCCGACCCCGACCGGCTCGACGTGACGCGCGAGGCCCGCAGCCATGTGGCGTTCGGCTACGGCGTCCACCAGTGCATCGGCCAGAACCTGGCCCGCATGGAACTGGACGTCGTCTACTCCACGCTGCTGCGGCGGGTTCCCACGCTGCGCCTGGCCACCCCCGTCGAGGAGCTGCGGTTCAAGGACGACGCCATCGTCTACGGCCTCTACGAGCTGCCCGTCACCTGGTGACGGCCGGACCCCGCACCGTGCCGCAGCCCGCTTCCGTCACCGCCCCCGCCCGAAAGGCAGCCATGACCCAGTCCGCCGACACCGCGCCCGAGACGGGGGCGCCGCTCCCGCAGTTCCCGATGCGGCGCACCTGCCCCTTCAGCGAGCCGCACGAGTACGCGGGGCTGCGGGCCGACCAGCCCGTCGCACGGGCCGCCCTGAAGGTGAACGGCAAGCCGGCCTGGCTGGTCACCCGGCACGAGCACGTCCGGCAGGTGCTGGGTGACAGCCGGGCCAGCTCGAACCTCAAACTTCCGGGCTATCCGCACCAGTTCCACATCCCCGAGGAGATGCTGGCGCAGGTCCGGCTGATGATGCTGAACATGGATCCGCCGGAGCACACCGCGCAACGGCGCATGCTCATACCGGAGTTCACCGCACGGCGGGTGCGGGAGATGCGTCCGCGCATCCAGCAGATCGTCGACGACCACATCGACGCGATGCTGGCGAAAGGCGGCCCGGTGGACCTGGTCGCCGCCCTGGCGCTGCCGGTGCCGTCCCTGGTCGTCTGCGAACTGCTCGGCGTCCCCTACGAGGACCACGCCCGGTTCGAGGAGTGGTCGGCGGCGATGATGAACCACGACCTGAGCCCGGCCGAGTACGGGGCCGCGGTGCAGGCGCTGGACGCGTACCTCGACAAGCTGGTCACACTCAAGGAGAGCGAGCCGGGCGACGACCTGATCAGCCGCTTCCTGGAGAAGAACCGGGCCGAGCAGGTCGCCGACCACGCCGACGTGGTGACGATGGCCCGGCTGATGCTGGTCGGCGGCCACGAGACGACCGCCAACATGATCGCTCTCGGTGTGCTGGCCCTGCTGCGGCATCCGGAGCAGGCGGCCGCGCTGCGGGCCGACCCCGGGCTGCTGCCGAACGCCGTCGAGGAACTGCTCCGCGTCTTCTCGATCTCCGACTCCGGCACGGCACGGGTGGCGGTGGCGGACCTCGAGGTCGGCGGTGTCACCATCCGGGCCGGTGAGGGCATCCTCGCCCTGAACAACGCCGCCGATCACGACGAGTCGGTCTTCCCGGACCCCGGCACCCTCGACATCCGCCGCAAGGAGGCGCGCAGCCACCTGGCCTTCGGGTACGGCATCCACCAGTGCATCGGCGCCAATCTCGCCCGGGCCGAGCTGGAGGCCGTGTACGGCACGCTGCTGCGCCGCGTCCCCGGACTGCGGCTGGCAGTCGCACCGCAGGAGCTGCGGTTCAAGGACGACGCCATGGTCTACGGCGTCTACGAACTCCCCGTCACCTGGTGACGGCCGGTCCGAGGAGGAAACCCCAGATGCGTGTCACCGCCGACCGCGACCGGTGCGTGGGCTCCGGCCAGTGCGCGATGCTCAGCCCCGAGGTGTTCGACCAGGACGACGACGGTCTCGTAGAAGTGCTGCGGGAGGAACCGGACGCGGCGTTGCGCGAGGAGGTCCTGCGGGCCGCGGACCTGTGCCCGGCCCGGTCGATCAGCGTGCACGGCTGAGCCGGGGCCGGCCGGGGCCGTGCGTGCGGGGCCGGCGGCTGCGGCGTGACGGCGAGGGTGACTGTCGTGCGGGGGGTCTGTCATGATCCACCAGTCGCACGGCCGTCCCGAGGGGCGAGGACGGCGTGCTCGTTCAACGGGAGGGGACCTCATGCGGCCTGGTGCACGCGGAGCCGGAGCCATCGCCGTGGCGGTGGCGCTGCTGACGGCCGGACTGTCGGCGGCCTCGGCCGCCGGCGCCGAGCCGGGTGTGGCGTCGTCCGCGGGCACCGAACAGTCCGGCCCCGTCTTCAACAACCCGCTCGGGACGGCGGCCGAGCAGAACGCCATCCGCACCAGGATCCTGACCTACGTCGGATCGGCCCCGGCGAACTCGTCGGTGAAGGTCGCGCTGTACCACCTGTGGGACAGGGAGGTGGCCCAGGCCCTCGCGGACGCCCGGCAGCGCGGCGTCGACGTCCAGATGGTGCTGGACGAATCGACCGTCAGTTCACGCCCCTCGGACGCCAGTTACGGCATCCTGCGCGACGCCCTCGGGACCGACACCACGCAGGGTTCGTTCGTCACGCTGTGCCCGGCCGGCAGGTCGTGCCTGGGCCGGCCGGAGTTCGGCGCCTCCATCAACCACAACAAGTTCTGGCTGTTCTCTCAGGTGGCCGGCGCGGCGGACGTCGTGCTGCAGACCTCTTCCAACATGTCGCCCTCGGCGTACAGCGCGTTCTGGAACGACGCCTACGTCGTGGCGGGCAACAGCGGCATCTACCACGCCTACAGCGGGTACTTCTCCGCTCTGGTCGGCAAGGACTGGGAGAACTGGCGCTACACCTCCAGCTCCTGGAGCCCGTACAAGGCCTACTTCTTCCCCTACTATCCGGGCACTGGCAACTCCACCGACACCATCTGGAACACGCTCGACAACGTCACCTGCACCTACGTCCAGGACGGCGCGACCAGGCACACGAAGGTCAGGGTCGCCATGTTCAAGTTCACCCGGCAGGGTGTCGCCGACAAGCTGATCACGCTGAAGAAGGCCGGCTGCTCCGTCGAGGTCGTGTACACCTCCACGGACAGCAAGGAGAGTTCGGGCTCCGCCGGCACCTGGGAGACCCTCCACTCGGCCCCGGGCCTCTCCCCCGTCTGTTACTACGACGACCACGACGGTGACCCCGCCACCCCCGCGCGCATCGTGCACAGCAAGTACCTGCTGATCGACGGCAAGTACGACGGTGCGGTGAACAAGGTCCTGTGGACGGGCAGCCACAATTACAGCGGGCCGGCCCTGCGGGAGAACGACGAGGCGCTGCTGAAGGTCGACGACTCGGCCGCCCACGACGCGTACGTGGCGGACTTCAACGCCGTCAAGGCGGCGGCACGGCCGGGCGTCGCGGACGACACTCCGGCCTGCAAGGGCGTCGTCAGCCAGCCGGAGTAGGCCGGCGCACGGGCGACGGCAGCCGGGCACGGCGGCCGTCCGCGGACACCGTCGTCACGTCCGCGTCACGTGCCGCACCAGCAGTGCGAGCACCTCCTCCAGACGGTCCGTCAGGTAGAAGTGGCCGCCTTCGAAGACGTGCAGCTCCGACGCGGTGTCCGTGTGGCGCGACCAGGCACGGGCCTCGTCCACGGTGACCTTGGGGTCGTCGTCCCCGACCAGGCTGACGACGGGGCACCGCAGGTTGGGACCCGGTGCGTAGACGTAGGTCTCGGCGGCCCGGTAGTCGGCGCGGATCGCGGGCAGGGCCATGCGGATCAGCTCGTCGTCGTCCAGGATCGACGCGTGCGTGCCGCTGAGGAGCCGCACCTCCTCGACGAGTCCGTCATCGTCGCGCAGGTGGACGGTCTCGTCGCGGGGGCAGGACGGCGCCCGGCGGGCGGAGGCGAACAGGGCGCCCGGGACGACGCCGTGGTCGCGTTCCAGCCGGCGGGCGATCTCGAAGCCGAGGGTCGCGCCCATGCTGTGGCCGAAGAGGAACAGCGGCCGGTCCGTCCAGGGCAGCAGTACGGAGGTGATCTGGTCGGCGAGTTCGCCGATGCCGCCGGCGCACGGCTCGCTCCGGCGGTCCTGGCGCCCCGGGTACTGCACCGCGAGCACGTCCACGGATGCCGGCAGGGCCGCCGACACAGGACGGTAGAACGTCGCCGAGCCGCCCGCGTGGGGCAGGCAGACCAGCCTGGCCGCCGCGTCCGGCCGGGGGTGGTAGCGGCGGATCCAGAGGCGGTCGTGCTCCGTGAGCGTGGTCATGGGGCGGGTGCTTCCCTTCCGGGCGGGGGCTGCGCGGGGGCGCGGGCGGGCCCCAGCAGTCTCACGCGCGGCGGCGGCGACCGGCCACCCCTACCCGCCCCAGCGGACGGCCTCAGGCGTTGAGGTAGGCGAGCACCGCCAGCACCCGGCGGTTGCTGTCGCTCGACGGAGGCAGCATCAGCTTCGTGAAGATGTTGGAAATGTGCTTCGCGGCGGCGCCCTCGGTGACGGTCAGCCGCTGGGCGATCGCCGTGTTCGAGCAGCCTTCGGCCATGAGCTCCAGCACCTCCCGTTCCCGGGCGGTGAGCGCGGCCAGCGGCTCGTCCCGCGCGTGGCTGGTGAGCAGCTGGGCGACCACGGCGGGGTCCATGGCCGTGCCGCCGGCCGCGACCCGGCGCACGGCGTCGATGAACTGCTCGTCGTCCAGGACGCTGTCCTTCAGCAGGTAGCCGATGCCGCCCGTGCCGTCGGCCAGCAGTTCGCGGGCGTACATCTGCTCGACGTGCTGGGAGAGGACGAGGATCGGCAGGCCGGGCCGCTCGCGCCGGGCGCGCAGCGCGGCCTGGAGGCCCTCGGTGGTGAAGGTCGGCGGCAGGCGTACGTCGACGATGGCCACGTCGGGCCGGTGCTCGGCGATCGCGGCGGCGAGATCGGTGCCGTTGTCGACGGCGGCGGCCACCTCGAACCCGTACGCCTCCAGCAGTTGGATGATTCCCTGCCTCAGGAGGAAGAGGTCTTCGGCGAGGACAACGCGCACGGCAGCTCCATCTCGATCACGGTCGGGCCGCCCGGAGGACTGTCGATCCCGAGGACCCCGTCAAAGGATGCCAGCCGTCGTCGGATGCCCTCCAGACCGCTCCCGGCCGACGCGTCCGCGCCACCTCGGCCGTCGTCGGTGATCCGGGCGTGGAGGATGTCGTCCTCGCGCCAGGCGACGACCTCCACGTGCCGGGCGTCGGCGTGCTTGAGGGCGTTGGTGAGCAGTTCCGACACCGCGAAGTAGACGGCGGACTCGACCGGGTCGGGCAGCCGGCCGGGCAGGTCGACCACCACGGTGACCTGAAGGGGGCTGGCCAGGCCCAGGGCGCGCAGGGCGTCGGCCAGGCCGCGCTCCGCGAGGACCGGCGGGTGGATGCCGTGGACCAGGTCCCGCAGTTCGCGCAGGGCCTGCACGGACGAGGTGCGGGCCTGTCGCAGCAGCCGCCGTGCCTCCTCGGGGTCCTGGCTCATCTTCCGGTCCACGGCGCCGAGTTGCAGGCCGAGGCTGACGAGCCGGGCCTGTGCCCCGTCGTGCAGGTCGCGTTCGATGCGGCGCAGTTCGGCGGCCTGGATGTCGAGGGCGCCGGACCGGGTCTCGGACAGGTGCCGTACCCGGGAGGCCAGTTGGGACCGGCGGGTCGGGCCGAGCAGGAAGCGGACGAAGTGGGCGTGTCCCCTGAGCACCAGCGGGCCGAGGAACACCCAGCCGGCGAGCACGACGAGGGCCAGCAGGCCCGCGGCGAGCGCGGCCGGCCAGCTGTCGACGGTGACGGAGGCGTACCAGCGGCCCTGGCCGTCGTCCGCGAGGGGCCGCCACAGGCCGCAGGCCAGGAACAGGCCCTCGCCCGCGTAGTAGAGGAGGGCGGCCGGGACGAAGCCGGCCAGGCCCACGACGCAGTTGAGCAGCAGCCACAGCAGGTCGCGCCAGGTGGCGGGGTCGGCCAGGATCCACTTGCAGCGGCGCATCCAGCCGACGATGTCCTTCTCGATCTCCTCCGGTTCGGGCCGGTAGGGCCGTTCCACCGGGACTCCGGCGCGGGTGGCGGCGCGCCGGTTGAGGTCGCACAGCCGGCGCACGGCCCGGGTGAGATAGGGCAGCGTGAGGAAGCCGATGCCGATCAGGCACAGGATGACGAAGTAGGCGGTGGTGACGAAGAGGACGATCGACAGCAGGGCGCCGGTGGCGATGCCCACGCCGACCAGGGTGTCCAGGGTGGCGCGGCCGAACCGGCCGCGCCACGTGACCGGCACAGTCTTCATGTCCTCATGTTCCCATCCCCGGCCGCCGCTCACGGAGGGGCCGTCCCCGCTCGGGGGAAGCGGGGACGGCCCGGCCAGGGGGTGGCTCACGCGGCCTTCACCGTGTCCACGGCGGGGCTGCGCATGCCGCGCCAGGAGGGCAGCAGGGGGGCGCCGAACACCAGCGCCAGCGACCCGCCGACGATGGCCAGGTAGGTGCCGACGGACCCGGAGGGCAGGTACGAGCCGCTCTTGACGAGGCTGTAGGGGACGATGGTCGTCGCCGAGGCGATCGTGCCGAGGACGGTGGCGATGACCGCGATGAGGACGCCTTCGACGGTCAGCATGCCGATCACCTGGGCGCGGGTGGCGCCGGTGAGCCGCTGGAGGCCGAACTCCGCCCGCCGTTTGCGGGTGACGGCGACCAGGGTGTTGACGACGGTGATGGCGGCGTAGCCCACGATCATGGCGACGATGGTGTAGTTGGCGGACACCAGGATCTGCTGGATCTGGTTGTTCCGGCCGGCCAGGGAGGAGCTGTCGTCCAGTTCGGTCCCGGGTGTCTCGGCGGCCAGCGCGGCCAGCCGCCGGTGCACTTCGGGGCCGTTCCCGGCAGCGGCGCGGACGAGGATCTGGTGCGGCAGCCCGTCACCGGTGTGCGGGGCGAGGGCCGCCGCGGGCAGCGTCAGGTACTGCTGTTTGGGGTTGTCGGTGTAGAGGGCCACGACGGTGGGACGTACGGCGGTGCCGTCGCCGAGGTGCATCGGGAGCCGGTCGCCGACCTGGACGCCGTACTCGCGGGCCTTCTTGTCGGACAGTGCCACGGTGTCACCGCGCAGGCCCGTGAGGGAGCCGGCCACGGTGGGCAGGTCGAGGCTGCGGCGCACGCCGTCGGCCGAGACGCCGCGCAGGTCGACCTCGGCCGGGCCGCCGGGCCGGTCCACGAAGCCGCGGCTGGTGACGAACTCGGAGACCGCGGCGACTCCGGGGGTGGCGCGCACCTGGCCGGCGACGCCGGGTGCGAAGCCGCCGGTGGTGGAGTCGAGGACGTAGTCGGCGAGGATGTTGCGGTCGTAGGAGGTGCGGGAGACGTGGTCCTCGGTGGACTGCATGTACAGGGTGCCCGTGGCGATGCCGATGAGCAGGACGATCGGGGCGACGGCGCCCGCCATGCGGACGTTGGCGGTGGCGGCGTTGCGCAGGGCGAGCCGGCCGGACAGGCCCGACAGGGCGCGTACCGGCAGTTTCAGCAGCACGACCATGGCCTTGGTGATGCCGGGGGCGAGCAGGGCCAGGCCGATGCAGAAGAGCACGGAGGCGGGTCCGGCGGTGCTGGCGAGGGTCGGGCCGTCCTCCATGACGGTGGCGGTGGCGACGGCCAGGCCGATGCCGTTGACGAGGAAGAACAGGGCGAGCAGCAGCCGGGTCCTGCTGAACCAGTCGTTGGCGGCGGTGGCCTCGGCCAGTGCGGCGACCGGTTCGGTGCGGGCGGCCTTGCGGCCGGCGAAGCGGGTGGCGCCGGCCGCGGCCAGGACGGTGACGACCGCTCCGACGGCCATCGGGAGCCGGCCGGCGTGGTAGACGATCTCCTTCGACACCACGCCGCTGGAGGTCAGCACGGCGAACAGCAGCCGGCCGACGGCCCATCCGGGCAGCAGGGCGAGCAGTACGGATGCCACCGACAGCACGGCCGTCTCGCTGAGGATCATGCGGCGCAGCTGTTCGGGGGTGGAGCCGACGGCGCGCAGCAGGGCCATCTCGCGGGCGCGCTGCTGGAGGGAGAGACCGAGGGTGGAGGCGACACCGAACATGACGATCAGCACGACCGACGACCCGAACACCGCGGCGAGGATGACGACGGTGCGCTTGCTCGCGAGGGTGCCGGGCAGTTCGGCCAGGCCCCGGCGCTCTCCGGTGAGCACTTCGGCGCGGTCGCCGACCGCCGAGCGCACCGCGTCCGCGACGGCTGCGACGCTCCGGCCGGCGGCGGGCAGGACGGCGACGGAGTCGATGCGCCCGCCGGCGAGGGTGCGCGCCTCGTCGTCCGTGAAGAAGACGGCCGCGTCCGGGTTGTGGTCACCGTGCTGCTCGGCGATGCCGGCGACCCGGAATCGCCGGTCGGTGCCCTGGACGACGATGTCGACCGTGGACCCGGGGCGGGCGCCGGCGCGCCGCGCGAGTTCCGAGTCGAGGACGACCTCGCCGCCGGCGGCGGGGGATCCACCGGCGGCGAGGGTATAGGGGGTGAGCCGGGCGCCGGCCCAGCCGTGGCCGTACGAGGCGGACTTGCCGGTCAGCGGCTCGCCGTCCTTGAGGACGGTGGCCGGGAACGACACGTCGGGGACGGCCGCGCGCACTCCGTCGGCCGCGGCGACCGTGCCGACCAGGGCGGGGTCGATGCGGTGCCGTTCGGTCAGGGCGGTTCCGCTGTAGGTCTGTTCACCGGTGACGACGACCGGGGCGCCCTGGAGGCGCTGCGGGTCGGCCGCCATGCGGATGCCCGTCTCCATCAGGCCGCCGCAGCCGATGACGATCGCGGCGCCGAGGAACATGGCGAGGAAGGTCGCGACGAAGCTCGTCCTGCGGAACTTCAGGGTGCGCAGTGCCAGGCGCCACATCAGTACCGCCCTCCCGACGCCTGCGGCGTGTTCTGCCGGTGGCTGTCGTCCTCCCAGGCGCCGAGCCTGGTCATCCGGGCGGCGACCGCGTCGGCCGTCGGCCGGTGCAGTTCGCCGGCGAAGGCGCCGTCGGCGAGGAAGACCACGCGGTCGGCGTAGGAGGCGGCCACCGGGTCGTGGGTGACCATGACCAGTGTCTGGCCGGCGGTGTCGACGGACTCGCGCAGCAGCGCGAGCACGGAGGCGGCGGTGCGGGTGTCGAGGGCGCCGGTCGGCTCGTCGGCGAAGACGACGGCGGGGCGGGTCACCAGGGCGCGGGCGATGGCGACGCGCTGCTGCTGGCCGCCGGACAGCTCGGACGGCAGGTGACCGAGGCGCTCGGCCAGGCCCACGCGCTGCACCACGTTGCGGATCAGGGCCTTGTCGGGCCGCTGTCCGGCCAGTTGCAGCGGGAGCGTGATGTTCTGCATGACCGTCAGCGCGGGCAGCAGGTTGAAGGACTGGAAGATGAACCCGATCCGGTCGCGGCGCAGCTTGGTCAGCCGGGTGTCGTCCAGGCCGGCGAGGTCGGTGCCGCCGACGGTGACCGTGCCGGAGCTGGGCTGGACCAGCCCGGCGGCGCAGTGCAGGAACGTGCTCTTGCCCGATCCGGACGGGCCCATCACGGCGGTGAAGGTGCCGTCGGCGAAGCTCATGGTGAGCCCGCGGAGCGCGGCCACCCGGCTGTCTCCTCGGCCATAGGTTTTCGACACGGCGTCCAGCCGTACCGCCTCCGCCCGGCGGAGGTCCTGTGAAGTGTGCACTGGGGGCTCCCCTATGAGATATCGCGCTTCTCACGCGGTGTCTGCGGACCACATTAGGAACGGCGCGGCTGCGGCACATTGGCATTGTCCGGCCGGTTCGAGGTAGAGGTTTCTCCACCTCGGTACGCCAGGTATCGACAGGGGTGCTGGGAAACACCGTGGTCGCGGTGTCAAGGGTGAGGAAACTTCCCCGGCCCGGATAACTCACACCACCCTGTCCGAATATCTGGGTCACCTCCGAACAGATCGGTTAGCACCAGTGCCGTCCGGCGTGTGGACGGGTACCGTCGGAGACGTCGGAAAAATCTTCGAAGATGGGAAGTCGCATGACCAGGAGGCCTGACCCCGAGCTGACCGCGCAGGTCCGGCCCGACGGATATCTGGAACTGTTCTGCCGACGCACCGGCAAGCGGCACCGATGCGGCCCACGTGGTACGACGATGTGGCTGGCGCTCCAGCGCAGCGACTGGGAGCCGGAATTGGCGGCGGACGAAATCTCCCTGCAATTAGGTGTCGATCCGGACAGTATCCGCTGTGATATCGAGGCATGGTTGTCGCATTTCCGTGAGGCCGGCAAGTGACACAAGCCGCGGGGCGCGGACGGCCTTTCGGCCACCGCGCCCCGCGGCACTTCCCGGGTCTGCCGGCGAACCCGCCGGCGGCCCTTCACGTCAACCGGCCGGCATACGGGTCAGCCACGCGTCGACCGCGGCGGCGGTGGCCTCCGCGTGGTCCTCCAGGATCGTGAAGTGCGTACCGGGGACGTCGGCCGGCTCGTGTTCCGCGGGCCACTCCGCCCGCCAGTCGTCGGTGCCGGTGGCGAAGGACTCGCGCGGACGTACGAACAGCACCGGCGCCGTCAGGGCGCCCGGCAGGCAGTCCTGGATGAGGTCGCTGTAGCGGCTCATGGCGGCGAGGCGGGCGGTGCCGAAGCCGCCGAGGGAGGACTCCCGGTCCAGCATGCCGTCGAACATCTGCCGCCACAGTTCGTCCTTGCCGTCGTCTCCCGGCAGATAGGTGTCCAGCAGCACCACGCCCGAGGCCGGCTGTCCGGCCTTCTCCATGATCTCGGCCGCCGCGTGGGCGAACTGGCCGCCGGAGGAGTAGCCGAGGAGCACGTACGGCCGGCCGTCCGGGCAGGACCGGCGGATGCCCTCGACGACCACCTCCACCACCGCGTCCACGGACAGCGGCAGGGCCTCGCCGGGGCCGAAGCCGGGCACCGTGGGCACGAGGACGTCCCGCCGGCCCTGGAAGTGCCGGGCGAACCGGGCGTACTGGTGGGCGCCGCCCAGCGCCATCGGCGAGGGGAGGCAGACGAGCCGCGGGGCGCGGTCTCCGGCGGCGAGCCGCACGGGGTCGGCGAGGTCGCCGAGTCCGTCCGCGGAGGAGAAGCCGGGCAGGATCGCGGCGACGGTGCGCAGCAGTTCGACGGCCTGTGTCATCCGCCCGTCCGCCGCCGCGCGCCGCACCAGCCCGCTGACGGATTCGAGGTCGGCGCCGCCGCCCGGGTCCGTGGCGGCGCCGGCCGGCTGTGCGTGCAGGGCCGCGGCGAGGGCGGCCGGGGTGCGGTGGTCGAAGACGGCGCCGGCCGGCAGGTCCCTGCCGAGGGCCCGGCCGAGGGCGTTGCGCAGCTCGGCCGCGGAGACGGAGTCCATGCCGATCTCCAGGAAGACGGCGTCGGGCTCGACGTCCTCCGGTCCCGCGTGCCCGAGGACCGCGGCGGTCTGGGCCCGGATCAGGTCGGTCAGCAGCGCCGCCCGCTCGGCCGGCGGGGCAGCGGCCAGCCGCCGCCGCAACGGCTCGGTGCCGGCGGGCTCGGCGGCCGTGGCGGGCCCGGGCTCCGTGAGCGGTGCGGGGGTGAGGGCCACTCCGGCGTCCAGCCAGTACCGGTCGCGGCGGAAGGCGTAGGTGGGCAGGTCCGGGCGGCTCGTGCCGGGGAAGAGCGCGGTCCAGTCGGGGGTGAGGCCGTCGGCGTAGAGCTGGGCGAGGCCCGAGACCAGGGTGGTGGGTTCGCTGCCGTGGCGGCGGCCGAGGGCGACGAAGACGGCGTCGTCGGTCTGGGGGCACTCGCGCGCGAGGCCGGTCAGCACGGCGTCGGGACCGATCTCGACGAAACGGCCGGCGCCGAAGGCGGTGAGCGCGGTGACGGCATCGGCGAAGCGGACGGTCTGACGCACATGGCGCACCCAGTGCTCCGGGTCGCGCAGCCGTTCGTCCTCCAGGCGGCCGGTGACCGCGGACACCAGCGGGACGCGTGGCTGACGGTAGGTCAGCTTCTCGGCCACGGCACGGAACGCGTCGAGCATGCCGTCCATCAGCGGCGAGTGGAAGGCGTGCGAGACGGTGAGCCGCCTGGTCTTCGCGAAGCCCTCCGCGGCGGCGAGCACCGCCTCCCGTTCGCCCGAGAGGACCAGCGACGTGGGGCCGTTGACCGCGGCCAGTGCGACGCGGTCGTCCAGCAGCGGCCGCACCTCCTCCTCGGTGGCCCGGACGGCGACCATCGCACCGCCTTCCGGCAGGGCCTGCATGAGCCGGCCGCGGGCCGCGACCAGGGTGCAGGCGTCGTCCAGGTCGAGGACACCCGCCACATGGGCGGCGGCGATCTCCCCGACCGAGTGCCCGGCCAGCACGTCGGGCCGTACACCGAAGGACTCCAGCAGCCGGAACAGGGCGACTTCGAAGGCGAACAGGGCCACCTGGGCGTACTCGGTGCGGTGGACGGCGTCGGCGTCGGCGCCCGCCGGCGCTCCGGCCGGGTCCAGGCCGGTCCGGTCGCCGATCGCGTCGAAGGTGTCGGCGAACACCGGGTAGTGGGCGCGCAGTTCGTGGCCCATGCCGGGGCGCTGCGCGCCCTGGCCGGTGAACAGGAACGCCGTACGGGTCCCGGGCCTGACCCTGCCCGTCGCGATCGTGGCGGCGGGCGCGCCGGTGGCGAGGGCGCGCAGACCGGCCAGCAGCCGCTCCCGGTCGCCGCCGGTGACGGCCGCGCGGTGGCCGAAGGCGGTGCGCCGGGTGCCGAGGGCCCGGGCGACGGCCGCCGGGGGCAGGTCCGGGCGGTCCGCGAGGAAGGCGTGCAGCCGCTCGGCCTGTGCGGGCAGGGCCGCCGCGGAACGGGCGGACAGCGGCCACAGGACCGCAGGGGCGTCGGGTTCGGTGTCCGTCGGCGGCCGGGCCTCGACGGGCGCCTCCTCGATGATCGCGTGGGCGTTGGTGCCGGAGATGCCGAACGAGGACACGGCGGCCCGGCGCGGACGGTCCGCCGCGGGCCAGTCCCGCGGCTCGGTCAGCAGCCGCACC
>NZ_WWJT01000051.1 GCF_009865385.1 Streptomyces sp. SID486 | reverse complement strand
CCCCGCTCCGGACCACCCGTCTGCGGCCACCCGTCTGCGGCGGCCAGGCCGGTGCCGGTCCCCGGGCCGCCCCGGGTACGCCGAGGCCCGGCCTCCCCGTGGGGCGGCCGGGCCTCGGCGATGCGTGGTGCGGGGGTCCTACATGCCCACGGCGGCGCGCAGGGCGTCCACGCGGTCCGTGCGCTCCCAGGTGAAGTCGGGCAGCTCGCGGCCGAAGTGGCCGTAGGCGGCCGTCTGGGCGTAGATCGGGCGGAGCAGGTCGAGGTCGCGGATGATCGCGGCCGGACGGAGGTCGAAGACCTCGTCGATGGCCTTCTCGATCTTCTCGGCGTCGACCTTGGCGGTGCCGAAGGTCTCCACGAACAGGCCGACCGGCTCGGCCTTGCCGATGGCGTAGGCGACCTGGACCTCGCAGCGGGAGGCCAGGCCCGCCGCCACGACGTTCTTCGCCACCCAGCGCATCGCGTACGCCGCCGAGCGGTCCACCTTGGACGGGTCCTTGCCCGAGAACGCACCGCCGCCGTGGCGGGCCATGCCGCCGTAGGTGTCGATGATGATCTTGCGGCCGGTCAGGCCGGCGTCACCCATCGGGCCGCCGATCTCGAAGCGGCCGGTCGGGTTGACCAGCAGGCGGTAGCCCTCGGTGTCGAGCTTGATGCCCTCGTCCAGGAGCGCCTTCAGCTCCGGCTCCACGACGAACTCGCGGATGTCGGGGGCGAGCAGCGACTCCAGGTCGATGTCGGAGGCGTGCTGGGAGGAGACGACCACCGTGTCGAGGCGGACGGCCTTGTCGCCGTCGTACTCGATGGTGACCTGCGTCTTGCCGTCCGGGCGCAGGTAGGGGATGGTGCCGTTCTTGCGGACCTCGGACAGGCGCTTGGACAGGCGGTGCGCCAGGAAGACCGGCAGCGGCATCAGGGTGGGCGTCTCGTCGGACGCGTACCCGAACATCAGGCCCTGGTCGCCCGCGCCCTGCCGGTCCAGCTCGTCCTCGTCGCCCTCGACCCGCGCCTCGTAGGCCGCGTCCACACCCTGCGCGATGTCCGGGGACTGCGCGCCGATGGACACCGACACGCCGCAGGAGGCGCCGTCGAAGCCCTTCTTGGAGGAGTCGTAGCCGATCTCCAGGATCTTGCCGCGGACGAGGGTCGCGATGTCGGCGTAGGCCTTGGTCGTGACCTCGCCGGCCACGTGGACCAGGCCGGTGGTGATCAGGGTCTCGACCGCGACCCGGGAGGTCGGGTCCTCGCGCAGAAGCGCGTCGAGAATGGTGTCGCTGATCTGGTCAGCGATCTTGTCGGGGTGACCCTCGGTCACGGACTCCGAGGTGAACAGGCGACGGGACACAACGCTCCCTGTGGTTGCAGCGGCTGCTGGCTGATCATTTGCGGAGGACACGGGGCTGCGCCCGGCGTCGACCGTGAACAGTTTATCGGTCGCACTCGTCCGACGGGCCACCGTCTCGCCTCTCGGGAGCGCTGTGACCTGCGGCACGGGCATTCTGCACAATGGCGAGCGGCCTTGGCCAGGGCCGCCACACCCGATTTGAGCCGGTCGCGGCCCGCCGACGGGTTCGCCCGACCGCGTGCCGGACGTCAGCCCAGTCGTCCTACGACGAGGTCCCAGACGGTGTCGGCGAGGGCCTCCTTGGGGCCGTACGGCACCGGTGTCTCGCTGCCGTCGGCGCCCAGCACCACGGCTTCGTTCTCCTCGGAACCAAAGGTCTTGCGCTCGCCCACCTCGTTCACCACGAGCAGGTCGCAGCCCTTGCGGGCGAGCTTGGCGCGGCCGTTGGCGAGGACGTCGTCGGTCTCGGCGGCGAAGCCCACGATCACCTGTCCGGGCCGGGCCCGTTCGGCGGACACCTCCGCGAGGATGTCCGGATTTCGCACCAGGACGATGGGGTCGGGATCCTGGCCGTCCTTCTTCTTGATCTTCCCGGCGGCGTAGGCGGCCGGGCGGAAGTCGGCGACGGCGGCGGCCATGACCACGGCGTCGGCGTCCGCCGCGGCCTTCAGGACGGCCTCGCGCAGCTGCACGGCGGTGCCGGCCCGGACGACGTCGACGCCCGCCGGGTCGGGCAGCGCGGTGTTGGCCGAGACGAGCGTCACACGGGCGCCGCGGGCGGCCGCGGTCCGGGCGAGGGCGTAGCCCTGCTTGCCGGAGGAGCGGTTGCCGAGGAAGCGGACGGGGTCGAGCGGCTCGCGGGTGCCGCCCGCGGAGACGACGACGTGCCGCCCCGCCAGGTCGGGCGTGGTGCCGCCGCGGGCCAGCACGCGGCGGCAGACCTCGAAGATCTCGGTGGGGTCGGGCAGCCGGCCCTTGCCGGTGTCGACACCGGTGAGGCGCCCGACGGCGGGCTCGACGACGACCGCGCCGCGGCGGCGCAGCGTGGCCACGTTCTCCTGGGTGGCCGGGTGCTCCCACATCTCGGTGTGCATCGCCGGGGCGAAGACCACCGGACAGCGGGCGGTGAGGAGCGTGTTGGTCAGCAGGTCGCCGGCGAGGCCGTGGGCGGCCTTGGCGAGGATGTCGGCGGTGGCCGGGGCCACGACCACGAGGTCGGCCTGCTGGCCGATGCGGACGTGCGGGACCTCGTGGACGTCGTCCCAGACGTCGGTGGCGACCGGGTTGCCGGACAGCGCGGACCAGGTGGCGGCGCCGACGAAGTGCAGCGCGGAGGCGGTGGGCACCACGCGGACGTCGTGGCCCGACTCCGTGAACCTTCTCAGCAGCTCACAGGCCTTGTAGGCGGCGATGCCACCGCTGACCCCCAGCACGACCCTCGGCTTGTCCACCGTGTCTCCCCGGACTCGACAACGTACGACGAAAACGTACGACTCCATGACACACCACAGGCCCGGCAGGATGACTGCCGGGCCTGTGGATAAGTCAATCGCGATCTGAAGGTACTACTGCGCCGGGCCCTCGATGGCCTCGGAGGTCAGCAGACCGGCGTTGATCTCCCGCAGGGCGATCGAGAGCGGCTTCTCGTGCACGTGGGTGTCGACGAGCGGACCGACGTACTCGAGGAGGCCCTCACCGAGCTGCGAGTAGTACGCGTTGATCTGGCGGGCACGCTTGGCCGCGTAGATCACGAGGCTGTACTTCGAGTCGGTCGCCTCGAGGAGCTCGTCGATCGGCGGGTTGATGATGCCCTCGGGCGCGGTGATGGAAGAGGACACGCTCTACCTTCCGATGGATGGGTAAGAATCAGACATCGTGATCACGGTCACGATCACACAACGTCCATCAAGGCTAGCAGCTCGCGGGCCACGTCCTCGACGGAGGTGTTGACCAAGGTCGTATCGAACTCCGGCTCGGCCGCCAGCTCGGTCCGCGCCGCCTCCAGGCGGCGCTCGATGACCTCGGGCGACTCGGTCCCCCGGCCGGTCAGCCTGCGCACGAGCTCCTCCCAGGAGGGCGGGGCCAGGAACACCAGCTGGGCGTCGGACATTGACTCCCGGACCTGCCGGGCGCCCTGGAGGTCGATCTCCAGCAGGACGGGCTCACCGTTCTCCAGCCGCTCCAGCACGGCCGCGCGGGGCGTGCCGTAGCGGTTGCCGGCGAACTCGGCCCATTCCAGCAGCTCGCCGTTGGCGATCAGCTTGTCCATCTCCTCGTCGGTGACGAAGAAGTAGTGGACTCCATGCTGCTCACCGGGGCGCGGCTTGCGGGTGGTCGCGGAGACCGAGAGCCAGACGTCGGGGTGTTCCTTGCGCATATGAGCGACGACCGTGCTCTTGCCGACCCCCGAGGGGCCGGAGAGCACGGTCAGCCGCGGACGTGCGTCCGGGGGCTCGGGGGTCGTCCCCCGGAGTGTTACTGCCATGCAGCGATTATTCCAGCAATCCCGGAGTGCCCGGGACTCCCTGTCCGCCCGGAGGCGGACTCAGGAACCGGTGCTGCCGAACTCACGCTCCAGGGAGGCGATCTGGTTGGAACCGAGACCGCGTACGCGGCGGCTCTCGGAGATGCCCAGACGCTCCATGATCTGCTTCGCGCGGACCTTGCCGACGCCCGGCAGGGACTCCAGCAGCGCGGAGACCTTCATCTTGCCGATGACGTCGTTCTCCTGGCCCTGCTTGATGACCTCGTGCAGGGAGGCGCCGGAGTGCTTGAGTCGATTCTTGACCTCGGCCCGCTCCCGGCGAGCCGCGGCGGCCTTTTCGAGCGCGGCTGCGCGCTGTTCAGGGGTAAGGGGCGGAAGAGCCACGCCTACGTCACCTCGGATGTCGAACTGTCGGATACGGACCGGTGAGGAACCTAGTCGCCCCACACCTGGGGAGCTACGAGCAACACGCTGCCCGTTCTCCCCCACTGCCTGAGGGGCGAGGGAGGTGCCCCCACTGCTCGGAGACTAGCGGGCAAGTCCGCCAGAGTCAGCGAGAACAGCGGAAAAGTCCTGGTCAGCCTTGATCAGGCCGGACATAGCAGACATACTGCCCTCGATTTGAGGATGTATTCACACTCCAGCCGGTGTGACGCCGCTCGGCCGGGCACCCGGCTCGCGGCTCAGACCGCCCCGACGGCCGCCCGGATCTCCTGCGCGAACCGCTCGGCCGACCCGCGCAGCGCGCCGACGTCGGGACCGTGACGCAGAACACCCCGGCTGACGTTGGGCACGACGTTGCGCACGGCGGCGCCGAAGACGCCGGGAAGGTCGGCCGGCCGCGCGCCCTGGGCGCCGATGCCGGGGGCCAGGAGCGGGCCGTTGACGTCCAGGTCGTACGAGGACAGGTCGCCGAGGGTGGCGCCGACCACCGCGCCGAAGGAGCCCAGCGGCTCCTCCCCCGCGTTCTCGCCCGCCAGGTGGGCCAGCATGGTCGCGCCGATGTTCCGGCCGTCCCCGCGGACCGCGTGCTGCACCTCGCCGCCCTCCGGGTTGGAGGTCAGCGCCAGCACGAACAGGCCGGTGCCGCTCTCCCGGGCCAGGGCGACGGCCGGGCTGAGCGAGCCGTAGCCGAGGTACGGCGAGACGGTCAGCGCGTCGGAGAACAACGGGGCGTCCGGGTGCAGGAAGGACTCGGCGTAGGCGGCCATGGTCGAGCCGATGTCACCGCGCTTGGCGTCCATCAGGACCAGGGCGCCGGCCGCCCGCGCCTCCTGGACCGACCGCTCCAGCACGGCGAGGCCGCGGGAGCCGAACCGTTCGAAGAAGGCGATCTGCGGCTTCAGGACGGCGACCCGGTCGGCCATGGCCTCGACGACCGTACGGCTGAACCGCTCCAGGCCGGCGACGTCGTCG
Organism: Streptomyces sp. SID486; assembly: GCF_009865385.1. Taxonomy (GTDB): domain Bacteria; phylum Actinomycetota; class Actinomycetes; order Streptomycetales; family Streptomycetaceae; genus Streptomyces. The sequence goes on along the minus strand of NZ_WWJT01000051.1, from coordinate 46,212 downwards.
TCCAGGCCCCACTCGGCGAGCAGCGAGGCGTGCGGGTCGATGCCGACGCACAGCGGGCCGCGCTCGTCCATGGCGCGGCGCAGCCGTGCGCCGAAGGGATCCAGCGGGCTCATGCGGACTTCCTCACGTCGGCGCCGACCGCGTCGGCGAGGGTGGCGTACGGGCTGGTGCGCAGGCGGGCGGCGAGGCCCTTGTGGATCGACCGGCACCAGAAGGGGCCCTCGTAGATGAAGGCGCTGTAGCCCTGGACCAGCGTGGCCCCGGCCAGGATGCGCTGCCAGGCGTCCTCGGCGGTCTCGACGCCGCCGACGCCCACCAGGGTGATCCGGTCGCCCACCCGCGCGTACAGGCGGCGCAGGACCTCCAGGGAGCGCGCCTTGAGCGGGGCGCCGGACAGGCCGCCGGTCTCCTGCACCAGCGCGGGGGCGGACCGCAGGCCGAGGTCCTCGCGCGCGATGGTGGTGTTGGTGGCGATGATGCCGTCCAGGCCCAGCTCCACGGCGAGGTCGGCGACCGCGTCGACGTCCTCGTCGGCGAGGTCGGGGGCGATCTTCACCAGCAGCGGGACCCGGCGGTTCGCCACCGTGCGGTCGGCGGCCTCGCGCACGGCGCCGAGCAGCGGGCGGAGCGCCTCGGTGGCCTGGAGGTTGCGCAGGCCGGGCGTGTTCGGCGAGGAGACGTTGACGACCAGGTAGTCCGCGTAGGGCGCGAGCCGCTCGGCCGACTTCACGTAGTCGCCGACGGCCTCGGCCTCGGGGACGGCCTTGGTCTTGCCGATGTTGACGCCGACGACGGTCCGGAAGACCGGCTCCCGGGTCGCCAGGCGGGCCGCCACGGCGAGCGAGCCGTCGTTGTTGAAGCCCATGCGGTTGATCAGCGCCCGGTCGGCGACGAGCCGGAACAGCCGCTTCCTGGGATTGCCCGGCTGCGGCTCACCGGTGACCGTGCCGATCTCGACGTGGTCGAAGCCGAGCATCGACATCCCGTCGACGGCGACGGCGTTCTTGTCGAAGCCGGCGGCGAGCCCGAACGGGCCGTGCATGCGCAGCCCGAACGCCTCGGTGCGCAGCTCCTTGTGGCGGGGCGCGAGCACGGCCGCGAGGAACGTGCGCAGCACGGGGACGCGCACGGCGAGCCGGATCCAGCGGAAGGCCAGGTGGTGTGCCTTCTCCGGGTCCATGCGGGAGAAGACGAGACGGAAGAAGTTCTGGTACATGGTGTCCTCATGAAGAGGGGGACACCGTTTCCGGTGTCCCCCTCGGGGCTGCTAGTCGCGGGCCGCGGTCAGGTGCTGCGCGTGTTCCTGGAGCGAGCGGACGCCCACGTCGCCGTGGTTGAGGGCGTCGATGCCCTGGACCGCCGCCGCCAGCGCCTGGACGGTCGTCAGGCACGGCACGGAGCGGGCCACCGCCGCCGTGCGGATGTCGTAACCGTCGAGCCGGCCGCCGGTGCCGTACGGGGTGTTGACGATGAGGTCGACCTCGCCGTCGTGGATGAGCTGGACGATGGTCCGCTCGCCGTTCGGGCCGGTGCCCTCGGACTGCTTGCGCACGACCGTGGCGTTGATGCCGTTGCGCTTGAGGACCTCGGCGGTGCCGGAGGTGGCGAGCAGCTCGAAGCCGTGGGCGACCAGCTCGCGCGCCGGGAAGATCATCGAGCGCTTGTCGCGGTTGGCGACCGAGATGAAGGCGCGGCCCTTGGTGGGCAGCGGGCCGTAGGCACCCGCCTGCGACTTGGCGTACGCCGTGCCGAAGACGGAGTCGATGCCCATGACCTCGCCCGTGGAGCGCATCTCCGGGCCGAGCACGGTGTCGACGCCGCGGCCCTGGATGTCGCGGAAGCGCGACCACGGCATCACGGCCTCCTTGACGGAGATCGGCGCGTCCAGCGGCAGCTCGCCGCCGTCGCCGTTCCTCGGCAGCAGACCCTCCGCGCGCAGCTCGGCGATGGTCGCGCCCAGGGAGATCCGGGCGGCGGCCTTGGCGAGCGGCACCGCGGTCGCCTTCGAGGTGAAGGGGACCGTGCGGGAGGCGCGCGGGTTGGCCTCCAGGACGTAGAGGATGTCGCCGGCCATGGCGAACTGGATGTTGATCAGACCGCGCACGCCGACGCCCTTGGCGATGGCCTCGGTGGAGGCGCGCAGCCGCTTGATGTCGAAGCCGCCGAGGGTGATCGGGGGCAGGGCGCACGCCGAGTCGCCGGAGTGGATGCCGGCTTCCTCGATGTGCTCCATCACGCCGCCGAGGTAGAGCTCCTCGCCGTCGTAGAGGGCGTCGACGTCGATCTCGATGGCGTCGTCGAGGAAGCGGTCGACGAGGACCGGCCGGGAGGGGCTGATCTCGGTCGACTCGGCGATGTAGGAGGCGAGGCGGGTCTCGTCGTAGACGATCTCCATGCCGCGTCCGCCGAGCACGTACGACGGGCGCACGAGGACCGGGTAGCCGATCTCGTCGGCGATGGCCTTGGCCCCGGCGAAGGTGGTGGCCGTGCCGTGCTTGGGGGCCGGCAGCCCCGCCTCCGCGAGGACGCGGCCGAAGGCGCCGCGGTCCTCGGCGGCGTGGATGGCCTCCGGGGACGTGCCGACGACCGGCACCCCGTTGTCCTTCAGCGCCTGCGACAGGCCGAGCGGGGTCTGGCCGCCCAGCTGGACGATGACACCGGCGACGGGGCCGGCGAGGGACTCCGCGTGGACGATCTCCAGCACGTCCTCCAGCGTGAGCGGCTCGAAGTACAGCCGGTCGGAGGTGTCGTAGTCGGTGGAGACGGTCTCCGGGTTGCAGTTGACCATCACGGTCTCGTACCCGGCGTCGGACAGCGCGAAGGAGGCGTGGACGCAGGAGTAGTCGAACTCGATGCCCTGGCCGATGCGGTTCGGACCGGACCCCAGGATGATCACCGCGGGCTTCTCGCGGGGCGCGACCTCGGTCTCCTCGTCGTAGGAGGAGTAGAAGTACGGCGTCTTCGCGGCGAACTCGGCGGCGCAGGTGTCGACCGTCTTGTAGACCGGGCGGATGCCGAGGGCGTGCCGGACCTCGCGGACGACGTCCTCGCGCAGGCCGCGGATCTCGGCGACCTGCTGGTCGGAGAAGCCGTGCCGCTTGGCCTCGGCGAGCAGGTCGGCGGTCAGCTCGGGCGCCTCGGCCAGCTCGTCCGCGATCTCCTTGATCAGGAAGAGCTGGTCCACGAACCAGGGGTCGATCTTCGTGTATTCGAAGATCTCCTCGGGGGTGGCGCCCGCGCGGATGGCCTGCATGACGGTGTTGATCCGGCCGTCGGTCGGGCGTACGGCCTCGCGCAGCAGGGCCTCCTTGTCGCCGGGGTCGCCGACGAAGGTGAACTGGCTGCCCTTCTTCTCCAGCGAGCGCAGCGCCTTCTGGAAGGCCTCGGGGAAGTTGCGGCCGATGGCCATGGCCTCGCCGACCGACTTCATGGTGGTGGTCAGCGTGGAGTCGGCCTGCGGGAACTTCTCGAACGCGAACCGCGGGGCCTTGACGACCACGTAGTCGAGCGTGGGCTCGAAGGAGGCCGGGGTCTCCTGCGTGATGTCGTTCGGGATCTCGTCCAGCGTGTAGCCGACGGCCAGCTTGGCGGCGATCTTGGCGATCGGGAAGCCGGTCGCCTTGGAGGCGAGCGCCGAGGAGCGGGAGACGCGCGGGTTCATCTCGATGACGATCACGCGGCCGTCGTCGGGGTTCACGGCGAACTGGATGTTGCAGCCACCGGTGTCGACGCCGACCTCGCGGATGACGGCGATGCCGATGTCCCGCAGGATCTGGTACTCGCGGTCGGTCAGCGTCATCGACGGGGCGACGGTGATGGAGTCACCGGTGTGCACGCCCATGGGGTCGAAGTTCTCGATGGAGCAGACGACCACGACGTTGTCGTTCTTGTCGCGCATCAGCTCCAGCTCGTACTCCTTCCAGCCGAGGATGGACTCCTCCAGGAGCACCTCGGTGGTCGGCGAGAGCGTCAGGCCCTGCCCGGCGATGCGGCGCAGCTCCTCCTCGTCGTGGGCGAAGCCGGAGCCGGCGCCGCCCATGGTGAAGGACGGGCGGACGACGACCGGGTAGCCGCCGAGGGTCTCGACGCCCTTGAGGACGTCGTCCATGGTGTGGCAGATCACCGAGCGGGCGGACTCGCCGTGCCCGGTCTTGCGCCGGACCTCCTCCACGACGTTCTTGAACAGGTCGCGGTCCTCGCCCTTGTGGATCGCCTCGGGCTTGGCGCCGATCAGCTCGACGCCGTACTTGGCCAGGGCGCCGCTGTCGTGCAGCGAGATGGCGGTGTTCAGGGCCGTCTGGCCGCCCAGGGTGGGCAGCAGCGCGTCGGGGCGCTCCTTGGCGATGATCTTCTCGACGAACTCGGGGGTGATCGGCTCGACGTAGGTGGCGTCGGCGATCTCCGGGTCGGTCATGATCGTCGCCGGGTTGGAGTTGACCAGGATGACGCGCAGGCCCTCGGCCTTGAGCACGCGGCACGCCTGGGTGCCGGAGTAGTCGAACTCGGCGGCCTGGCCGATGACGATCGGGCCGGAGCCGATGACCAGGACGGACTGGATATCGGTGCGCTTAGGCACGCTGGCCCTCCATCAGGGAAACGAAGCGGTCGAACAGGTAGGCGGCGTCGTGCGGGCCCGCTGCCGCTTCGGGGTGGTACTGGACGGAGAAGGCCGGCTGGTCGAGCAGCTGGAGCCCCTCCACGACGTCGTCGTTCAGGCAGACGTGCGAGACCTCGGCGCGGCCGAACCTCGTCTCGCTGACCTTGTCGAGCGGCGCGTCCACGGCGAAGCCGTGGTTGTGCGCGGTGACCTCGACCTTGCCGGTCGTACGGTCCTGGACCGGCTGGTTGATGCCCCGGTGGCCGTACTTCAGCTTGTAGGTGCCGAAGCCGAGGGCGCGGCCGAGGATCTGGTTGCCGAAGCAGATGCCGAACAGCGGCGTCCGGCGCTCCAGGACGGCGGTCATCAGGGCCACCGGGCCGTCGGCCGTCGCGGGGTCGCCGGGGCCGTTGGAGAAGAACACCCCGTCGGGCTCGACGGCGTAGATCTCCTCGGCGGTGGCGGTGGCCGGCAGCACGTGCACCTCGATGCCGCGCTCGGCCATGCGGTGCGGGGTCATGCCCTTGATGCCGAGGTCGACGGCGGCGACGGTGAACTTCTTCTGGCCGACCGCGGGGACGACGTACGCCTCCTTGGTGGCGACCTCCTCGTAGAGGCTCGCGCCCTTCATGTGCGGCTGGGCCTGTACGCGCTCCAGCAGCTCGGCGTCGGCCGCGAGTGCCTCGCCGGAGAAGACGCCGGCGCGCATCGAGCCGCGCTCGCGCAGGTGGCGGGTGAGGGCGCGGGTGTCGATGCCGGAGATGCCGACGACGCCCTGCCGCTCCAGCTCGTCGTCCAGGGAGCGCCTGGAGCGCCAGTTGGACGGCACGCGCGCGGGGTCGCGCACGACGTAGCCGGAGACCCAGATGCGGCCCGACTCGTCGTCCTCGTCGTTCCAGCCGGTGTTGCCGATCTGGGGGGCGGTCGCGACGACGATCTGGCGGTCGTACGACGGGTCGGTGAGGGTCTCCTGGTAGCCGGTCATGCCGGTGGAGAACACGGCCTCGCCGAAGGTCTCCCCCACGGCCCCGTAGGCGCGACCGCGGAAGATGCGGCCGTCCTCCAGGACGAGTACGGCGGGAGCCTTCGCGGCTCCCCTGGTGGAGGTCGTCATCGCGCGCCTTCCGTGTCGTTGGTCATCTGGTTCAGGGTGTCGACCCAGTCGGCGTGCTCGGCCGCGTGGTCGGAGCGGAAGCCGGAGTCGATCAGTTTGTCGCCCAGCGCCCAGGTCACCACCAGCAGTCCGCCCTCGGTGAGGACCTTGCCGGCGATGCCCTTGTCCAGCCGGGCGCCGCGCAGTGCGGCCGTGGGGACGAAGAAGTCGGTGGCGCCGGGGCGCTCGACGAGGAGCCCCGCGTCGGTCAGGGTGAGCCGGGCCCGGCTGCGGGTGCCCAGGCCGTGGGCCACGATCCGGTCCAGCCACTGCCCGGCGGTGGTGGAGCCGTGGTAGCGGCCGCTCATGCCCAGTTTCACCGGGCCGGTCTCCTCCGGCGCGGTGGGCAGCGCCGGGAGGTCACCCTGAAGGGTGCCGCGCCACTTCCAGCCCTCGCGCATCAGCCAGTAGACGAGCGCGATGAACAGGGCCAGTCCGACGAGCCAGCCGATGCGGCCGCCCCAGTCGGTGACCTCGGCGGACTTCCGTGCCTCGGCCAGCAGGATTACAGGTGTCACGTGAGCTTCCCGTCGACGAGCGTGGCCTTGCCCCGCAGCCACGTGTGCGTCACACGGCCCGGCAGCTCACGTCCCTGGTAGGGGGTGTTGCGGCTGCGTGAGGCGAAGCCCGCGGGGTCCACCAGGCCACGGTATTCCGTGTCGACGAGGGTGAGGTTGGCGGGCTCACCAGCCGAGACGGGACGGCCGTGCCGGGTGGCCTGTCCGATCTGCGCGGGCTTGACGGACATGCGGTCGGCGACGCCGGCCCAGTCCAGCAGACCCGTGTCGACCATGGTCTCCTGGACCACCGACAACGCGGTCTCCAGGCCCACCATGCCCATGGCGGCGGCGGCCCACTCGCAGTCCTTGTCCTCGTGCGGGTGCGGGGCGTGGTCGGTGGCGACGATGTCGATCGTGCCGTCGGCGAGCGCCTCGCGCAGGGCCATGACGTCGCGCTCGGTGCGCAGCGGCGGGTTGACCTTGTAGACGGGGTCGTAGGTGCGCACCAGCTCGTCGGTGAGGAGCAGGTGGTGCGGGGTGACCTCGGCGGTGACCTGGATGCCCCGGGACTTGGCCCAGCGGACGATCTCCACGGAGCCGGCCGTCGACAGGTGGCAGATGTGGACGCGGGAGCCGACGTGCTCGGCGAGCAGCACGTCGCGCGCGATGACCGACTCCTCGGCGACGGCCGGCCAGCCGCCCAGGCCCAGTTCGGCGGAGACGACGCCCTCGTTCATCTGGGCGCCCTCGGTCAGCCGGGGCTCCTGGGCGTGCTGGGCGACGACGCCGCCGAACGCCTTCACGTACTCCAGCGCGCGGCGCATGATCACGGCGTCGTCGACGCACTTGCCGTCGTCGGAGAAGACGGTGACACCGGCGGCGGACTCGTGCATCGCGCCCAGCTCGGCGAGCTTGCGTCCCTCCAGGCCGACGGTGACGGCGCCGATGGGCTGCACGTCGCAGTAGCCGTGCTCCTGGCCGAGCCGCCAGACCTGCTCGACCACGCCGGCGGTGTCGGCGACGGGGAAGGTGTTGGCCATGGCGAAGACGGCCGTGTAGCCGCCGCTCGCCGCAGCGCGGGTGCCGGTGAGGACGGTCTCGGAGTCCTCGCGGCCCGGCTCGCGCAGGTGGGTGTGCAGGTCGACCAGGCCCGGCAGCAGCACCTTGCCGCCGGCCTCGACGACCTCGGCACCCTCGGCGGACAGCCCGGCACCGGTCCCGGCGATGGTCTCCCCGTCGATCAGCACGTCCTGCGGCGCGCCGCCGAGCACCTTCGCACCACGGATCAAGATCTTGCTCATGGGTTTTCTACTTCTCCTCGGTACGGGCGGGGGTGACGGCGGGCTCGTTGCCGCCGAGCAGCAGGTAGAGGACGGCCATCCGGATGGAGACGCCGTTGGCGACCTGCTCGACGGCGGTGCAGCGGCCGGAGTCGGCGACCTCGGCGGTGATCTCCATGCCGCGGACCATGGGGCCGGGGTGCATCACGATGGCGTGCTCGGGCAGCCGGGCCATGCGGTCGCCGTCCAGGCCGTAGCGGCGGGAGTACTCGCGCTCGGTCGGGAAGAAGGCCGCGTTCATGCGCTCGCGCTGGACGCGGAGCATCATCACGGCGTCGCTCTTGGGCAGCGTGCTGTCGAGGTCGTACGACACCTCGCAGGGCCACTTCTCGACGCCGACCGGGACGAGGGTGGGCGGGGCGACCAGGGTGACCTCGGCGCCGAGGGTGTGCAGCAGGTCGACGTTGGAGCGGGCGACCCGGCTGTGCAGGACGTCGCCGACGACGGTGATCCGCCTGCCGGACAGGTCCTGGCCGAGCCCGGCGTCGCGGCCGATCAGCCGGCGGCGCATGGTGAAGGCGTCCAGCAGGGCCTGGGTGGGGTGCTGGTGCGTGCCGTCGCCGGCGTTGATGACGGCGGCGTCGATCCAGCCGGAGTTGGCGAGCCGGTACGGGGCCCCGGAGGCGCCGTGCCGGATGACCACGGCGTCGACGCCCATGGCCTCCAGGGTCTGCGCGGTGTCCTTGAGGGACTCGCCCTTGGACACCGAGGATCCCTTGGCGGTGAAGTTGATGACGTCCGCGGACAGCCGCTTCTCGGCGGCCTCGAACGAGATCCGCGTGCGCGTGGAGTCCTCGAAGAAGAGGTTGACGATCGTCCGGCCGCGCAGGGTCGGCAGCTTCTTGATCGGCCGGTCGGCGACCCGGGCCATCTCCTCGGCGGTGTCGAGGATCAGGACGGCGTCGTCGCGGGTGAGATCGGCGGCCGAGATGAGATGACGCTGCATCTGTCAGGCTCCGTAAGGCAGTTCATTCGGGAGAATTACGACATACCGGGCATCGGTCGGCACGCCGGGGGCGGCCGGGTGCCCGGCTCGCTAGTGACCGGCCGGCTTCGCACCGAGGAGCACGGTGTCGCGACCGTCCTCCTCGGCGAGCTGCACCTTGACCGTCTCCCGCAACGACGTGGGGAGGTTCTTGCCGACGTAGTCGGCGCGGATGGGCAGTTCACGGTGGCCCCGGTCGACCAGGACCGCGAGCTGCACCGCGCGCGGGCGCCCGATGTCGTTCAGCGCGTCGAGGGCGGCACGGATGGTGCGCCCGGAGAAGAGCACGTCGTCGACGAGGACGACCAGCCGGCCGTCGATGCCGTCACCGGGGATCTCGGTACGGGCCAGCGCACGCGGCGGGTGCATGCGCAGGTCGTCGCGGTACATCGTGATGTCGAGCGAGCCGACGGGGACCGTGCGGTCGGTGATCTGCGCCAGCTTGGCGGCGAGCCGCTGGGCGAGGAAGACGCCCCGGGTCGGAATGCCGAGGAGCACCACGTCGTCGGCGCCCTTGGCGCGCTCGACGATCTCGTGGGCGATGCGGGTCAGCACCCGCGCGATGTCGGGACCTTCGAGAACGGGCCGGGCATCGGACGCCTGAGGATGCGCGTGCAGGTCCTGCCTGCCGTGCCTGTCGTGCTTGTCCATACGAAACGGACCCCCTTCTCCGCCTCACGGGACGGATCTTAAAGGACGTCGGATTTGCGCCATCCACGGTAGCAGGTCGCGCACCGCCTCCCGGCCTCCCCCCTGTCACCCGCTTGGCCTAGTGGACGGCCACTACCACGGAAGAGTCGGTGTGGACCATTCGGCTTGACGCATGAGAGTCACGCTGCGTAACCTCACAGTGAGTTACCAGCCGCGCGGCGGGAAGACAGCCGGCCGCGTCGACACAGTGTCCGGGGAGCCATATGTCCAGCGAATACGCCAAACAGCTCGGGGCCAAGCTCCGGGCCATCCGCACCCAGCAGGGCCTTTCCCTCCACGGTGTCGAGGAGAAGTCCCAGGGGCGCTGGAAGGCCGTGGTGGTCGGTTCGTACGAGCGCGGCGACCGCGCCGTGACCGTCCAGCGTCTTGCCGAGTTGGCCGATTTCTATGGCGTCCCGGTCCAGGAACTCCTGCCGGGCACCACGCCGGGCGGGGCCGCCGAGCCGCCGCCGAAGCTGGTCCTGGACCTGGAGCGGCTGGCCACCGTGCCGGCCGAGAAGGCGGGCCCGCTGCAGCGCTACGCGGCGACGATCCAGTCCCAGCGCGGCGACTACAACGGCAAGGTGCTGTCGATCCGCCAGGACGACCTGCGCACACTCGCCGTCATCTACGACCAGTCCCCCTCGGTCCTCACCGAGCAGCTGATCAGCTGGGGCGTGCTGGACGCGGACGCGCGCCGCGCGGTGGCCTCGCACGAAGAGGCGTAGCCCCCTCCCAGGACTCAGCAGAAACGTGCCGCCGGGGTGGCCGGACCTTCATGGTCCGGCCACCCCGGCGGCGTTCTGCGACGAGGCCGCGCCCGCCCGGCACCGGCGTCGGCACGCGCGGCCGGGCCTCGGACGCCGGTGACGAGGCCGGGGTCCGCCTGGGGCGGACGTGCGCCATGGGCGGACGCGCCCGGCACCGCAGCGCGGACATGCCTGAGGGGCGCGGGGAACTGCGCGACGCGCCACGGGAGACCCGCAGCCGCCGTACGGCAGTCCTCTGCGCCCCTCTGGGCGGGCTGTGCGGCTACGCGCGCCGCAGCGTCGGCTTCAGCTCCTTCAGCCGGCCCAGCAGGCCGTTGACGAAGGCGGGCGACTCGTCCGTCGAGAACTCCTTCGCCAGCTGCACCATCTCGTCCAGGACGACGGCGTCCGGGGTCTCGTCGACCCAGATCAGCTCGTACGCGCCCAGCCGCAGGATGTTGCGGTCGACGACCGGCATGCGGTCCAGCGTCCAGCCCACGGCGTACTGGGCGATCAGCTCGTCGATCCGCGTCGCGTGCTCCGCGTAGCCCTCGACCAGTTGCATCGTGTACTCGCTGACCGGCGGCTGCCGGGTGTCGGACCGGGACAGCCGGACCCAGTCCGCGAGGACCGTCAGGACGTCGGCGCCGCGCTGATCGCCCTCGAAGAGGATCTGGAAAGCGCGCTTGCGGGCCGTGTTGCGGGCAGCCACGGTTAGCTGTTCACCCGGCCGAGGTAGTCGCTGGTGCGGGTGTCGACCTTGATCTTCTCACCGGTGGTGATGAAGAGCGGGACCTGGATCTGGTGGCCGGTCTCCAGGGTGGCGGGCTTGGTACCACCGGTGGAGCGGTCGCCCTGGACACCCGGCTCGGTCTCCTGGACGACCAGCTCGACGGCGGCCGGCAGCTCGACGAAGAGCACCTCGCCCTCGTGCTGGGCCACGGTGGCCGTGAAGCCCTCGATGAGGAAGTTGGCGGCGTCGCCGACGGCCTTGCGGTCGACCATCAGCTGGTCGTACGTCTCCATGTCCATGAAGACGAAGTACTCGCCGTCCATGTACGAGAACTGCATGTCGCGCTTGTCGACAGTGGCCGTCTCGACCTTGACACCGGCGTTGAAGGTCTTGTCGACCACCTTGCCGGAGAGCACGTTCTTCAGCTTGGTGCGCACGAAGGCCGGGCCCTTGCCAGGCTTGACGTGCTGGAACTCGACGACGGACCAGAGCTGGCCGCCTTCGAGCTTGAGCACCAATCCGTTCTTGAGGTCGTTCGTGGAAGCCACGGTTGCGGAATCTCCTGGACTGACGTGGACGACCACGGGGGCACGCACTCCTACAGCGCGAGCAGCTCCTTGGTCGTGATGGTGAGTAGCTCGGGTCCGCCGTCCGCCTCGGGGCGCACGACGAGCGTGTCATCGATCCGGACACCGCCCCGGCCCGGGAGGTGGACCCCCGGTTCGACGGTGACCGGCACGCAAGCGTCCAGTTTACCCATGGCCGCGGGCGCCAACTGCGGGTCCTCGTCGATTTCGAGTCCGACCCCGTGTCCGATCAGCGGTGGCAGGGCCTCCGCATAGCCCGCGGTGTCCAGTACCTGCCGTGCCGCGCGGTCCACGTCGCGGTAGGCGGCGCCGGGTGCGAGGAACTCCCGTCCGGCCCGCTGAGCGGCGAAGACGAGGTCGTACAGCTCGATCTGCCAGTCGGCCGGCGAGGTGCCGATGACGAACGTACGGCCGATCTCGCAGCGGTAGCCGCGGTAGGTGGCGCCGAGGCAGACGGAGAGGAAGTCCCCCTCCTCCACGCGCCGGTCGGTGGGCCGGTGCCCCCGGCGGCCGGCGTGCGGGCCGGTGGCCACGGAGGTGGGGAACGCCGGGCCGTCGGCGCCGTGGTCCACCAGGCGCCGCTCCAGCTCCAGCGCGAGGTGCCGTTCGGTGCGGCCGACCAGGATGGACTCCAGCAGTTCGCCGAGGGCCTGGTCGGCGATCTCGGCGCCGATGCGGATGCAGGAGATCTCCTCCTCGTCCTTGACCACCCGCAGCTGCTCGACGGCGCCGCCGATGTCGGTGAGGCGGAGCCCGGGGGCGACCGAGGCGAGGGCTCTGTGCCGGGCCACGGTGAGGTGGTGCTCCTCGACCGCCAGGGAGTCGGCTCCCTGGGCCGCGGCGAGGCCGGCCGCCGCGACCGAGGCGTCACCGCCGTTCGCGGCGAGGACGTGCAGGCGCACGTGCTCGTCCGGCCTGCCTTCGTAGGGACGGTCCTCCGGCGGGCCGGCGCACACCAGGAGGTCCTCGCTCCGGCCGAGCAGCAGGACGGCTCCCTGCGGGGCTGCGGCGGCGAGGTAGCGGACGTTGGCCGGGCGGGTGACGAGCGCTGCCGCGGTGCCGGCCGCGTTGACGTGGTCCCGCAGCCGGGATCGGCGGTTCGCGTACACCTCTGACATGAGATGAGCGTAGGAGTTCTGGGCGATTTGTGCCGATTGAGAGGGCCGAGTGGGGTTCCGCGGGGTGCTGACGCATACGCCGGGGGTGCTGAGGGGTGCGCTGCGGGGCGCTGAGGCATACGCCGCAGGGTGCGCCGGGGGGTGCTGAGGCATACGCCGCAGGGTGCGCCGGGGGGCGGCGCGGGTCGCCCGCACCCCCAGGCCGGGACGCTCCCTTCCCGGCTACCAGCTCGGGGGACTCGCCATGGCCCGCGCGAGGACCTCGTCGAGGACCTGGGCCGTGCCCGCGACGTCCAGCTGGGAGTTGTCGATGATCGGCAGGCCCGAGCCGTACCAGCCGGCCATGCGGCCGTGGATGCGGGCCACCTCCTCGTCGGTGAGGCGGCGGTTGCCGGAGCGCTCGGCGTTGCGCTCCAGGACGACGTCCAGGCCCGGGAGCAGGACGACGGGGAGCAGGCCGGGGCCCACGTGCCGCTTCCAGCCGCCGAGACCCACCACCGGGCGGTCCGGGAAGACGGCGTCGTCCAGGATGCAGGAGATGCCGTTGGCCAGGAAGTTGCGGGCGGCGAATCCGCAGGTGCGGCGGGCCAGGCGGTACTGGGCCTCGGAGTTGTCGTTCCAGCCGGACTGGGGGTCGGCGAAGCCCGAGCGGACCCATTCGCGGACGTCGTCCAGGCTGATGTGGGCCGTGGGGACGCGGCGGTGGTCCGCCCAGTACTTGGCGACGCTGGTCTTGCCCGCGCCGGCCGGGCCGATGAGGAGGACGGCGAGGGTGGTGGCCGCCGGGTCCGGGACCGCGGCCGCGGCGGGCGGTGCCACGAGGGCGCCGACCGGGCCGCCGGGTGGCAGCGGCACGTGCCCGGTGGTATCGGAGGCCGGTGGGCCGGAGACATGCGGCTGCGGCGCGGGCGGCGGCACCGGGCCGGAGGGAGCCGGCGGCTGGTGCGAGACCGGCGGCACCGGGCCGGACGGAGCCGGCGGCTGGTGCGAGGCGGGCGGCACGGAGGGCGGTGGGGCCGGGAAGCCCGGTGGCGGGGGCCCGGGGGCGGGGCTCTGGGCCCCTCCCTGGTGCGGGCCCGCGTGGTGCGCGGCCGACGCCCAGCCGGCGTGCGGCCCCTGCCCCGGCTGGTGGGGCGGCGGCAGCGGAGACCCCACTGCGTGCTGCATCCGTTGCCACTCCGTCTCGTACAGGCACTGTGGTGCTGGCGGCGGGGGCACGCCTCCGCCGCCTACCGAACGGTACCGTCCCCGGCCGTCGTTTGGTGAAACGGCCGGGGGCGGCCCGAAGTGCCCGCTCCGGCACGGGAGTCGGGGAGCGGAGCCAGGCGGACGGAACGGACGGAACGGACAGAACGCTCAGCCGGGGACCTACTGGCCGACCTCGCCGTACGCGGCGAGCAGCACCGCGGGGTCCGGGCCTTCCAGCACGGTCGGCCGGGCCAGACCGTCCAGGACGATGAAGCGCAGCAGGTCGCCACGGGACTTCTTGTCGACCTTCATCGTCTCCAGCAGCTTGGGCCACTGGTCGTAGCGGTAGTGCAGCGGCAGGCCGACGGCTTCCAGGATGCTGCGGTGCCGGTCGGCCGTGGCGTCGTCCAGGCGGCCCGCCAGCCTGCCCAGTTCGGCGGCGAAGTGCATGCCGACCGAGACCGCGGCTCCGTGCCGCCACTTGTACCGCTCGTTCTTCTCGATGGCGTGGCCGAGCGTGTGGCCGTAGTTGAGGATCTCCCGCAGACCGGATTCCTTCAGGTCCGCGGAGACGACCTCGGCCTTGACCCGGATCGACCGCTCGATCAGCTCGGCCGTGTGCGGGCCCTGGGGGGAGCGGGCGGCCTCCGGGTCTGCCTCGATCAGCTCCAGGATCACCGGGTCGGCGATGAACCCCGCCTTGATGACCTCGGCCAGACCGGACACGTAGTCGTGCACCGGCAGGGAGTCGAGCGCGGCCAGGTCGCACAGGACGCCGGCGGGCGGGTGGAAGGCGCCGACCAGGTTCTTGCCCTCGGCGGTGTTGATACCGGTCTTGCCGCCGACCGCCGCGTCCACCATCGCCAGCACCGTGGTCGGTACGGCGACCCAGCGCACCCCGCGCAGCCAGGTCGCGGCGACGAACCCGGCCAGGTCCGTGGTCGCTCCGCCGCCGACGCCGACGACGACGTCGGAGCGGGTGAAGCCGCACTGGCCCAGTGCCTTCCAGCAGTAGGCGGCGACCTCGGCGGTCTTGGCCTCCTCCGCGTTCGGCACCTGGATCGCGACGGCCTCGTAGCCCTGCTCGGCCAGGTCGGCCCGCAGCGCCTCGCCGGTCTCGGCCAGCGACTCCGGGTGGATCACCGCGACCCGCTTGACCCGCTCGCCGACCAGACCGGCCAGCTCGCCCAGCAGCTGCCGGCCGACCAGCACCTCGTAGGCGTCCGTGCCCGCCGTGCCGCCGACCTGGATCCGGGTGACTGACTCGCTCATCCTTGCTTCAACTCCAGTGCGTCCAGCACGTCTCGGGTGACCTCGTCGGGGCCACGGCCGTCCGTCGCCACCACGGCCGTGGCGACCTCCTCGTACAGGTGCCGGCGTGCCTCCATCAGTTCCCGCCACTGCTTGCGCGGGTTGACCGCGAGCAGCGGGCGGGCGACGTTCAGACCGGTGCGCCTGACGGCCTCCTCCACCTCCATCGAGAGGTAGACCACGCGCTGCCCGGCCAGCAGCGCCCGGGTGTCCGGGTCCATGACCGCTCCGCCGCCGAGCGCGACGACACCCTCGTGCGCGGCGAGCGCGGCCCGTACGGCCGCCTTCTCCTTCGCGCGGAAGGCGGGCTCGCCCTCGTCCACGAAGATCTCGGCGATGGTGCGGCCCTCGGCCTCGACGATGTCGTCGTCGGTGTCCCGGTAGCCGACGCCGAGGTGCTCGGCGAGCAGCCGTCCGACCGTGGACTTGCCCACGCCCATCGGGCCGATCAGGACGACCACCGGTCCGGTGCTCACCTGATCTCCAGGCCGTCGAGGTACGAGCGCACGTTGCGGCGGGTCTCCGGGACGGAGTCGCCGCCGAACTTCTCCGCGACGGCGTCGGCCAGCACCAGCGCGACCATGGCCTCGGCCACGATGCCGGCGGCCGGCACGGCGCACACGTCGGAGCGCTGGTGGTGGGCCTGCGCGGGCTCCCCGGTGGCGACGTCCACCGTCCGCAGCGCCCGGGGGACGGTCGCGATCGGCTTCATCGCGGCCCGTACGCGCAGCAGTTCGCCGGTGGTCAGACCACCCTCGGTGCCGCCGGAGCGGCCGGTGGCGCGCTTGATGCCCTCGTCGGTGGTGAGGATCTCGTCGTGGGCCTGGGAGCCGGGCACCCGGGCCAGCTCGAAGCCGTCGCCGACCTCGACGCCCTTGATCGCCTGGATGCCCATGAGGGCCGCGGCCAGGCGCGCGTCCAGACGCCGGTCCCAGTGCACGTGGGAACCCAGGCCGACCGGGACGCCGTAGGCCAGCACCTCCACCACGCCGCCGAGCGTGTCGCCGTCCTTGTGGGCCTGGTCGATCTCGGCGACCATCGCCTTGGAGGCGTCCGCGTCGAGGCAGCGCACCGGGTCGGCGTCGAGCTTCTCGACGTCGGCGGGGGTGGGGTGGACACCGTAGGGCGCCTTGGCGGCGGCCAGCTCCACGACGTGGGAGACGATCTCGATGCCGGCCGTCTCCTTCAGGTACGACCGGGCGACCGCGCCCAGCGCCACCCGGGCGGCCGTCTCGCGGGCGGAGGCGCGCTCCAGGATCGGGCGGGCCTCGTCGAAGCCGTACTTCTGCATGCCGGCGAGGTCGGCGTGGCCGGGCCGGGGCCGGGTCAGCGGGGCGTTGCGGGCGAGGCCCGCCAGCACCTCCGGGTCGACCGGGTCGGGCGCCATGACCTGCTCCCACTTGGGCCACTCGGTGTTGCCCACCATGATCGCCACGGGTGAGCCCATGGTCAGACCGTGCCGGACACCGCCCAGGAAGGTGACCTCGTCGCGCTCGAACTTCATGCGCGCACCGCGGCCATAGCCGAGCCGCCGCCGCGCCAGGTGATCCGCCACCATCTCCGTGGTGATCGGCACGCCGGCGGGAAGACCCTCCAGCGTCGCGACGAGTGCGGGACCGTGGGACTCCCCCGCGGTCAGCCAACGCAGCCTGCTCAACGGTGCTCCTCAGTGCTCGCGCTCCGGTACTGCCCTGCGTACGCGAGTCCGCGCGTACGGCGACGGCGCCGCCGGGTGCGCGACCCCGGTACGCCACCTCCGATCCTCCCACGTCCGGCGGCGGGGTCCGCCAGCCGGTCCAGCAGACGGACGTGCGGCAGGGGCGTCAGCGGGCCGCGAGCGCCTTCTCCCCGGCGTGCCGCATGGCGTCCAGCGGACCGGGGACGTGCCCGGTCATCTGCTCGAACTGCAGTACGGCCTGGTGGATCAGCAGGTCGAGGCCGCTGACCACGGCCCCGCCGAACATGGACCAGCGGGCCGCCAGCTCGGTGGGCCAGGGGTCGTAGAGGACGTCGAAGAGGGTGGCGGGGCGCTCGGGCACGGCGGCGGCGAGGGCGTCGGCCGCGCCGGCGGGCGTGGTGGCGATCACCAGCGGGGCGCGCAGCGCGTCGGCGGCGTCGGACCAGTCCGCCGTGCGGACCTCCACGTCGAGCCGTTCACCCCACTGCCGCATCTCGGCGGCGCGGGCCGCGCTGCGGACGTAGGCGACGACCTCCCCGGTGCAGATCCGGGCGAGCGCGGCGAGCGCGGAGGAGGCGGTGGCGCCCGCGCCGAGGACGGCGGCGGAGTCGACCTGCTCGATGCCGTGCTCGCGCAGGGCGGCCACCATGCCCGGGATGTCGGTGTTGTCGCCGCGGCGGCGTCCGTCCTCGGTGAGGACCAGCGTGTTGACCGCGTCGACCGAGGCCGCCGTGTCGCTGATCTCGTCCACCAACGGGATCACGGCCCGCTTCAGCGGCATCGTCAGCGACAGCCCGGCCCACTCGGGCCCGAGTCCGTCCAGGAAGCCCGGCAGGGCGGTCTCGTCGACGTCGAAGCTGTCGTACGACCAGCCGGTGAGCCCGGCGGCGTCGTACGCGGCCCGGTGCAGCACCGGGGAGAGCGAGTGGGCGATCGGCGAACCGAGCACGGCGGCACGGCGGCCGTCAGTTGCCCGAGTTGGCATTGAACTTGTCCTTGAGTTCCTGGAATTCGGCGTAGGTCTTGGCGAATTCGGTGTTGTTCGTCCCGTCGGTCGCCACGAAGTAGATCCAGCCGTCTTCGGTCGGATTCAGCGTCGCCTTCAGCGCGTCCTCGCCGGGGTTGCCGATCGGGCCGGGCGGGAGCCCCTTGTGGGTGTAGGTGTTGTACGGGCTCGGGTTGCTGTTGATCTCCTTCTCGGAGATGTGGATGTTGCTCGTGCCCTTGAGGTAGTTGTAGGTCGAGTCGAACTGGAGCAGCCGGTTGGTCTCGGTGTTGTCGGGCTTGAGACGGTTGTAGACCACCTCGGCCATCTTGCGGAAGTCATCGTGCGTCTTGCCCTCCGCCTGGACCAGGCTCGCGACCGTGACCAGCTCGAACGCGTTGTCGAGGCCGAGCTGCCTGGCCTTGTCGTCGAGGCCGTAGGCGGTGTACTTCTGCTTGGCCTGGGCGACCATCTGCCGCAGGACGGTCTCGGGCTTCATGCCCTTCGCGGCCGGATAGGTGGCCGGCCAGAGGAAGCCTTCCAGCGGGTCCATGATGTCGCTGCTGTTCTTCGCCCAGGCCGGCAGGCCGAGGCTCTTGTACTGCTTTTGCGCGACCTTCTTGGTGGTGCCGTTGGACAGTTCCAGCTTCTTGTCGATGGCCGCGTAGACACCCGAATTGCGCTCGCCCGGGGTGACCACCACGTTGTTCTGGCTGCGCGGGTCCATCATCAGCTTCACGGCGCTGCCGGCGGACATCTCCTTCTTCAGGAGGTACGCGCCGGCCTGGATCCCGTTGCCGCCCGGCGTCTGGCTCTGGGCGTGGACGAAAGCGTCGGCGCTCTTGACGACCCCGGCCTCCTTCAGGCGGCGGCCGATCTCCCAGCCGCCCGCGCCCTTCGGGATCTCGACGGTCACCGTCTCGTCGATGCCGTCGCCCGCGAAGTCCGGAGCCGTGCCGAAACGATTTTGGTAGAACGTGTAGCCGAAGTACCCGACTCCGGCGAGGCCGCCGCCGAACACGAGGACGACGACCATGCAGGCGCAGCCGGTGCGCCGTTTCTTGCTCTTGACGGGCTTGCGGCCCTTGCCGCGCCGCTCGCGCCGGCTCTGGAGCTCGTGCTCCTCCTCGTCCTCACCGCCTCCCGCGAAGAAGGCGTGGTCCTCCTCGCCCGCCGTCTCCGGCTCGGGCTCGGGCTCGGGGCGCCTGCGGCCGGGCGGTTCCGGCGGGGGGTAGGCGTCCTCGGTGCCGTAGAGGTCGGGCTGCTCCCCGCCATAGGCGACGGGCTGCTGACCGTAGGGGTCGCCGGGGTCGGCGGCGTAGGGGACCTGGCCGTGGGTGCCGGTCGCGTCCCAGCCGCCGCCCTGGTGGAACTGCTGCTGGGTGTGCCCGGCGAACTGCGGATCGTACTGCTGCTGACCGGACGCGTCGAAGTGCTGGGGCTGCCCGTCGTACCCGGGCTGCTGCTCCTGGGTCCAGTCGCCGTACTGCGGCGCCTGCGGATGCTGCTGAGGCCGGCCGTCGTAGGGGGACCGCATGCCCGCGGGGGCCTGCTGTCCTCCCCATCCGCCGTCCCCGTACAACGGGTCCTCCGGATGCCACGGTTCGGGGCCCGGGCCCCGGCCATACTCAGTCATCGATCCCCTAGAGCCGCGAGGCCGACGGTCACGCGGCCCGGGGGCCGGTTTCCGTTCCGCCTCTCTCTGTGCCCCGGCTGTTCGAACACCGGCGCATCGCGCGGAACGTTACCGTATCGCGATCAGATGACCACTTCGACGCCCTCACCGGGTGCTTCACCTGACACCCGTTCGGATTCCAGGGCCTGCTGCAGAATGATGACGGCCGCCGCCTGGTCGATGACCGCGCGGCCCTTCTTGGACCGCACCCCCGAGGCGCGCAGCCCCTGACTGGCCGTCACCGTCGTCATCCGTTCGTCCACCAGCCGCACCTGAACCGGCGCGATGCCCTTGGCCAGTTCCTGGGTGAAGGCGCGGACCTTGACCGCCGCCGGGCCCTCGCCCCCCTTGAGGGAGCGAGGGAGGCCGACGACGACCTCGATCGGTTCGTACTCCTCCACCAGCTGACGGAGCCGGCGGTGGGCGGCGGGGACGTCCCGGCCCGGGACGGTCTCCACCGGGGTGGCGAGGATCCCGTCGGGGTCGCACGAGGCGACCCCGATCCGGGCGTCCCCGACGTCGATGGCGAGTCGGCGGCCTCTGCGCATGGTTCCTCGACCGTTCTACGCGGCGGTCTCGGCGACGAGCCGCTCGACGGCCTCGACGGCCGCACCGACGGCGGCCGGGTTCTGGCCGCCGCCCTGGGCGACGTCCGGCTTGCCGCCACCGCCACCGCCGAGGGTCTTGGCGGCGGCCCGGACCAGGTCACCGGCCTTGAGGCCACGCTCGCGGGCGGCCTCGTTGGTGGCGATGACCGTCAGCGGCTTGCCGCCCGCGACCGTGAACAGCGCGACCACGGCGGCCCGGCCGCCCTGGATGCGGCCGCGCACGTCGAGCACCAGCTTGCGCAGGTCGTCGGCGGTCGTGCCGTCGGGGACCTGGCCGGTGACCAGCGCCACGCCCTTGACGTCCTTGGCGGACCCGGCGAGACCCGCCGCGGCCTGCAGCACCTTCTCGGCGCGGAACTTCTCGATCTCCTTCTCGGCGTCCTTCAGCTTGCCGAGCATCGCGGAGACCTTCTCCGGCAGCTCCTCCGGCCGGCCCTTGATCAGCTCCTGGAGCTGGGCGACGACCGTGTGCTCACGGGCGAGGAAGTTGTAGGCGTCCACGCCGACCAGCGCCTCGATACGGCGCACACCGGAGCCGATGGAGGACTCGCCGAGCAGCTTCACCAGACCCAGCTGGGCGGTGTTGTGCACATGGGTGCCGCCGCACAGCTCCTTGGAGAAGTCGCCGATGGTCACCACGCGGACCCGCTCGCCGTACTTCTCGCCGAACTCGGCGATGGCGCCCTGCTTCTTGGCGTCGTCGATGCCCATGACCTCGGCGTGCACGTCCAGGTCGCGGGCGAGCACCTCGTTGATCTTCTGCTCGACGTCGGTCATCACGGCCGTCGGCACGGCGGCCGGGGAGCCGAAGTCGAAGCGGAAGCGGCCGGGCTGGTTCTCGGAACCGGCCTGGGCGGCCGTCGGGCCGAGGGCGTCGCGCAGGGCCTGGTGGGTCAGGTGGGTGGCCGAGTGGGCGCGGGCGATGGCCGTACGGCGGCGGCCGTCGATGGAGGCGTGGGCCTTGGCACCGACGGTGACCTCGCCGACCTGCACGACGCCCTTGTGGACGTACACGCCCGGGACCGGCTTCTGGGTGTCGCGGATCTCGATGACGGCACCCGTGTCGACCTTGATGCGGCCGGTGTCGCCGATCTGGCCACCGCCCTCGGCGTAGAACGGGGTGCGGTCCAGGACGATCTCGACCTCGTCGCCCTCGGTGGCGGCCGGGGAGGAGGCGCCGTCGACGAGGATGCCGACGATGGTGCTCTCGCCCTCGGTGTCCGTGTAGCCGATGAAGTCGGTGGCACCGGCGGCGTCGGCGATCTCGCGGTAGGCGCCCATGTCGGCGTGGCCGGTCTTCTTGGCCTGGGCGTCGGCCTTGGCGCGCTCCCGCTGCTCCTTCATCAGGCGGCGGAAGCCGTCCTCGTCCACGGAGAGGCCCTGTTCGGCGGCCATCTCCAGGGTGAGGTCGATCGGGAAGCCCCAGGTGTCGTGGAGCAGGAACGCCTTGTCGCCGGAGAGGACCGTGCCACCGGTCTGCTTGGTCTCGGTGACGGCCGTGTCCAAAATGTTGGTGCCGGCCTTGAGGGTCTTGAGGAAGGCGTTCTCCTCGGCGACGGCCACCTTCTCGATGCGCTCGCGGTCGGTGACCAGCTCCGGGTACTGCTGGCCCATCATCCGGATCACCGTGTCGATCAGGTCGAGCACGACCGGGCCGGTGGCGCCGAGCAGGCGCATGTTGCGGATGGCGCGGCGCATGATGCGGCGCAGGACGTAGCCGCGGCCCTCGTTGCCGGGGGTGACGCCGTCGCCGATGAGCATCACGGACGTGCGCATGTGGTCGGTGACCACGCGCAGCGAGACGTCCGACTGCTGGGAGTCGCCGTAGGCCACGCCGGTCAGCTCGGTGGCCTTCTTGATGACGGCCATGGAGGTGTCGATCTCGTACATGTTCTGCACGCCCTGCAGAATCATGGCGAGGCGCTCCAGGCCGAGGCCCGTGTCGATGTTCTTGCTCGGCAGCTCGCCGAGGATCTCGAAGTTGTCCTTGCCGATGCCCTCGCCGCGCTCGTACTGCATGAAGACGAGGTTCCAGATCTCCACGTACCGCTCGTCGTTGACGGCGGGGCCGCCCTCGGCGCCGAACTCGGGGCCGCGGTCGTAGTTGATCTCGGAGCAGGGACCGCACGGGCCGGGGACGCCCATGGACCAGTAGTTGTCCTTCATGCCGAGGCGCTGGATGCGCTCCTTCGGCACCCCGACGACCTCGTGCCAGATGCGCTCGGCCTCGTCGTCGTCCTGGTAGACGGTGATCCAGAGCTTCTCCGGCTCCAGACCGTAACCACCCTTGTCCTGGGGCGTGGTGAGCAGCTCCCAGGCGTACGTGATGGCGCCTTCCTTGAAGTAGTCGCCGAAGGAGAAGTTGCCGCACATCTGGAAGAACGTGCCGTGCCGGGTGGTCTTGCCGACCTCTTCGATGTCCGGTGTGCGCACGCACTTCTGCACGCTGGTGGCGCGCGCGAACGGCGGCTTGACCTCGCCCAGGAAGTAGGGCTTGAAGGGGACCATGCCGGCGGGGACGAGGAGCAGCGTCGGATCGTCCGCGATGAGCGACGCCGAAGGCACGACGGTGTGCCCGCGCTCCTCGTAGAAGCTCAGCCAGCGGCGGCGGATCTCAGCCGACTCCATCAGTGGTCCTCATTCCGGTCGTACGAGTGCTTCGGGTGCGAGGTCATCGGGGCCTCGATGTACCTCGGGGTGCTGCGGTCGTTCTCGATGGCGGCGTACCGCCGGGGCGCGGGGAGACCGGGCTCGGCGTCGATGCCCAGCGCCTCGCCCAGTTCGGCCTCCCGCTGGGCCATGTTGTCGCGCACGTCGAGCGCGAAGCCGACCGCGCGGTCCTTCACGCGCCGGCCGGTCTCCAGGGCCTTGTTCGCCGCGGTGGCGGCCAGGCTCTCCGGGGTCAGCTGCTTGAGCTTGCGGTTGACCTTGGTGGTGGCCCACACCCCGGCGGCGACACCGGAGGTGAACCAGAACGTTCGGCGGAACATCGCTCGGTCTCAGTCCTTACTTCCGCTTGCGACGTGCGGCGGGGACCGTCCGGCCCACGATCACGGTACGCCGGGCCGACGAGGCGGGCACGCCCTCCTCCTTGCGTCCGCCGAGCGCCCGGCGCACGCCGTAGCCGAAGGCCGCGACCTTGACCAGCGGGCCGCCGAAGGTGGAGGCGACCGTGGTCGACAGCGCGGAGGCGTTCGACGTGACCTCCTGGACGTCGGAGGCGATCGCGTCGACCCGGTCGATCTGGGTCTGCGCGGAGCGCACCGCCTGGGAGGCGTCGGCGAGCAGCGGGACGGCCTGATCGGTCACGTCCGCGACGAGCTTGGTGGTCGCCTTGAGCGTCTGGGCCAGCCTCGCCAGTGCCACGGCGAGGAAGGAGACCAGGATCGCCCAGAAGACGGCCACCAGGATCCCGGCCACCTCTCCACCGGACACTGTGCGCACCCGCTCCCTGAAACGTGCTCTGAACATCGGAACCATGAAAAAGCAGTGCCCCGAGCCTATCGCGCCGGGGCGGAGGCTCCGTACCGGATTACGGGTGCGGGCGGGCGGAGTCGGGGGAACCGATTGTACGGAATGAACACGGTTCAGTACGCTCCGTGTCCCATGCGAGGTCCTCACAGTGCCGGTTCCTGGGCGGACGGCGGTCCGCCCCTCGAACTCACCGCTTTCGTCGGACGCTCGGCCGAGCTGGCCGAGCTGGCGACGGCCCTCGGCCGGGCCCGGCTGGTGACGGTGACGGGGGCGGGCGGGGTCGGCAAGTCCCGGCTCGCGGTGCGGGCGGCTCAGCGGTGGGCGTCCGGTGACCCGGCGCGCGGCGTGCCCGCGGCGGACCTGGGCCGGGTGGAGCTGGCGCCGGTCCGTGATCCGCGGTTCCTGGAGTACGCGGTCGTGGAGGCGCTGGGCCTGACCGACCACACCACCCGCGGGCCGCGGGAGACGATGCTGGAGCAGTTGGCGGGCCGGCGCGCCCTGCTGCTGCTGGACGGGTTCGAGCACCTCGTGCCGGCCTGCGCCGACCTGGTGGCGGAGCTGCTGCGCAGGCTGCCGGAGTTGCGGGTGCTGGCGACGGGCCGGCGTCCGCTGGGCCTGGCGGGCGAGCGGCTGTTGCCGCTGGCGCCGCTCAGCGGGGACGAGGCGGTGGAGCTGTTCCTGGACCGGGCCCGCGCCTCGGGGGTGGCGGTGGCCGACGACGCCGAGGTACGGGAGGTGTGCCGGCGGCTCGAGGGGCTCCCGCTGTCGCTGGAGCTGGCGGCCGGGCGGCTGCGCGCGCTGTCCCCGGCGCAGCTCCTGCGGCGCCTGGACGACCGGTTCCGGCTGCTGACCGGTGGCGGTCGGGACGCGCTCCCCCGCCATCGCGCCCTGCGGACGGCGATCGGCTGGAGCCACGAGCTGTGCACGCCGGCCGAGCGGCTGCTGTGGGCACGGCTGTCGGTGTTCGCGGGGACCTTCGACCTGGAGGCGGCCGAGTACGTGTGCAGCGGGGACGGGCTGTCCGCCGAGGACGTGCTGGACGTGCTCTCGCAGCTGCTCGCCCAGTCCGTCGTCTCCCGCGAGGAGGCTCCGGCGGGCCCGCGCTACCGGATGCTGGACGCCGTCCGTGCCTACGGCGCCGACTGGCTGGCGGGGACCGGGGACGCGGACCGGCTGCGCAGACGGCACCGGGACTGGTACCTGGGCCTGGCGACCTGGTGCGAGCTGGAGTGGTTCTCGCCCCGGCAGCGGGAGGTGGCGGCGCGGGTGGACACCGAGCTGCCGAACCTGCGGACGGCGCTGGAGTTCTGTCTGACCGCGCCCGACGAGGCGCATCTCGGCCAGCACCTGGCGGGCTCGCTGTGGTTCTGCTGGGTGGGGTGCGGCCGGCTCTCGGAGGGGCGGCGCTGGCTGGAGAGCAGCCTGGAGCTGGAGTCGGAGTACGAGCAGTCCCGGCTGAAGGCGCTGTGGGTGCTCGGCTACGTGGCGGTCCTGCAGGGCGACACCGTGCCGGCGCTGCGGGCGCTGCGGGCGTGCCGGGCGCAGGCGGAGGGTGCGGCCGACCCGGCGGCGGTGGCGTACGCCGAGCACCGCACCGGCTGTCTGGCCCTGGTCACGGATGACATGGCCGGTGCGGAGACGCTGCTGCGCTCGGCGCTCGACCGCTACCAGGAGATCGGCGAGCTGAACAGCAACGTCCTGATGGGCCAGGTGGAGCTGGCGATGGCCCGGGCGTTCCAGGGGGACCTGCCGGACGCGGTGCGGCTGTGCGAGGACGTACGCCGGGTGTGCGAGGACCACGGGGAGCGCTGGGCGCGGTCGTACGCGCTGTACGTGCTGGCCTACGCGGCCTGGGCCGACGGGGATCCGGCCGGCGCGCGGGTGCTGCTGGCGGACTGCCTGGACAACGCGCACGGCTTCCACGACCTGCTCGGCTCGGTGCTGTCGATCGAGCTGCTGGCGCTGGTGACGGTGACCCAGGGGGATCCGGTGGAGGCGGCGGTGCTCCAGGGCGCCGCGGCGCGGCTGTGGCCTTCGGTGGGGCTGCCGCTGTTCGGTTCGGCGTACTACAACGCCCCGCACGAGCGGTGCGAGGCCGCCGCGCGGCAGGCTCTCGGCGACACCCGGTACGCGCAGTGCGTGCGGGAGGGCGCGGAGCTGGACCGGGAGGCGGCGGTGGCGCGGGCACTGCGGCACCGGGAGGCGGGGGCGCTGCCCTCGCTGCCTGCTCCGCGCGGTCCGGTGGGCCCGGGGGGCGGGGAGAGCGGGACGCCGGGTGAGCCGGGGAAGCGCGGTGCGGCGGGTACACGTGAGCCCGCCGCCTCGCCCACCCGGAAGGGCGGGGAGACGGCGGGCTGAGGTGCTGCGCCGGGCTGGGATCAGCGGGCGTAGTACTCGACGACGAGCTGCTCGTCGCAGATGACCGGAACTTCCTTGCGGTTCGGCTCGCGGTCCAGGCGGAACGCCAGGGCCTTGAGGTTCACCTGCAGGTAGCGCGGGGTCTCGCCGTCGGGGGCGAAGCCACCCTCACGGGCGATCTGGAAGAGCGTCTTGTCCTTGGAGCGGTCGCGGACCTGCACGACGTCGTCCGGGCGGACACGGAAGGACGGCTTGTCGACCTTCTGGCCGTTGACCTGGATGTGGCCGTGGACGACCATCTGGCGGGCCTGGTAGATCGTGCGGGCGATGCCCGAACGCAGGACCAGCGCGTCGAGACGGCGCTCCAGCTCGATGATCAGGGCCTCACCGGTCTTGCCCTGGACCTTGGAGGCACGCTCGTAGGCGCGGACGAGCTGGCGCTCGGACACGTCGTACTGCGCGCGCAGACGCTGCTTCTCCAGCAGACGGACCTTGTAGTCCGAGTTCTGCTTGCGGCCACGGCCGTGCTCACCCGGCGGGTAGGGGCGGGCCTCGAAGTACTTGACGGCCTTCGGCGTCAGCGCGATGCCGAGGGCACGCGACTTCTTGACCTTGGGGCGGGACTGGTTCGCCACTTGTTCTTCTCTTTCCTAGTTTCCGGCTCGTCAGGTCGAGAGAGGTCGCATCCGCAGCCGGGAAAACCCGTGAGGTCCGCAGGGGACCTGTCGGGCAGCCGCTTCCCTGGTCTGGGCACATACGTGCAGCACGCGAGTGGCCCACCGACCTCTCCCGGGAGTTCCGGGGTGGTGGTGGGCTGCCCGCGACACCGTTCGACGGTGCGCGACGCTCCTGGAGCCGGTCCGCGAAGGACCGGGTCTCCGGCCGGCTGTCCCGCTCTGACTGCACGGGACTCGGCACTTCGGAGCAGTCTACAGGGTGCTCATGAGCGCTTGCGACCGAGGTGCTTGCGGGTCCATTCCACGGCGTCCGCGTACCGTGCCTCGGCGCCGTGCCGGGTCGGTTCGTAGTACGCGCGGTCCTTCAGGGCGTCCGGGGCGTACTGCTGCTCGGCGATGCCCTCCGGCAGGTCGTGCGGGTACACGTATCCCTGGGCGTGGCCGAGTTCGGCGGCGCCCTTGTAGTGCCCGTCGCGCAGGTGCGGCGGCACCGGGCCGGCCAGGCCCTTGCGTACGTCCTCCATGGCGGCGCCGATCGCGGTGGTCGCCGAGTTGGACTTGGGGGCGAGGGCCAGGGCGATGGTGGCGTGGCTGAGGGTGAGGGCGGCCTCCGGGAAGCCGATCATGGCGACGGCCTGGGCGGCGGCGACCGCGATCGGCAGGGCGCCCGGGTCGGCCAGGCCGATGTCCTCGCTGGCGGAGATCATCAGGCGGCGGGCGATGAACCGGGGGTCCTCGCCGGCCTCGATCATGCGGGCCAGGTAGTGCAGGGCCGCGTCGACGTCGGAGCCGCGGATGGACTTGATGAGGGCGCTGGCGACGTCGTAGTGCTGGTCGCCGTCGCGGTCGTACTTCACCGCGGCCCGGTCGACGGTCTGCTCCAGCGTCTGGAGGCTGATCTCGCTCTCGCCCTGGTCCAGGGCGGCCCCGGCGGCGGCCTCCAGGGCGGTCAGGGCGCGGCGGGCGTCGCCGCCGGCGATCCGCAGCAGGTGGTCCTCGGTGCCCTCGGGGAGCGCGACGGCGTTCTTCAGGCCGCGGTCGTCGGCGAGCGCGCGCCGGAGCAGGCCGCGGATGTCGTCGTCGGTGAGGGGTTCGAGGGTGAGCAGCAGGGAGCGGGAGAGCAGGGGGGAGATCACCGAGAAGTACGGGTTCTCCGTGGTGGCCGCGATCAGGGTCACCCAGCGGTTCTCCACGGCCGGCAGCAGGGAGTCCTGCTGGGCCTTGCTGAAGCGGTGGATCTCGTCCAGGAAGAGGACGGTCTCCTTGCCGAAGCCGCCGGTGGCCCGGCGGGCGCCGTCGATGACCGCGCGGACCTCCTTGACGCCGGCGGTGATCGCGGACAGTTCCACGAACCGCTTGTCGGTCGCCTTGGAGACGACGTAGGCCAGGGTGGTCTTGCCGGTGCCCGGCGGGCCCCACAGGATCACCGAGGACGGGCCGGCGGGACCGCCGGAGCCCTCGCCGACCAGGCGGCGCAGCGGCGAGCCGGGCTTCAGCAGATGCTGCTGGCCCACGACCTCGTCGAGTGTGCGCGGGCGCATGCGCACCGCCAGGGGGCTGCCTGCCGGGTCCTTCTCCTGGCGTTCTTCCGCCGCGGCGGTGAAGAGGTCGGGTTCCACGCTGAAACCCTAGAACACCGCACTGACAATCCCCGCAGGGCCGTCAGCTCGTCCAGAAGTCCCACCAGCGGGTGAGGACCAGCATGCCGATGATGCCGACGTGCAGGACGGGCACGACCCAGGTGAACTCGCCGAAGAAGGACTTCAGCGGACGCGGGGCCGGCAGGAAGCCGTTGCGGACGTTGAACGAGGTGACGTACCAGAACATGGTGATCGTGGCGACCCAGGCCAGCGAGCACCACAGGCACAGCGCGTTGATCCGGTACAGGGACTGGAACTGCAGCCAGGTGCAGAAGGCGACGCCGAAGAGGCAGCCGAAGTTGAAGGTCAGCCAGTACCAGCGGGGGAAGCGGGCGCGGGCCAGCAGGCTCATGCCGACGCAGATCACGACGCCGTAGCAGACCAGGCCGAGCATCGGGTTGGGGAAACCGAAGGCGGCGGCCTGCTTGCTCTCCATGACGCTGCCGCAGGAGACCACCGGGTTGAGGCTGCAGCCGGGGGTGAAGGTCTTGCCCGCGACCTTGGCTTCCAGCAGCTTGAACTTGTCGATCGTGATGACCCAGGCGGCCAGCAGTCCGGCCGCGCCGGTGATCACCAGCAGGATGGCGAAGGCACGGCTGCCGCCCACCGCGCGCGGGGCCGTGGCGGCGCGCTCCGGACCGGGTTCCGCGGAGACGTCGTTCACTGTCGTCTTGCTCATCACGCCGATTCCGTCACTTGAGACTGGACCATCTTCGGGCACGGTCATTGTGCCGCACGGGCACCTGTGTCCACCGTTCGGTGGACATAAGAAGGTACGCGCGAGGAGCCCGAACCGTTCGGTTCCGGCCGGGTCCGGGGGGCCCGGCAGCCCACGCGAACGCATGGGCGGCGGACGAATCGGCGCTCGCCGTCTTGACGGACCGGCGCTGGCCCGGCTCCACGGACCGGCGAGGGCCGGCTCCACGGACCGGCGCCTGCCGGCTCGACGGGCCGGTGCCTGCCGGCGTCACGGACCGGTGTGGGCGCCGGATTCCTCCGGCGCCCACGTGCCGTCAGCCGAGCCGTGCCTCGAGTTCCGCCACGATCTCGTTGACGCCGATCGCCGCCTGCTCGCCGGTCTCCATGTCCTTGAGCTGGACGACGCCCTCGGCAAGGTCCCGCTCGCCGGCCACGACCGTGTAGCGGGCGCCCGAGCGGTTGGCGTTCTTCATGGCGCCCTTCAGCCCCTTGTCGCCGTACGCGAAGTCCGTCGCGATGCCCACCTTGCGCAGCTCGGTGACCTTGGCGAAGAGCACCCGGCGGGCCTCCTCGCCGAGCGGGACGGCGTAGACGCTGGTCGTCGCGGGGATGTCCAGTGCGACTCCCTCGGCCTCCAGCGCGAGGACCGTGCGGTCGACGCCGAGGGCCCAGCCGACGGACGGCAGCGCGGGGCCGCCGATCATCTCGGACAGGCCGTCGTAGCGGCCGCCGCCGCCCACCGCGGACTGCGAGCCGAGGCCGTCGTGCACGAACTCGAAGGTGGTGCGGGTGTAGTAGTCCAGGCCGCGCACGAGCTTCGGGTCGTCCTCGAAGGAGACGCCCGCCGCGGTGATCAGCTCGCGGACCTCCTCGTGGTACGCCTTGCACGCGTCACACAGGTAGTCGCGCAGGAGGGGCGCGCCGGTCAGCTGCTTCTGCACCGACTCGCGCTTGTCGTCCAGGACGCGCAGCGGGTTGATCTCCGCGCGCCGCAGCGTGTCCTCGTCCAGGTCCAGGCCGCGCAGGAAGTCCTGGAGCGCGGACCGGTACACCGGCCGGCACTCCTTGTCGCCGAGGCTGTTGAGCAGGATGCGGAAGTCGCGCAGGCCGAGGGAGCGGTACGCCTGGTCGGCCAGGATGATCAGCTCGGCGTCCAGCGCCGGGTCCTCCGTGCCGATCGCCTCGGCACCGACCTGGGAGAAGTGGCGGTAACGGCCCTTCTGGGGGCGCTCGTAGCGGTACTGCGAGCCGGAGTACCAGACCTTCACCGGGAGGTTGCCGGCCTTGTGCAGGTTGGCCTCCAGCACCGCCCGCAGCACGGGAGCGGTGGTCTCCGGGCGCAGGGCGAGCCGGTCGCCCCCCTTGGTCTCGAAGACGTACATCTCCTTGGTCACGATGTCGGTGGACTCACCGACACCGCGCGCGAACAGCTCGACGTTCTCGAAACCCGGGGTCTCGATGTAGCCGTAGCCGGAGTCGCGCAGCGGGGCCGCGATCGCCTCGCGGACCGCCAGGTACTTGGCCGAGTCCGGCGGGAGCAGGTCGTAGGTGCCCTTGGGGGCCTTGAAGGTGCTCAACGGAAAGCTCTCTCGTCACATTCCTCGTCGGGGAGCCTGGGCGGCTTCCCGGCCGGCGGCCACCTGCCGCAGGTACGGGTTGGTGGCGCGCTCCTGGCCGATGGTCGTCTGGGGGCCGTGGCCGGACAGCACCACGGTGGAGTCGTCGAGCGGCAGGCACACGCGTGCCAGGGACCGCATCATGTCCTCCATGGATCCGCCCGGCAGGTCGGTGCGTCCGATGGAGCCGGCGAACAGGAAGTCCCCGGCGAAGAACACCGACGGGATGTCGGTGGTCCCGGGCGTCCTGAAGGTCACCGACCCCTTGGTATGGCCCGGCGCGTGCGCGACGGAGAAGTCCAGTCCGGCCAGTTCCAGGTTCGCGCCGTCCGTCAGCTCCCTGACGTCGTCGGGCTCCCCCACGGTCAGCTCGCCCAGCAGGGGCATGCCGATGGAGCGGCCGATGCCCTTCCCGGGGTCGCTCATCATGTACCGGTCCTCGGGGTGGATCCAGGCCGGTACCCCGTGTGCTCCGCAGACGGGGACGACCGAGGCGACGTGGTCGATGTGGCCGTGGGTGAGGATGACGGCGACCGGCTTGAGCCGGTGCTTCTTCAGCGTCTCCTCGACGCCCTCGGCGGCCTGGTGGCCGGGGTCGATGATCACGCACTCCTCACCGGCGGCGGGGGCGACGACATAACAGTTCGTCCCCCAGGCCCCGGCGGGGAACCCGGCAATGAGCACGATCGTCCTTCGTTGTGTCGAATACTGGCGGCTTCGGCCGCCCTCAGAGCCTACCGGCGCTGCCGTTTCCTCAGCGAACCCATATACGGTACGGGGCTACACCCAGCGGTCGGCTCACGAGGACGCGCGCGTCCCGCCCGACACACGACACGCATAGGAGAAACCCGGTGGTCAGCCAGGAGCAGCGGCGGCGTCAGCTCG
Source organism: Streptomyces sp. SID486 (assembly GCF_009865385.1). Lineage (GTDB taxonomy): Bacteria > Actinomycetota > Actinomycetes > Streptomycetales > Streptomycetaceae > Streptomyces. Next base: position 14,966 of record NZ_WWJT01000051.1, on the reverse strand, counting down.
CCCGGGAGAAGTTCTTGCGGCAGCAGCAGCGGCGCACCCAGGCGCGGCGCAAGGCCCGCCTGCGCAACTCCGCGATCGCGTCGGTACTGGGCCTGGTCGTGATCGGCAGTGTCGCCCTGTACACGACGGGCGTGCTCAAGGACGACGACAAGAAGACGAACGCCAGCGCCGAGACCACGCCGAGCGCCACTCCGACCAGCAAGGCCCCCGACCCGTGCGAGAAGCCGGCGGCCGGCTCGGTGAAGAAGCTGAGCTGGAAGAAGGAGCCGGCGATGACGATCGACACGTCGGCGAAGTACACGATGAAGCTCGCGACGACATGCGGCGACATCGGCGTCGCGCTGAAGACGTCCGCGGCGCCGCACACGGTGAACTCGTTCGACTTCCTCGCCGGCAAGGGCTACTTCGACCACACCAAGTGCCACCGCCTGGTGACCCAGGGCATCTACGTCCTGCAGTGCGGCGACCCGCAGGGCACCGGCACCGGCGGCCCCGGCTACACGCTCCCGGACGAGAACCTGAAGGACAGCAGCCTGAAGAGCCACACGTACCCGGCGGGCACGGTGGCGATGGCCAACACCGGGCAGAAGCACACCGGCGGCAGCCAGTTCTTCCTCGTCTACAAGGACAGCCCGCTGCCGCCCCAGTACACGCCGTTCGGCACCATCGACGCGGCCGGCCTGAAGGTGCTGGACAAGATCGCCGCGGCCGGCGAGAACACCGGCGGCGGGGACGGCGCACCGAACGCGACGGTCGTGATCGACAAGGCCACGGTCACCAAGTCCTGAACCGGCGTCCCGACCCGCCCGGCCGGGCCGATAACCGCACGTGAAGGTCGACACGGCCGGTAGCGGAATTTCGGTCGCGCTGGATGCGGACAGGCAACCCGCCGGTCGCCTATGTTGGCCGTGACGAAACTGTGGACGATGCCCGGGGGTGCTGAGGCCCCCCGCAGGCATCATGTGGAGGAGGCGCTGTGAGCAGCGACCCGTGGGGCCGCGTCGACGAGACGGGGACCGTGTACGTGCGTACGGCCGACGGCGAGCAGGTCGTCGGTTCCTGGCAGGCCGGCTCCCCCGAGGAGGCGCTGGCCTACTTCGAGCGCAAGTACGAGGGCCTGGTTGTCGAGATCGGCCTCCTCGAGAAGCGAGTGAAGACGACCGACCTGTCGGCGAAGGACGCCCAGACCGCCATCGGCCACCTGCGCGAGCAGGTGGACGCGCACCACGCGGTGGGCGACCTGGCCGCGCTGCGGGAGCGGCTGGACAAGCTCGTGGCGACCGTGGAGGCGCGCCGCGAGGAGCGCAAGGTCCAGCGGGCCAAGCAGTCCGACGAGGCCCGCAAGGCCAAGGAGGACCTGGTCGTCGAGGCGGAGCAGCTCGCGCAGTCCGACCAGTGGCGGGCCGCCGGTGAGCGGCTGCGGGCGCTGGTGGACACCTGGAAGGGGCTGCCGCGGCTGGACCGCAAGTCCGACGACGAGCTGTGGCACCGCTTCTCGCACGCCCGCTCGGCGTTCTCCAAGCGCCGTAAGGCGCACTTCGCGCAGCTGGACGCGCAGCGCGAGGACGCCCGCCGGATCAAGGAGCGGCTGGTCGCCGAGGCCGAGGGGCTGTCCGGTTCGACGGACTGGGGGCCGACGGCCGCCCGTTACCGCGAGCTGATGGCGGACTGGAAGGCCGCGGGCCGCGCCCAGCGCGAGCACGAAGACGACCTGTGGAACCGCTTCCGCGGCGCCCAGGACGTGTTCTTCGCCGCCCGCAGCTCGGTGTTCGCCGAGCGGGACGCCGAGCAGTCGGAGAACCTCAAGCTGAAGGAGGAGCTGGCCGAGGAGGCCGAGAAGCTCCTGCCGATCGGCGACCTGAAGTCCACGCGTGCCGCCTTCCGTTCGATCAACGAGCGCTGGGAGGCCATCGGTCACGTCCCGCGGGACGCGCGTCCGAAGGTCGAGGGCCGGATGCACGCCGTGGAGCGGGCGATCCAGGAGGCCGAGGAGGCCGAGTGGCGCCGGACGAACCCGGAGGCACGCGCCCGCGCCGAGGGTCTGACCGGCCAGCTGCAGGCCGCCGTGGACAAGCTGCGGGGTCAGATCGAGCAGGCGCGCGCCCAGGGCAACAACTCCCGGGCCGACAAGCTGGAGAAGGAGCTGGAGGGCCGTCAGGCGCTTCTGGACCAGGCCCTGAAGGGTCTGCAGGAGTTCGGCGGCTGAGACTCCCGCCGCGCATGGGAGAGGGCCCCGTACGGCCGTACGGGGCCCTCTCCCATGCGCGGCGGGCGCTCGGCGGGTTTCTTTCTTGCCTAGCGGGTGCGTCCCGGCGGGCTGCTACGAGCGGGTGCGTCCCGACGTCACCCGGTACACGTCGTACACGCCCTCCACGCCCCGCACGGCCTTCAGGACGTGGCCGAGGTGCTTGGGGTCGCCCATCTCGAAGGTGAAGCGCGAGGTGGCCACCCGGTCGCGTGAGGTCTGGACGGCCGCCGAGAGGATGTTGACGTGCTGGTCGGACAGGACGCGCGTGACGTCCGAGAGGAGCCGGGAGCGGTCCAGGGCCTCCACCTGGATGGCGACCAGGAAGACCGAGGACTGGGTGGGCGCCCACTCCACGTCGAGGATGCGTTCCGGCTCGCGGGACAGTGAGTCGACGTTGACGCAGTCGCTGCGGTGAACCGATACGCCACTGCCGCGCGTGACGAACCCGATGATGGGGTCGCCGGGCACCGGGGTGCAGCAGCGGGCCAGCTTGACCCACACGTCGTCGACGCCCTTGACGACGACTCCGGGGTCGGCGCTGGAGCGCCGCTTGCGGCTGCGGGTGCGGGACGGCGGGACGGTCTCGTCGATCTCCTCGCTCGCGGCCTCCTCGCCGCCGAGGGCCTGGACGAGCTTCTGCACGATGTTCTGCGCCGAGACATGGCCCTCGCCGATCGCCGCGTACAGCGCGGAGATGTCCGAGTAGCGCATCTCGTGGGCGAGCGTGACGAGCGAGTCGCCGGTGAGGATCCGCTGGATCGGCAGGTTCTGCTTGCGCATGGCGCGGACGATGGCGTCCTTGCCGTGCTCGATCGCCTCGTCCCGGCGCTCCTTGGAGAACCAGGCCCGGATCTTGTTGCGCGCCCGCGGTGACTTGACGAAGCCGAGCCAGTCCCGGGAGGGTCCGGCCCCGGCGGCCTTGGAGGTGAAGACCTCGACCAGGTCGCCGTTGTCCAGGGTCGACTCGAGCGGTACGAGGCGGCCGTTGACGCGGGCTCCTATGGTGCGGTGGCCCACCTCGGTGTGCACCGCGTACGAGAAGTCCACCGGTGTGGCGCCCGCGGGCAGCGCTATCACGTCGCCCTTCGGCGTGAAGACGAAGACCTCGTTGCGCGACAGGTCGAAGCGCAGTGACTCCAGGAACTCGCCGGGGTCCTCGGTCTCCTTCTGCCAGTCGAGGAGCTGGCGCAGCCACGCCATGTCGTTGAGGTGGTCGTCCTTGCCGGTGCTCTTCGGCGCGTCCGAGCGCACCTTGGAGGCGCCGGCGACCGCCTCCTGCTTGTACTTCCAGTGCGCGGCGATGCCGTACTCGGCGCGGCGGTGCATGTCGAAGGTGCGGATCTGCAGCTCGACCGGCTTGCCGTTGGGGCCGATGACCGTCGTGTGCAGCGACTGGTACATGTTGAACTTGGGCATCGCGATGTAGTCCTTGAACCGGCCGGGGACCGGGTTCCATCGCGCGTGCACGGTGCCGAGGGCGGCGTAGCAGTCGCGGACCGTGTCGACGAGGACGCGGATGCCCACCAGGTCGTAGATCTCCGCGAAGTCACGGCCGCGGACGATCATCTTCTGGTAGACGCTGTAGTAGTGCTTCGGGCGGCCCGTGACGGTCGCCTTGATGCGGGCGGCGCGCAGGTCGGCCTGGACCTCGTCGGTCACTATGGCCAGGTACTCGTCGCGCTTGGGCGCCCGCTCGGCCACCAGCCGTACGATCTCGTCGTACATCTTGGGGTAGAGGATCGCGAAGGCGAGGTCCTCCAGCTCCCACTTGATGGTGTTCATGCCGAGGCGGTGGGCGAGCGGAGCGTAGATCTCCAGCGTCTCGCGCGCCTTCTTCTCCTGCTTCTCGCGCTTGAGATAGCGCATGGTGCGCATGTTGTGCAGGCGGTCGGCGAGCTTGATGACCAGGACGCGGGGGTCCTTCGCCATGGCGACGACCATCTTGCGCACGGTCTCGGCCTGCGCGGCCTCGCCGAACTTGACCTTGTCGAGCTTGGTCACGCCGTCGACGAGCAGGGCGACGACGTCGCCGAAGTCCCGGCGCAGGTCCTCCAGGCCATACTCGGTGTCCTCGACCGTGTCGTGCAGCAGGCCGGCCATCAGCGTGGCCGGGTCCATGCCCAGCTCGGCGAGGATGGTGGTGACGGCGAGCGGGTGCGTGATGTACGGGTCGCCGCTCTTGCGCTTCTGGCCGCGGTGCCAGCGCTCGGCGACCTGGTAGGCGCGCTCGATCTGGCGCAGCGTGGAGTTCTCGATCTTGGGGTCGTTGCTGCGCACTATCCGCAGCAGCGGTTCCAGGACCGGGTTGTACGGGTTCGCGCGCTGGACGCCGAGGCGGGCGAGGCGGGCCCGGACGCGGTTGGAGGAGCCGGTGCGGGCCGGCTGCGCGGCCGGCTGGCGCACCACCGGGGGCTGCGCGGGGCGCTCGGGCGAGGAGGATCCCGCCCGGGCGGAGTCCAGCGTGGAGGACGGCTTGGGGCGCGAGGACTCGGCGCTCTTCTCGACGGGCGCCGACTGGGCGTGCTCGACCGCCCCGCGGGTGTCGTTCTTCACGTGGGAAGCGTTCGGCGCGGGTTTCGCCGCGGCGGCCGAGGCGGGCTCGGGCTTGGCGGCGGTCAGTGGCTGGGCCTCGTCTGGCAAGAGGACTCCTCCGTGCACGATCCGGGTCCCCCGGTCAGGCTCCGGAGACCCCATGGTAGCGATCCTGCGCCCGGTCATCGCCTTCAGGCGCCTGTGAGGACCGTCTACCCCTGCAACGCGTGCGGCGCTCGCGGGATTCCTGGGGGTGTCGGCGGGGGGGTTCTCCCGGTGTGCGGTGCGTGACCGGAGGGCGACGGCCGCCCCGGGCCACCACCGGGACGCGGTGCGGGACCGCGTACGGCGACGGCCGCCCAGGGTGTCCCCGGGGCGGCCGTCGCCGTACCGCGTCGTCAGACCTGGAGGAGCGCCTCCAGGGGAGCCCCGTCCAGGGCCTGTCCCAGGCGCGTCCGGCCGCCCAGGAATCCCAGCTCCATCAGGACCGCGAGGCCGCAGACCTCGGCGCCCGCGCGCTGGATGAGCTTGATCGCGGCCTCGGCGGTGCCGCCGGTGGCCAGGACGTCGTCGACGATCAGCACGCGGTCGCCCGCGGCCAGGTCCTCGGCGTGCACCTCGATCTCCGCCGAGCCGTACTCCAGGTCGTACGCCTGGCGCAGGGTGGCTCCGGGCAGCTTGCCCGCCTTGCGGACCGGGATGAAGCCGAGGCCGGCCCGGACGGCGACCGGGGCACCCAGGATGAAGCCCCGGGCCTCCAGGCCGACGACCTTGGTGGCGCCGGTGTCGGCGGCGATCCCGGCGAGCGCGTCGGTCAGCGCGGTGAAGGCGTCCGGGTCGGCCAGCAGCGGGGTGATGTCCTTGAACATCACTCCCGGCTCCGGGTAGTCGGCGACGTCGCGGATGCGGCTGCGCAGCAGGGCCGGGATGTCGGTGAGCTCGGTCATCGGCGCTTCCCCGAGGGTCGGCCGCGGCCCCGGCCGCGGGACGCGGGCTGGTTGCGCGGGCCCACGACGGCCGGGGCGGCGTCGTCGGCGTCGTCATCCGCGGTGGCGCGGTCCCCGACGAGGCCCTCGTCGGGGCCGGCCTGGGCACGCTTGGCCAGGACCCGCTTCTTCAGTGCCCTCATCGCCGGCTCGCGTTCCTTGAGGTCGGCGACGAGCGGGGTGGCGATGAAGATCGACGAGTAGGCACCGGCCGCGAGGCCGACGAACAGCGACAGCGAGATGTCGTTGAGCGTGCCCGCGCCGAGGAAGCCGCCGCCGATGAACAGCAGACCGGCGACCGGCAGCAGGGCGACGACCGTGGTGTTGATGGAGCGGACCAGGGTGCCGTTGATCGACCGGTTGGCGATGTCGCTGTAGGTGAAGCGGGTCTGCTTGGTGATGTCCTTCGTCTGCTCCTTGAGGCTGTCGAAGACGACGACCGTGTCGTAGAGCGAGTAACCGAGGATGGTCAGCAGACCGATGACCGTGCCGGGCGTGACCTCGAAGCCGACCAGGGCGTAGATGCCGGTCGTGATGGTGATGTCGTGGATCAGCGCGACGAGCGCCGCGACGGCCATGCGCCACTCGAAGGCGATCGCCAGGTAGATCACCACGAGGACCATGAAGATCGCCAGGCCCTGCCAGGCCTTGCTGGCGATCTGCTCGCCCCAGCTCGGGCCGACCAGGTCGGCGGCGAGCTTCTCGGGGTCGAGGTTCAGGTCCTTGGCCAGCTCCTGCTTGATCTTGTCGGACTGGTTGGTGTCGATGCCGGCGATCTGGATGCGCAGGCTGCCGTTGCCGAGCTTCTGGACGACCGCCTGGTGGCCGGAGGCCGCGTCGGCGTACTCCTCCGCCTTGGCCACCGACGTGCTCATCTTCGTGGGCGTCGTGAAGACCGCGCCGCCCTGGAACTCGATGCCCATGTTCAGGCCGCGCACCGCCAGGCCGAGGATGGCCGTGATGGTGATCAGGATCGAGACGCCGTACCAGATCTTGCGCTTGCCGACGAAGTCGTAGGAGATCTCGCCGCGGTGCAGTCGAGCGCCGAGGTTGCCGAGTTTCGACATCGCTCACGCCTCCTTGGGGTCGACGGGGCCGGCGGCGGGTCCGGCGGGACGGCGGGTGCGGCGCAGCGGCGGCTTGGCGCCGAGGCTCTTCGGGTCGAGTCCGGACCACTTGTGGCCGTCGGCGAAGAACCTGCGGCGAGCGAGCAGTGTCATCAGCGGCTTGGTGAAGAAGAAGACGACGACCACGTCGAGCACGGTGGTCAGGCCCAGCGTGAACGCGAAGCCCTGCACCTTGCCGACGGTGACGATGAACAGCACGGCGGCGGCGAGGAACGACACGAAGTCGGAGACCAGGATGGTGCGCCGGGCGCGCGGCCAGGCCCGCTCCACGGCGGGGCGCAGGGAGCGGCCCTCGCGGATCTCGTCGCGGATGCGTTCGAAGTACACGATGAACGAGTCCGCGGTGATACCGATGGCGACGATGGCACCGCAGACGGCCGGCAGGTTCAGCGCGAAGCCGATGGCCGGGCCGAGCAGGGCCATGATCACGTAGGTGAGGATCGCGGAGACCACGAGGGAGGCCATGGCGACGAGCGACAGGCCGCGGTAGTAGACCACCAGGTAGATCACGACCAGCGCCAGGCCGATCGCGCCGGCGAGCAGGCCGGCGTGCAGCTGCTCACCGCCGAGCGCGGCGGTGACGGTGGTGACGGACTGCTCCTGGAAGGAGAGCGGCAGGGCGCCGTACGACAGCATGTTGGCGAGGTTCTGCGCCTCTTCCTGCTTGAAGCTGCCGGAGATCTCGGCCTGGCCGCCGGTGATGGCCGTCCGCACGAAGGGGCTGGAGACGACCTGGCCGTCGAGGACGATGCCGAACTCGTTCTGCGGCTGCTGGTTCTTGGCCAGCTCGCCGGTGATGTCGGCGAACTTCTTGGCGCCCTTGGAGGTGAAGGTCATCTGGACCTGCCAGCCGGAGGCGCCCTGGGTGTCGAAGACCGCCTGGGCCTTCTTCACCTCGGTGCCGTCCACGCCGGCCGGACCCAGCAGGTACTTGTACCAGGCGCCGTCGTTCTCGCCGCAGGCCACGGTCGACCGGCCGGGCTCGGCGTTCTTGCCGGCGGACGCGCGGTCGGTCGGCTTGGTGCAGTCGAGGGCGGCGTACTGCGCCTGGAGCTTGGCGGCCGTGTCCGAGCCGCTGCCGGAGGAGGCCGACGGGCTGGCCGACGGCTTGCCGCTGCCGGAGGCGGAGCCGCTCGGCGAGGGAGTGGAGCCGGCCTTCAGCGCGTCGGTGACGGCGCGGCCCTGGGAGGTGGCCGTGGCCGACGGGGAGGAGGAGCCGGGCGAGGAAGCCTTCTCCTTCGAGGAGGCGCTCGACGACGGGCTCGCGCCGGGCTTCGGCGAGGAGCTGCCGCCGGAGGACGCGCTCGGCGAGGGGCTCTTGCCGGCCGGGCCGCTGGGCTCGCTGGCCAGGACCGGCCGGAAGTACAGCTTGGCGGTGGTGCCGACCTGTTCCTGGGCCTCCTTGGAGTTGGTGCCCTTGGGGATGTTGACGATGATGTTGTCGTTCCCCTGGGTCTGCACCTCCGCCTCGGAGACGCCCAGACCGTTGACACGGCGGTTCATGATGTCGACCGCGGTGTCCATGTTGGCCTTGTTGATCGCGGACCCCTGGTCGGCCTTCGCCTTGAGCGTGATGCTCGTACCACCGGCGAGGTCGATGCCGAGACGCGGAGTCTTGTGCCCGGAGGCGAACATCCCTCCGGTCAGCGCCACGATGGCGATCAGGATGAGGGCCAGCGAGCGCCCTGGCTTGCTCTGGGCGCTCGCACTTCGGCCCCTCTTAGGTGCTGCCACCTTCTCGTACTCCCTCTCGGGCCGCCCCGCGCCCGGTCGGCGCGGTCGGCCATGACATGGTGTCGGGCTCCCGTACGGGAAACAGACGCGCCCGGGGTGCGCGGGGCGCCGTCATGCCGCCGTCGCGCGTCCCGGGGGGTGACTACTTCGTGTCGGAGTCGCCGTCGGTCTTCCTGGACTCGTCCTCCGCCTTGGCCTCGGCCGCGTCGGCCTTGTCCTCGGCGGCCTGGATCGCGTCCGCGCCGCGCTCGGCGGAGTCCTTCTTACCGAGGTCGATCTTGTCATCGGCGGCGGCGGCAGCGGCGGCGGAACCGTCGGACTCGTCGGACTCGGCGAGGGAGGAGGCGTCGTCCGGGACGAGGCCGGCGTCGGACTTCAGGTCGTGCTCGATGCCGTGGACGATGCGGTTGTACTCGTCGTCGGTGAGGACGGCGCCGATGGCGTTCTTGGCGAAGAGGAGGTCGACGCCCGGGCCGGCGTCGAGGAGGACGGTGTCCTCGTTGACCTCCTTGACCGTCGCGTACATCCCCCCGATGGTGCGGACACCGGAGCCGGGCTGCATCTCGTTCCGCATGTTGGCGGCCTGCTGCTGCTTCTTCTTGGCCGAGCGCGTCATCAGGAACATGGCCGCGATGAGCACGATGAACGGGAGAAGGGTATAGGCATTCACGGGACGGAATTTCCTTCGCGCGACCGCGCGGGTGAGCGGCCTTTGGATGGGGGTGTGGTCGGCGCCGCCCACAAGGGCGGCATCGGCGGAGTCTAAGCGAGTCCGCTCGCATGGAACAACGCTCAGCATGGCACCTGGGTTCCTGCCGGGCCACCGCCCTCGCCGCGCGGCGGCCCTCACGCCCCGAACAGGTCCTGTTGTCCGTTTCTGCCGGTTCCCCCGGGGCCCGCCGCCGGCCCCGGCGGGGTCAGTCCGAGGTGCGCCCAGGCGGCCGGGGTGGCGACCCGGCCGCGCGGGGTGCGGGCGAGCAGTCCCTCCCGGACCAGGAACGGTTCGGCGACCTCCTCGACGGTCTCCCGCTCCTCCCCCACGGCGACGGCGAGGGTGGACAGTCCCACCGGTCCGCCGCCGAAGAGCTTCAGCAGGGCCTGCAGCACCGCCCGGTCGAGCCGGTCGAGACCGCGCGCGTCGACCTCGTAGACGGCGAGGGCGGCGGCGGCGATGTCGCGGGTGATCAGTCCGTCGGCCTTGACCTGCGCGTAGTCGCGGACACGGCGGAGCAGCCGGTTGGCGATGCGGGGCGTGCCGCGGGAGCGGCCGGCGATCTCGACGGCGCCCTCCGGATCGATCCCGACGTCGAGCAGGCCGGCCGAGCGGTGGACGACGCGTTCCAGCTCGTGCGGCTCGTAGAACTCCATGTGCGCGGTGAAGCCGAAGCGGTCGCGCAGCGGCGGCGGCAGCAGGCCCGCGCGCGTGGTGGCGCCGACCAGGGTGAACGGCGGCAGCTCCAGCGGGATCGCGGTGGCTCCGGGGCCCTTGCCGACGATGACGTCGACGCGGAAGTCCTCCATCGCCATGTACAGCATCTCCTCGGCGGGCCGCGACATCCGGTGGATCTCGTCGAGGAAGAGCACCTCGCCCTCCTGGAGGGAGGAGAGGATCGCGGCGAGGTCGCCGGCGTGCTGGATGGCGGGGCCGGAGGTGATGCGGATGGGAGCGCCCATCTCGGCCGCGATGATCATGGACAGGGTGGTCTTGCCGAGGCCGGGCGCACCGGAGAGCAGCACGTGGTCGGCGGTGGCGCCGCGCGCGCGTGCGGCGCGCAGGACCAGGTCGAGCTGCTCGCGGACCTTCTCCTGGCCGATGAACTCGCCGAGGTCCTTGGGGCGCAGGGCGGCCTCGACGGCCTGGTCCTCCCCGTCGGCGACATTGCCCACCAGCCGCTCCGCGGCGGGGCCCGGCCCCTCGGCGGCGGCGCTGTCGGTGGTGTCGTCCCAGTTCATGTGTGTGCCTTACGACGGGGTGGGTCAGCGGGCTCGGTTCAGGGTCTGCAGGGCGGCCTTCAGCAGCCGGCCCACCTGGGGCGTGCCGCCTTCGGCCTCGGCCTGGGGCGCCACGGCGGTGACCGCCTCGTCGGCCTCGCGGGTGGCGTAGCCGAGGCCGATCAGGGCCGCGTGCAGCTGGTCGCGCCAGCCCTGGCTGACGGGGGCGCCGACGGCCGCGGCGCCGACGGGCTCGCCGAGCCGGTCCTTCAGCTCCAGCAGCAGTTTCTGGGCGCCCTTCTTGCCGATGCCGGGGACGGCGGTGAGGGCCTTCTCGTCACCGGTGGCGACCGCGCGGCGCAGCGCGTCCGGGGTGTGCACGGCGAGCATGGCCTGGGCGAGGCGCGGGCCGACACCGCTCGCGGTCTGCAGCAGTTCGAAGACCTGGCGCTCGTCGTCGTCGGCGAAGCCGTACAGGGTGAGGGAGTCCTCCCGGACGACGAGGGAGGTGTGCAGTTTGGCGGGCCGCCCCGTCCGCAGCGTGGACAGCGTGTTCGGGGTGCACTGGACGGCCATGCCGACGCCGCCGACCTCGACGACCGCCGTGTCGGGGGCGAGCGCGGCGACCGTGCCGCTGACGAAGGCGATCATGCCGTACGGCCTTTCGTTGCGTTCGTTGCGTGCAGGGCCTGCCGGGCGACGGCCTGCTGGAGCCGGTTCTGGGCGGGGGCCCGCCAGATGTGGCAGATGGCGAGGGCGAGGGCGTCGGCGGCGTCGGCCGGTCTGGGCGGCGCGGCGAGCCGCAGCAGGCGGGTGACCATGGCGCCCACCTGTGCCTTGTCGGCGCGCCCGCTGCCGGTGACGGCGGCCTTGACCTCGCTGGGGGTGTGCAGGGCGACCGGGATGCCGCGACGGGCGGCGCACAGCATCGCCACGGCGCTGGCCTGGGCGGTGCCCATGACCGTGCGCACGTTGTGCTGGCTGAACACGCGCTCCACGGCGACGTACTCGGGCCGGTGTTCGTCGAGCCACTGCTCGATGCCCTGCTCGACGGCGAGGAGGCGGTGGCTGAGTTCCGCGTCGGCGGGGGTCCGGACGACCCCGACGCCGATCATGGTGAGCGGGCGGCCCGCGACCCCCTCGACCACGCCGACACCACACCGTGTCAGCCCGGGGTCCACCCCGAGTACGCGCACGCGCGCCCCCTCCCTTCGACGGCCCGACGGCTCGATCGCCAGTTTGAGCAGGCTATCGGCTGCCACTGACAACGCCGTACAACGCGACGGGCCGACGGGTGTGTCCCGTCGGCCCGGTCGGCCAGCCGTCCGCGTTACGCGTCGACCTTCTCCATGACCTCGTCGCTCACGTCGAAGTTGGCGAAGACGTTCTGCACGTCGTCGCTGTCCTCCAGCGCGTCGATGAGCTTGAAGATCTTCCTGGCGCCCTCCTCGTCCAGCTCGACCTGCATGGTCGGGACGAAGTTGGCCTCGGCGGAGTCGTAGTCGATGCCGGCGTCCTGCAGGGCGGTGCGGACCGCGACCAGGTCGGTGGCCTCGCTGAGCACCTCGAAGGACTCGCCGAGGTCGTTGACCTCCTCGGCACCGGCGTCGAGGACGGCGCCGAGCACGTCGTCCTCGCTCAGCTCGCCCTTGGGGACGATGACGACGCCCTTGCGGTTGAACAGGTACGACACGGAGCCGGGGTCGGCCATGGAGCCGCCGTTGCGCGTCATGGCCACGCGGACGTCGGAGGCGGCGCGGTTGCGGTTGTCGGTGAGGCACTCGATGAGCACCGCGACACCGTTCGGGCCGTAACCCTCGTACATGATCGTCTCGTAGTCGGCGCCACCGGCCTCGAGACCACCGCCGCGCTTGATCGCGGAGTCGATGTTCTTGTTCGGCACCGACTGCTTCTTGGCCTTCTGGACGGCGTCGTAGAGCGTCGGGTTGCCGTCGAGGTCCACGCCGCCCATCCGCGCCGCGACCTCGATGTTCTTGATCAGCTTCGCGAAGAGCTTGCCGCGCTTGGCGTCGATCACGGCCTTCTTGTGCTTCGTCGTGGCCCATTTAGAGTGGCCGGACATCTGCCTGTCTCCTTCGCGTAACCCATCTCTATACGAACGCCAGAGATCCTACTAGGACTCGGTCGTCCGGTTCGCGCGCACCATGTCGACGAACAGGGAGTGCACGCGGTGGTCGCCGGTCAGTTCCGGGTGGAACGACGTGGCGAGCACGTTGCCCTGGCGGACGGCGACGATGTGGCCCTCGTGCTCGGCGAGGACCTCGGCACGGGCACCCACGGACTCGACCCAGGGCGCGCGGATGAAGACGCCCTCCACGGGATCGCCCGCGACGCCCCGCACGTCGACCGCGGCCTCGAAGGACTCGTTCTGCCGGCCGAAGGCGTTGCGGCGCACGATCATGTCGATGCCGCCGATGGTCTCCTGGCCCGAGCGCGGGTCGAGGATCTTGTCGGCGAGCATGATCATGCCGGCGCAGGTGCCGTAGACGGGCAGGCCGTCCCGCACGCGCGCGCGGAGGGGTTCCATCACGCCGAAGAGCACGGCCAGTTTGGAGATGGTGGTGGACTCGCCGCCGGGCAGGACGAGGCCGTCCACCTCGGCGAGTTCCTCGGGGCGCCGCACCGGCCTGGCCACGGCGTCGGCCGCGGCCAGGGCGATGAGGTGCTCCCGTACGTCGCCCTGGAGGGCCAGGACGCCTATGACGGGTGCGTCGGTCATGTGAGTGCGGTTCCTCGGTGCTTACCAGCCGCGGTTCGCGTAGCGCTCGGTCTCGGGGAGGGTGTCGCAGTTGATGCCGACCATGGCCTCGCCGAGGTTGCGCGACGCGTCCGCGATGATCTTCGGGTCGTCGTAGAAGGTGGTGGCCTTCACGATGGCGGCGGCGCGCTTGGCCGGGTCGCCGGACTTGAAGATGCCGGAGCCGACGAACACGCCCTCGGCACCGAGCTGGCGCATCAGAGCGGCGTCGGCCGGGGTGGCCACGCCGCCGGCGGAGAAGAGCACCACCGGGAGCTTGCCCAGCTCGGCGACCTCCTTGACCAGCTCGTACGGGGCGCGCAGCTCCTTGGCGGCGGCGTACAGCTCGTGGTTGTCGAAGCCGCGCAGGCGGGCGATCTCGTTCTTGATCTGGCGCAGGTGGCGCACGGCCTCGACGACGTTGCCGGTGCCGGCCTCGCCCTTGGAGCGGATCATCGCGGCGCCCTCGGCGATGCGGCGCAGGGCCTCGCCCAGGTTGGTCGCACCGCACACGAAGGGGGTCGTGAAGGACCACTTGTCGGAGTGGTTGACCTCGTCGGCCGGGGTCAGCACCTCGGACTCGTCGATGTAGTCGACGCCGAGGGACTGCAGCACCTGGGCCTCGACGAAGTGGCCGATGCGGGACTTGGCCATGACGGGGATCGAGACGGCGTCGATGATGCCTTCGATCATGTCCGGGTCGGACATGCGGGCCACGCCGCCGTCCTTGCGGATGTCGGCCGGGACCCGCTCAAGGGCCATGACGGCGACGGCGCCCGCGTCCTCGGCGATCTTCGCCTGCTCCGGCGTGACGACGTCCATGATCACGCCGCCCTTGAGCTGCTCGGCCATGCCGCGCTTCACACGGGCGGTGCCGGTCTCGGGAGCCTGGTTGTCGATGGTGGACACGGATGACCTCGCTGAAGTGAAAGAGGGTTGCTGCACCGACGAGGAAACGCGAGTGGACCAGGCCACAGCAAGGGCCAATGGCAAGCCGGTGGATCCTTTTCGTCCACCGGGGGTTCAGCAGGCCCGTTCGACCAGGGCCGCGGGCGGCTCGTCGTCCATCTCGACGGCCAGCGGGAAGGGGGCGTGGCCGGCCAGCCGGAACCAGCGGACCTTGCGGTGTTCGCGGAGCCTGCGGGCGGCCCCCACGGCGTCGTTGTGGAAGCGGCGGGCCATCGGCACCCGGCGCACGGCCTCGGCGAGCTCGCGGGCCGCCTCCTCACCGCCGGGGGCCTCGCGCACGGCCTCCACCTGCGCGGCTTCCCCGAAGACCGCCCGCAGCGCCTGGCTCAGCTCGCTCTCGGCGACCTCGCGGTGCTCCTCCTCGGCCTGCCGGGCGGCGTGCGCGGCCTCGTACAGCACGATCGAGGCGGCCGGGTCCAGCACGCCCGAGGTCGCCAGCTCCTGCGCCACGGAGGCGCGCCGCAGCAGTTGGGCGTCGAGCGCGGCGCGGGCGGCGTCCATCCGCACGTGCAGCCGGTCCAGCCGGCCGGCGGTCCAGCTGAGGTACACGCCGACGGCGAGGAGCGCGACGAGGATCCAGACGAGGGTTGCGGTCACGGCCGAAAGGCTATCGGCTGCCGGGTGCCGCCCCCGTGCCCAGGAGGCGTGACGGGCTCAGTCCCGGGCCAGTCCGAACCGGG
>NZ_WWJT01000503.1 GCF_009865385.1 Streptomyces sp. SID486 | reverse complement strand
GCGCAACGCCGGGTGGCGCGGCGGGCGCAACGCCGGGTGGCGCGGCGACAGGAGGTGGACGAGCGCGTCGGCGGCCGGGACCGCGAGCAGGGCGTAGGCGGGAAGCAGGAAACGGGGCGCCGCGTAGCCGATCAGGAACAGGTAGGGGAAGGCGGCGGTCGCCGCGCAGCCGAGCGGCAGCGCCGTGGCGGCCGGGCGCCGGGCACGCACGGCGACGACGAGCGCGAGTACGGCGAGCGGGGGCAGGGCGAACCACCAGAGGGTGAGCAGGGGATGCGGCAGGGCGCCGGTGCACGGCCGGCACAGCGTACGGCCGCCCAGGCTGCGCAGCTCGTCCACGACGGCCAGGTGCCAGCCGAACCCGCCCTGGATCGCCGCGCCGTCGGAGAGCCGGCGGGCGAGCCCGCCGTAGGCGACGTACGCCTCGATCACCCACTCGGCGGCGCCGGCGGCGAGCCCGGCGAGCAGGACGCACAGCGCCCGGCGCCGGTGTCGGGCGAGGCCCAGGGCGAGCAGGGGCAAGGCCACCCAGACCGCGTCCACCGGCCGCATGCACGCCATCAGCGCCGCGCTCGCCGCCAGCCCCCACCAGGCACCACGGCCCGCCCCGCCCGCGCGGACGCGCAGGAAGCAGGCCACCGCGGCCAGGGCGGCCACGGCGACCCAGTAGTTGGGCATGGCCCGGGGACCGTAGAACAGGGTCACCCACAGCGAGGCGAACAGGGCGCCGGCCAGAACGAGTACGCGCTCCGGGAACAGTCCGCGCCAGGCACGCAGGGCCAGGTACAGCGCGAGGCCGGACAGCAGGGCGAGATGGAGCCGCAGCAGCGCCGTGGACGACGACCAGGCCGCGACGGGGGCGGCCAGCAGGGAGACGCCCCGCGCGCGGGGCGCGCTGAAGAAGGCCGCGGGGGCGTGCCGGCCGACCTGGCTGACGTACACCGTCTCGTCCCAGCCCAGCCCCATGCCGGGCCTGACGAGGAGCAGTTGGGCGAGGGTGAAGGCGGCGGCGACGGCGGCGAGCGGCCAGGCGGCACGAGCGGTGCCCGCGGGCGTGCGCCACGGGCGCTCGTGGTTCACGGCGTCGGCGTCGAGTGCGGTGTGCGCGCTGCCGGCCATGACCACCCCTTCGTACCCGCGGGTCGTAGGGGCTCACTGTCACCTCCCGACCCGTCGAGCCGGGGCGCCGACAGCAAAAAACGCGGTCAAACCGGCGCGGATCACCCGCCCGCACCCGGCGGGCAGGGCCATCCGGGCGACGGCCCTACGCGCTGTAAGGTTGGGGCATGGCTGGCACAGGGGCCCCGGACAGGGCGGAGCGACGCGGCGCCGGGCAGCTGGAGAGCGAGGTGCTGGCCGCCCTCTGGGCCACCGAGCGGCCACTGACTCCCGCCGAGATCCAGCCCCGGATCGGCGGCGGCCTCGCGTACAACACGGTCCACACGATCCTCAAACGCCTGTACGACAAAGGGCTGGTGCTGCGGGACGCCGACGGCCGGCGCGGCGCGTACCGGCCGGCCAGGAACGCGGCCGAGCTGACCGCCCAGGCGATGCACGAGGCCCTGGACCGGGGACCGGACCCGATCGCCGCGCTCCGGCACTTCGTGACCGGTCTGAGCCCGGAGGAGGAGACGGCGCTGCGCACGCTGCTCGCCGGAGAGGGCATGTGAGGCCCGGGCCCTGCGTTGCAGCCGGCAGCGGCAGCGGCAGCGGTCCGGCGTCCGCCGGGCCCGGACAGCCGCGCGAACGGGAGTGAACCGCGCGCACCCGCCGGACGGCCCGCACCCCCGCGGCGGTCCTGCGCCGCGCGGGTGCGGGGAACCCGCTTCGGCTCAGCCCCCGTTCGGGGCCCGGTGCAGGGGCTGTTCGGGAGTGGGCCGGCGGATCATCGGCGGCACGGCCCGCACGGCGGGCTCCTCGGTGCTGACGGTCAGCGGCTCACCGTGGTGGCTGAGCGTCAGCGGCTCGCCGTCCAGCAGCGCGTACGTCACCTTGTCCGCGCCGATGTCCACGCGCAGCCTGCGGCCGCGGAACTGGACGTGGAAGGCGAGCCGCCGCAACCGCTCGGGCAGCCGGGGCGCGAAACGCAGCCGGCCGGCCTCGCGGCGCATCCCGCCGAACCCCGCGACCAGCGCCATCCAGGTGCCCGCCAGCGAGGCGATGTGCAGCCCGTCGCGGGTGTTGTGCTCCAGGTCGTGCAGGTCCATCAGCGCGGCCTCGGAGGTGTACGCGTAGGCGAGGTCCAGATGGCCGGTCAGGGCGGCGATGACTGCCTGACAGCACGCGGACAGCGAGGAGTCGCGGACGGTCAGCGGTTCGTAGTAGGCGAAGTTCCGGGCGATCTGCTCCTCGTCGCACTCCCGCTCGAAGTAGTCGCCGCAGGTGTACATGGCCAGCACCAGGTCGGCCTGTTTGACGACCTGCTTGCGGTAGAGGTCGAAGTAGGGGAAGTGGAGCAGCAGCGGATACTGGTCGGCGCGGGTGGCCTCGAAGTCCCAGCGCTGGTAGCGGGTGAACCCTGCGTGCTGTTCGTGGACGCCGAGTTCGTCGTTGTAGGGGACGTGCATCGCGTCGGCCGCGTCCCGCCAGGCGGCGCTCTCCTCCTCGTCCACCCCGAGCCGGCGCCGCTCGTCCGGGTGGCGTTCCACGGCGTCGGCGGCGGCGCGCAGGTTCTGGCGGGCCATCAGGTTGGTGTACGTGTTGTCGTCGGCGACCGCGCTGTACTCGTCGGGTCCGGTGACGCCGTCGAGGTGGAACACCCCGTGGGCGTCGTGGTGGCCGAGCGACCGCCACAGCCGCGCCGTCTCGACCAGCAGTTCCACCCCGGTCTCCCGCTCGAAACCGGTGTCGCCGGTGGCCTCGACGTACCGGACGACGGCGTCGGCTATGCCGGCGTTGACGTGGAAGGCGGCGGTGCCGGCCGGCCAGTAGGCGGAGCCCTCCGGGCCGGCGATGGTCCGCCAGGGGAAGGCGGCCCCGGCCAGGCCCAGCTGAGCGGCGCGTTCGCGGGCCTCGTCCAGGGTGGAGTGCCGCCAGCGCAGCGCCTCGGCCACGGCCTGGGGCGCGGTGTGGGCGAGGAGCGGCAGCACGAACATCTCGGTGTCCCAGAAGGCGTGCCCGTCGTATCCGGAGCCCGTCAGGCCCTTCGCCGGGATCGCGCGGCGTTCGGCACGGCACCCCGCCTGCAGGACGTGGAACAGGGCGAACCGGACGGCCTGCTGGATCTCCTCGTCGCCCTCCACCTCGACGTCGGCACGCGCCCAGAAGTCGTCCAGACAGGCCCGCTGGTCGGCGAGCAGGCCCTGCCAGCCGTCGTGCGCGGCGGCGGCGAGCGCGGCGTCGACCTGGTCGGCCATGGCGGGCAGCGACCGGGCGCCGGACCAGCCGTGGGCGACGAGCTTCTCCACCCGCAGGGTCTGGCCGGGCTCCAGCACGGAGGTGACGGTCAGCCGGGCGACGTCGATGCCGCTCTCGCTGCGGCTGGTAGTGCGCTCGGGGCCCGTGACCACGTGGTCGGCGGCCACCGCGACCCGCAGACCGCTGCGCCGGGTGCGGTGCACCAGCCGCAGCCGCTCACCGGCGGCGAAGCCGTCCTCCTGCTCCAGCGGCGACTTCAGCGCCTTCGCCGCGCGCGGGTCGCCGTCCGGCTCCGGCAGGCTCTCGTTGGCGACCAGCTCGGACTGGATGACCACCCGGCTGCGGCTGCCGACGGCCTCGACCTCGTAGGCCACGGCGGCCACCGCCCGCTGGGTCAGCGACACCAGCCGGGTCGAACGGACCCGTACGGTCGACCCGGCCGGTGAGGTCCACTCGCAGGTCCGCTCCAGCACTCCGCGGCGCAGGTCCAGCACCCGCTCGTGGGAGACCAGCCGGCCGTAGCGCAGATCGAACGGCTCGTCGTCCACGAGCAGCCGCAGGACCTTGCCGTTGGTGACGTTGATGACGGTCTGTCCGGACTCCGGATAGCCGTAGCCGGCCTCCGCGTACGGCAGCGGGTGCACCTCGTGCACGCCGTTGAGGTAGCTGCCCGGCAGACCGTGCGGTTCGCCCTCGTCCAGGTTGCCACGCCAGCCGACGTGCCCGTTGGACAGCGCGAACACCGACTCGCTCTGGGCGAGCACGTCGAGGTCCAGGGCGGTCTCGCGCACGGTCCACGGTTCGACGGCGTACGCCCGCTCGTTGATCACTGCTTGCCCCCCAGCTCGGCGAGGTCCCGTACGACGGTGTCGGCGCCGTGCTCGTACAGCGCGTCGGTCTGGCCCACGCGGTCCACGCCGACGACGTACCCGAAGCCGCCCGCGCGGCCCGCGTCCATGCCGGCCAGCGCGTCCTCGAACACGGCCGCGTGGGACGCCTCGACGCCCAGGTCGCGGGCGGCGGCGAGGAAGGTGTCGGGGCGCGGCTTGCCCGGCAGGTTCCGCTCGGCGGCCACCACGCCGTCGATGCGTACGTCGAAGAAGTGCTCGGCGCCCACGGACCGCAGCACGTCCCGGCAGTTGGCGCTGGAGGAGACGATCGCGGTGCGCAGCCCCTCGGCGCGCACCGCCTCCAGATAGCGCAAGGTGCCCTCGTACGCCTCCACTCCGCCGGTGCGGATCTTCTCGAGCAGCAGATCGTTCTTGCGGTTGCCGACGCCGTGCACGGTGCGGGCGTCCGGCGGGTCGCCGGGCTCGCCCTCCGGGAGGCGGATGCCGCGTGAGTCCAGGAACGCGCGGACGCCGTCGGCGCGGGGGCGGCCGTCGACGTACTCGTCGTAGTCGGCGGCGTCGAACGGCCTTCCCTGCGCGCCCTGGTAGTCGCGCAGGAGCGCGTCGAACGTCTCCTTCCAGGCCGCCGCGTGTACGACGGCCGTCTTGGTGACGACCCCGTCGAGGTCGAACAGGCATGCCTGGATGGTGTCGGGCAGACCGAGCTGATTCATAGGGGGACTGTTCCCCGCCTGGCGGACCTCAAATGAGTGGCGCACGCCACACGTACGGGGGCCGGCCGGTGACACACTCTGCCGTATGCCGCTCGCCTTCGACGACCTCCTCACGCGCGCCCGTTCCCTGCCCCGCGACGGCCGGCGTGCGCTGCTCGGCATCGCGGGCAGTCCCGGCGCGGGCAAGACGACGCTGGCCGAGAACCTGGTGCGGGCCCTCAACGGCGACGGGGTGTGCCGGGCCGCGCACGTTCCCATGGACGGCTTCCACCTCGCCGACGCCGAACTGGACCGGCTGGGCCGCCGGGACCGCAAGGGCGCGCCGGACACGTTCGACGCGGCCGGGTACGCGGCGCTGCTGCGGCGGCTGCGCGAGGAGACCGACGAGGTGGTGTACGCGCCGGGGTTCGAGCGGGTGCTGGAACAGCCGCTCGCCGGTGTGCTCCCCGTGCCGCCCGAGGCCCGGCTGGTGGTGACCGAGGGGAACTACCTGCTGCTGCCGGAGGGGCCGTGGGCGCGGGTGCGGGCGTGTCTGGACGAGGTGTGGTTCTGCGAGATCGCCGAGGAGGAGCGGCTCCGCCGGCTGGTCGCCCGGCACGAGGAGTTCGGCAAGGAGCACGCGGCGGCCGTGGCGTGGGCGCGGGGCACGGACCAGGCCAACGCCGACCTGATCGCCCCGACCCGGGCGCGGGCGGACCTGCTGGTCCCGCCCTCGGCGCTGCCCGGCCGCTCCGCCGGCCGGGACCCGGCGTCCGGGGCTTGAGGGATCCCCGGCCGACAGGTGCGCCTGGCGCTCCTCGGCGCGGGGGCGCCGCGGGCGGTGGCCGGGTACGTGCGCGACGCGCACGCCGATCGGGGGGCGCCGGCGTGAACCGCGCGGGGGTGTGGGACGTATCGGTGGGCACGGCGGAGGGTCCGCCGGTAGGACGCGTGCGGTGGTGACGCCGGCGGTGGCGGGAGCGGTGCGGTCGCAAGGCCGTGGTCGACCCGGGGACGCGGTGCGTACCCCGGGTCCTCGCGCCGTCGCGGGGCCGGCGTCACCGGGGAGCGGATGATGGCGCCCGAACAGCGAACGGTCCCCGCTCCCGGGGTGCGTGTCCCGGAGCCGTCGCGGCCGGTCCTCGCCGGCGCGTACGCCCGGTTGCGCCGGCACCGGCGCGGGCTGCTGCCGCTCCTCGTCGTGCTGCTGCTGGCGCAGATGGCCGTGGCGATGGTCACCTCGGCCGTCCAGCAGACTCCCACCATCGACGAGCCGGTGTACGTCGCGACGGCCACCGACTACCTGCACGAGCACCGGCTGCGCTACAACCCCGAGCATCCGCCGCTCGGGA
Organism: Streptomyces sp. SID486; assembly: GCF_009865385.1. Classification (GTDB taxonomy): domain Bacteria; phylum Actinomycetota; class Actinomycetes; order Streptomycetales; family Streptomycetaceae; genus Streptomyces. The sequence continues at coordinate 3,526 of NZ_WWJT01000503.1, read as the reverse complement.
AGCTGCTGATCGCGGCCGGGGTGGCGGTGGCCGACCCGCACTACGACCCGTCGTACACCGGCACGCAGGGGGCGGTGGGCCGGCATCTGCTCTACGAGTCGGGCAACGACCCCTGGCGGCTGATGCTGTGGGCGCGGCTCCCGGTGATCGCGCTGACGCTGCTGTGCGGGCTGGTCGTGTTCGCGTTCGCCCGGGACCTGACGGGCGCGGCGGGCGGGACCGCCGCGCTGGCCCTGTACACCTTCTCGCCCGATGTGATCGCGCACGGGTCGCTGGCCACGCTGGACGTCCCCGCGGCCGGGTTCGTGCTGACGTCGGTCTGGCTGGTGTGGCGCGCCCGGCGCCGGCCTGTCCTGTGTCTGCCGGCGGCGGGGGCGGCCCTGGGGGCGGCTGTGGCGACCAAGATGAGCGCGCTGCCCGCGGTGCCGGTGCTGATGGTGCTGGCGGCGGTGTCGGTGCCGGCCGCCGAGCGGTCCGCCGCGGTCTCGTGGTGGCCCCGCTCCGGCCGGCGGGCGGCCGGCGGGGGGCAGCGGGGGCCGGCGGTACCGGCGGGCGCGGGCGGCGCCGTCCGCGGGGCGGCCGGCGGACGGCGGCGCGTGGTGGCCGCGCTGGTGGGTGCGGGGGTCGTGGTGGCCGTGGCCGTAAGCGTCGTGTGGCTGGCGTACCTGGTCGTCGACCCCCGGCTGCGGTTCTCGCCCGTCGAGCCGGTGCCGGCCGTGGCGGGGCTGCGGGGGCGGCTGGCGGGGCTGCTGCCGGTGCCGCCGGCGTACCGGGCCGGGATGGGGATGCAGTTCGCTCTGGAGGAGCGGCCCTGGCAGGGTTTCCTCTTCGGGCACCTGTACACCGGTTCGCTCTGGTACTACCTCCCGGCCGCGCTGCTGGTGAAGACGCCGCTGGCGCTGCTGGCGCTGGGCGCGGCCGGAGCGGTGGCGGTCGTGGCGCGGCGGCGCCTGCGGTCCGCGGCGCCGTACCTGCTGGTGCCGCCCGCGGTGCTGCTGGCGGCGGCGATGACGGGGGCGCGGGACTTCGGCACCCGGTACGCCGTGTTCGTGCCCATGTTCCTCGCGGTGGCGGCGGCCTGCGCGGTCACCGTCCGGCTGCGCGGGAGCAGGCTCCTCGCGGCCGCGCTGGTGGCGTGCGCGGCGGTGAGTTCCCTGCGCGCGTTCCCGTACTACCTGCCGTACGCGAACGAGGCGTTCGGGGGTCCCGCGCACACCCACCGGCTGCTGCACGACTCGAACGTGGACTGGGGACAGGACCTCGGCCGGCTGGCCGACCGGCTCCGTGACCGGTACCCGGGTGAGCGGGTGTGGCTGGTGTACAAGGGCAGCGGTGTGCCGTCGTACTACGGCATCCGGGCCGCCGATCCGCGGACGGTCCCGCCGGACCGGGTGCACGGGCTGCTGGTGGTGTCGGACTCCGCGGTCGCCAAGGCGCGCGGGCGGCTCGCCGGGCTGATCGCGAGCAGTCGTCCGGTCGGCGAAGTAGGCCGTTCCATCAGCCTGTACCGCCGGTGAGCCCCCTGCCTCAACCCCCTGGTCACGACGGTCGGTGAGCTATGTTGAGTGCTCGTGGCAGACAAAGGAGGCCGACCCGTGCCCTCGCCGCAGCAGGCACGCGCGCAGGCATCAGCGATCACGTCCGGCAGGACGGCGCCCGCGGCCGAGGCCGCCCCGACCTCCCGGCTCAGGGAGCTCTTCGACGGCCCCCGTCTGTCGCCGGGGCAGCGGCGCATCGCCCAGTACCTGATCGAGCACATCACCGAGGCGGCGTTCCTGTCGATCACCGAGCTGGCCGACCGGGTGGGGGTCAGCCAGCCCTCCGTCACCCGGTTCGCCGCCGCCGTCGGCTTCAGCGGCTATCCGGCGCTGCGCGAGCGCCTCCAGTCCATCGCGCTGAGCAGCCTCGCCGGGCCCGGCGAGGAGAACCGGGCCAACGAGCTGCAGGCGGCCGTCGACGGCGAGATCCAGAACCTGGAGAACCTGCGGCGCGACTTCGCCGACCCCGACCGGGTCATCCACGTCGGCCGCGAGCTGTCCCGCTCCACCCCGCTGACCGTCCTCGGGCTGCGTATCTCGGTGTCGCTGGCCGAGTACTTCGGCTATGCCGCCCGCCGTATCCACCCGGACGTGCGGCTGGTGACCCTCGGGGGCAGCGTGGCCTACGACGCGCTCCTGCAGGCCCGTGAGGCGGGCGGCAGCTGGGTGCTGGCCTTCGCCATGCCCCGGCACTCCCAGGAGACGCTGAACGCCGTCCGGGTGGCGCGCGGCGCGGGACTGAAGGTGGCCCTGGTGACCGACCTGGCGCTGGGGCCGCTGGCCGACGAGGCCGACGTCACCTTCGCCACCGGCACGGGCTCCCGGCTGGTCTTCGACTCCTACGCTGCGCCCGGCGTGCTGGCCGCGGCGCTGCTGCAGGCCATGACGGACGCCGATCCGGAGCGCACGCAGGCCCGGCTGGAGAAGTACGAGCAGCTCTCCGACCAGCACCAGTTCTTCCTGAAGGACTGACAGCCGCCGCGGCACCAGTTCTTCCCGAAGGGCTGACGGCCGCCGCCGGGCCCCGGTCGGCGGCTCGCGAAGGGGCCCTTTCGGGCGGTTGATCCTTCCGCCCGTGCGCGTCATCCGTGAAGATCTTGCGGTCACCGACCCCCTGGACGGGGATGTTTCACCGCAAATCACGCATGAATGTTTTCATACGTCTTGCAAACCGGTCGGCATATATAAATACTGCTCCGCGGACCTCACCGCACGCACACCGCCCCGAGAAAGCCGACGGACCGCCCATGCGCACGTACCACCGCACGCAGCGCCGGTCCCCCGCGCCCGGGGCTCCCGAACGGGCACTCCGTGCCGCCGTCCCCTACCCACGTCGGCGCCCGGAGTGTCCCGGGGCGCATCGTCTGCGCGACGCGCCCGTGGCGGCCCCGGCCATCCCCTAGGCCGGGGCCGCTCGAATTCGTCGACCATCCTCACGACGCCGCACACCGGAAGTGATGATCATGCCCCTGACCAGCACGCGCATCAGCCCCGACTGGCCCTGCCAGGTCAAGACGCCGGGCAGCTACGACTGGGAGCGCTCGGCGGCCAAGTGGCTGCGCGAGCTGATCCCCGCGCGCTACGCCAGCTATCCGGCGCTCATCCGGCATCCGGTCCTGCTCGCCCGGCACGCGCAGATCCAGGTGCAGCAGGAGATCCGGGTCGCACGGACCGCCCTGCAGACCGCGCGGGCCGAGCTGCCGGTGCTCGGGCTGCCCGAGTCGGTCATCGAACACACGATCAAGCTGTACGCGGCCGAGGTCCTGCAGCTGCAGCACATCGCGCGCAGCGTGCGCGCCGTCAGCGAGGCCCTGGCCGGCCGCGGCACCGGCCGCTGACCCCGCCCGGCCCGCCCCCTTCGGTCCCTCGCCCCGCGTCACCCGGGCCCGGCACGTCCCCGTCGGTCCCTCGCCCCGCATCACCCGGGCCCGGCACGTCCCCGTCGGCCCCTCGCCCCGCATCACCCGGGCCCGGCCCGCCCCCGTCAC
>NZ_WWJT01000502.1 GCF_009865385.1 Streptomyces sp. SID486 | reverse complement strand
CCCGGCGTCACCCACCGTCCGCACGAGCGTCGGCCCCGGCGTCACCCACCGTCCGCACGAGCGTCGGCCCCGGCATCAACTACCGTCTGCACGAGCAGGTTTCGCAGAAGACACGTTCCAGCGAGGGGGACACATGGTCGACCCGTCCGACGCAAGGCACTCATCGTGGCTGCGCGGTTTCCACGAGGCGAAGCCGGGCACGCCGCGGCTGCTGTGCCTGCCGCACGCCGGCGGCTCCGCGTCCTTCTTCTTCGCGTTCTCCAAGGCGCTGTCACCGGCGGTGGACGTCCGCGCCGTGCAGTACCCGGGCCGCCAGGACCGCATCGCGGAGCCCCCGGCGGACTCCGTGCAGGAACTCGCCCACGGGGTGTTCCGTGCGCTGGACGAGCGGGACGAGACGCCTCTGGCGCTGTTCGGGCACAGCATGGGATCCCTGGTGGCCTTCGAACTGGCCCGGCTCCTGGAGACCGCCGGGCGGCCCCCCGCGGTGCTGTTCCTCTCCGGCCGGCGGGGCCCGTCCGTCGAGCGGTTCGAGAACGTCCACCAGGGTGACGACGCGCAGCTGATCGAGGAGGTGATCAAGCTCGACGGCACCGACTCCGCCCTGCTCCGGGACGAGGATCTGCTGCAGATGATCCTGCCCGCGCTTCGGGCCGACTACCGTGCGGTGGAGACCTACCGGCGCACCCCCGGGCCGCTGCTGCGCAGCCCCTTCGTGGTCCTGACCGGCGACGCCGACCCCCGGGTGACCCCCGACGAGGCCCGCACCTGGTCCCAGGAGACCGACGGCCCGTCCGAAGTGCATGTGTATCCCGGGGGACACTTCTATCTGGTGCCCGAGCAGCGGGCCGTACTCGACCGAGTCGAGGCCACGCTACGACGGCTCGCTCCAGGCGGCGGGGCGGCGGCCTGAACCGGTCCGCGACGCCGGCTGCGGGGAGCCGTTGAACACGACGGCGCATTGCAGTCGACGGCGCGTCGAATGCGGCGCTGCGTCGAGTGCGGCGGTGTGCCGAGTGCGGCGGTGTGCCGCATGCGTCCGGCCGGGGTGGGCGTGGGCGGCACCGGTGCACCGGTGCCGCCCCGGCGGCGTGCGTCAGCCGAGAACCTTGGCGGACTCGATGACGACGGACTCGGTGGGGACGTCCTGGTGACCGTGGCGGGTGCCCGTCTTGATGCCCTTGATGGAGTCGACGACATCCTGGCCCTCGGTGACCCGGCCGAAGACGGCGTAACCCCAGCCGTTCGGGTTCTTCCCCGAGAAGTTCAGGAAGGCGTTGTCCGAAACGTTGATGAAGAACTGGGCCGTCGCGGAGTGCGGGTCGCCCGTGCGGGCCATGGCCACGGTGTAGTTGTTGTTCTTCAGCCCGTTGTCGGCCTCATTCTGGATGGGCGCCTGGGTGGGCTTCTGGTCCATGTCCGGGGTGAAACCGCCGCCCTGGATCATAAAGCCGTTAATTACCCGGTGGAAAATCGTGCCGTCGTAGTGGCCACTGCGCACGTACGACAGGAAGTTCTCGACGGTCTTGGGCGCCTCGGCGTCGTTGAGTTCCAGCACGATCCGACCGAAGTTGGTGTTCAGCTCGACTGTCGACATTCAAATCTCCTTATTCCGGTGGGGCATGCCCACGCTACGGTAACGGCCCTGGCGGCCGTTCCCCGGTGCGGCCGAGGTCCACGCCGGTCCGACGGCTCGAGCGCACCATGGAATATACGACCACAGGGGGCACACCCGACGTCGCGGCGCCCCGGGGTTCGAACGGCCATCCGGGTCACGGCCGACTCGTACAAGCAGTCCGGCGGCGCTTATCACCGCCATTCCCGGGGCAGCGGAAGGGCGGTCCCGGCCCACCCGGCCGGGCGCCGGGAGCGACGGCGGCGCCCAGGGGTACGGCGGCGCCCAGGGGTACGGCGGCGCCACCCACGCACCGGCCGTCGGCCCGGCTCTCAGGACGTCCGGGCCGGGTCGCCCGGGGGCGGGGGGAGCGGGGGGAGCGCCAGGTGCGCGAGGTCGGCAGGCGGCGGTGTGGTCACCGGCCACAGCGGAGTGGCGTCACCGTCGGCGAGCGCGGCCGGCGCGTCGGTGAGATTCATACGCTCCCGCAGCCGCCCGTAGAAGTCCGTGGGACCGAGCCTGACCGCCTTCAGCCGGCGTGCGGCGGCGTACACCCCGATCCAGTCCCCGGGGCTCAGCACTCCGCGCAGCTGGCCGTCGATGCTGACCGCGGCCTGGCCGGACCCCTGGAGCACGCGCAGCGCGACGGGCTCGTCCGGCGCCGCCACGACCGAGCGGTTGAACACCATGTGCGGTGCGACCGGTGTGAACACCAGGCCCTCCGCCCGGGGCGAGACCACCGGGCCGCCCGCGGCGAAGCTGTACGCCGTCGACCCCGTGGGCGTGGCGACGAGCAGGGCGTCGGCCGAGTAGCAGGCCAGGAGCCGGCCGGCCAGGTAGACCGCGACCGACACCTGCCGGTCCCGGGACAGCTTCTCCAGGACCACGTCGTTCAGCGCGGCGACGTCGAGCGCGACACCCCAGTCACTGCCCGCCACGCAGTCCGTGCGCACCCTGGGCGGCGGCAGCATCGGCCCGCGGCCGTACCGCAGCAGCGCTTCCATCCGTGCGGGCACCTCCAGCCGGCACGACGCCCGCATGGTGAGAAGCATCCGGCTCTCGACGCTGATCCGTTCCTCCCGTACGGCGTCCAGCGCCTCGCGCACCTCCGGGGCGGGTACCTCCGTCAGGAAGCCGACCCGGCCCAGGTCGACACCGAGCACCATGGCGTCGTTCTCGGCCGCCAGCCGGGCGCCGCGCAGGAACGTGCCGTCGCCGCCCAGGGTGACGATGAGGTCCGGGTCGCCCGCGCTGTCGACCTCCTCGCGGGCACTGTGCCGTGCGCCCTCCTGCCACACGTCGATGTCCGCGCAGCCCACCGCGTGCTCGGCGCACCACGCGCGAACCGTCCGCGCGGCGGCCACCGCCTCGGCGCGTCCGCCGTGCACGACCAGGCCGACACGGTTCACCGTCATACCCGTACACCCGCCTCCCACTCCGCTCCTGCCGAGCGTCATCCTCGCCGCGGACGGAACCGGCTCGCCGCACGCCACGCCGCCGGGAGCCGAGGCACGGCATCCTGCACCCGGACGGAGCGCCCACGCGCCCCCCCCGCGTCCCCACACGCTCGCGCCCCCCGAC
>NZ_WWJT01000501.1 GCF_009865385.1 Streptomyces sp. SID486 | reverse complement strand
CGTCGGCGCCGAACACCAGGCGCCGCACCGGGTCGGGCAGCGCCGCCAGCACGTCCAGCACCGGCTCGCGCGGGCAGCCGTGGGCCGACCACACCCCGGCGCCGGCCGCGGCCGCCGCGACCACGGGCAGACACACCGTCACCCAGATCCAGTCCGGCCGCAGTTCACCGCCGGCGCAGTACAGCACCGCGGCGGTGCCGACACCCAGATAGCCGAGGACCACACCCGTCCACGCGGTACGCGGCGCCACCGGCGGCGGCCCGTCCGGCTCGGCGGACGCGTCGGTGGCGTCGCGTGCCGCCCGGTACACCAGCCAGACCGGCAGGGCGAGCAGGAGCAACGGGGCGACGCCGACGGGCATCGGCGCACCGGAGAGCGTGTCGGTGCGGATCAGTTCCACCCCGTGCGCCAGCAGCCACAGGGCGGCTGCGACGTGCAGCGCCCCGCCCGGTCCGCTGTCCGGGTACGGCGAGCTGACCCACAGCACCATGACGAGCACGGCGAGGGAGCCGAGGCCCAGTCCGGCCGCGACGGCGCCGCCCAGCATGCTCGCGGCGAGGCCGGGCGAGCGGTCGCGGAGCCGGGAGCGCAGGGGCGACAACGACGAGCGGCGGGCGGTCATCTGGATCACCTCGCCATGCTCCCAACGACACGCGCTTTCCCGGCGTAACAGGCGAACCTCCGTAGTGTCGCTCAATATATGTTTATGTTCTTTTTCGCACGAAAGGGCGCATGGTGACGACGAAGCAGCCTTCCGCCGGCCCGCCGCCACCGCCGGGCAAACGCCGACGCCCGGGCCGGACAGGCCCGCTGACGTCGGCTCAGAAAACGCCCGGCCGGGCCGGATCGGCCACCGCAACGGGTGAACCGGACCAACAGGCCGCCGCGCCCGCCGCGGCCGGCCGTACCGAACCCCTGACCCCCGCTCAGGCTTTCGACGCGCTCTACGCGTTCTGCGCCCCCGCCCTCGTACGCCAGACCTATCTGCTGACCGGGCGCCGGGAGCTGGCCCGCGAAGCCGTGGAGCGGGCCTTCCAGCTGGCCTGGCAGCGCTGGCCGGAGGTGGCCCGGGACCGGGACCCGGCCGGCTGGGTGCGGGCGGTGGCGTACGACTGCGCGCTCTCCCCCTGGCACCGCTTCCGCCCTCGGTACCGGTCGCCGGAGCCCCCGCCCACCGACCCCGCCGACCGGGAACTGCTGCACGTCCTGCTCACGCTGCCGCCGTCGTACCGGCGCACGCTCGTGCTGTACGACGGGGTGGGCCTGGACCTGCCGGAGACGGCGGCGGAGACGGAGGCGAGCACCCCGGCCGCGGCGAACCGGCTGACCCAGGCGCGAGCGGTGGTGGCGGCGCGGGTGCCGGAGCTGGCCGATCCCGCCGAGCTGCACCGCCGGCTGCTCGAACTGGCCTCGGCCGAGCGGCTGAGCGCCGCCCGACCACCGGCCGTACGGACCGGCTGTGAGCGCCGGAACGTCTTCTGGACCCGGGCGGCCATCGCCTTCACGGTGACGATCATCGGCGCGACGACGCTCACGCTGAGGACGGCACCGACGCGGTACGAGGCACCGGTGGCACCGGCCCAGGCGGTGCAGGGCGTGCCGCCGCCCGCCGGGCTGGGCCCGCTGTCGCGGGCCGACCAGGCGCTGCGGGTGAAGCTGCGGGACGCGGAGGTCAGCGGCCCGGAACGGCTGGCGCCGGAACCCGAGTGAGCGGTGCGGTGCGCCGTGGCCGGTCGCGCGGTTCCCCGCACACCGACCGCAGTGCGCCGTCACCGGTCGTACGGTTCCCCGCACACCGGCCGCGGTACCCCGTGGCCGGTCGTACGGTTCCCCGCGCCACCGCGTCCCCGCGGGCGCGCACCCGGCCCGCATGCCGGTAGGCCCGCTCCCACGCGGGGAACGGGCCTACCTGTCCGGAGCCGGGGCTCAGGCGCTCAGGATCTCCCGGGCGAGCTTGGCCGTCTCGGTCGGGGTCTTGCCGACCTTGACGCCCGCGGCCTCCAGGGCCTCCTTCTTGGCCTGTGCGGTGCCGGAGGAGCCGGAGACGATGGCGCCGGCGTGGCCCATGGTCTTGCCCTCGGGCGCGGTGAAGCCCGCGACGTAGCCGACGACCGGCTTCGTCACGTTCTCCTTGATGAAGGCCGCGGCCCGCTCCTCGGCGTCGCCGCCGATCTCGCCGATCATCACGATCAGGTCGGTGTCGGGGTCGTCCTGGAAGGCGGCCAGCGCGTCGATGTGCGTGGTGCCGATGATCGGGTCACCACCGATGCCGACGGCGGTGGAGAAGCCGATGTCCCGCAGCTCGTACATCATCTGGTACGTCAGCGTGCCGGACTTCGACACCAGGCCGATACGGCCCGGCTTGGTGATGTCGCCCGGGATGATGCCGACGTTCGACTGGCCCGGGGTGATGATGCCGGGGCAGTTCGGACCGATGATGCGGGTCTTGTTGCCCTTCTTGCCGGCGTACGCCCAGAAGGACGCCGAGTCGTGCACGGCGATGCCCTCGGTGATGACGACGGCCAGCGGGATCTCGGCGTCGATGGCCTCGACGACCGCGTCCTTGGTGAACTTCTCCGGCACGAAGATGACGGAGACGTTGGCGCCGGTCTTCTCGATGGCCTCCTTGACGGTCCCGAAGACGGGTACCTCGGTGCCGTCGAAGTCCACGGTCTGACCCGCCTTGCGCGGGTTCACGCCGCCCACGACGCTGGTGCCGTCACCGAGCATGAGCTTGGTGTGCTTCATGCCGGTGGCACCGGTCATGCCCTGGACGATGACCTTGCTGTCCTTGTTGAGCCAGATAGCCATGGTGTGTTGGTGTCCTCGTCCTGAGTGCTTACTTGGCGGCGTGGGCCAGCTCGGCGGCCTTGTCGGCCGCGCCGTCCATGGTGTCGACGCGCTGCACCAGCGGGTGGTTGGCGTCCGTGAGGATCTTCCGGCCGAGCTCGGCGTTGTTGCCGTCGAGACGGACGACGAGCGGCTTCTCGACCTTCTCGCCCCGGTCCTCCAGCAGCTTCAGGGCCTGCACGATGCCGTTGGCGACCTCGTCGCAGGCCGTGATGCCACCGAAGACGTTCACGAAGACGGACTTGACGTCCGGGTCGCCCAGGATGATCTCCAGGCCGTTCGCCATGACCTGGGCGGAGGCGCCACCGCCGATGTCCAGGAAGTTGGCGGGCTTGACGTTGCCGTGCTTCTCACCGGCGTACGCGACGACGTCCAGGGTGCTCATGACGAGACCCGCGCCGTTGCCGATGATGCCGACCTCACCGTCGAGCTTGACGTAGTTGAGGTTCTTCTCCTTGGCGGCGGCCTCGAGCGGGTTGGCCGCGGCCTTGTCGTGGAGCTCGTCCCAGTCGTGGCGGAACTCGGCGTTGTCGTCGAGCGACACCTTGCCGTCCAGGGCGAGGACCTCGCCGGAGGCGACCTTCGCGAGCGGGTTGACCTCGACGAGGAGGGCGTCCGACTTGATGAAGGTGTCCCACAGCTTGACGAGGACGTTGACGACCTTGTCCGCGACCTCGGCCGGGAACTTGGCGGCCTCGACGATCTCGCGGGCCTTGGCCTCGTCCACACCGTCGATCGCGTCGATCGGCGTCTTGGCGACGGCCTCCGGACGGGTGGCCGCCACCTCCTCGATCTCCATGCCGCCCTCGACGGAGGCGATGGAGAGGAAGGTGCGGTTGGCACGGTCGAGGAGGAAGGAGACGTAGTACTCCTCGACGATCTCCGGGGCGGTCTCGGCGATCATCACCTTGTGGACCGTGTGGCCCTTGATGTCCATGCCGAGGATGTCCGTCGCCCGGGCGACGGCCTCGTCCGCGGAGGCGGCCAGCTTGACGCCACCGGCCTTGCCGCGACCACCGACCTTCACCTGCGCCTTGACGACGGACTTGCCGCCCAGCCGCTCGGTGATCTCGCGCGCCGCCTCAGGCGTGTCGATGACTTCACCGGCCAGCACCGGTACATCGTGCTTGGCGAAGAGGTCCCTCGCCTGGTACTCGAACAGGTCCACGCGCTTCCGTCCCTATCAGTGATCTCGCGGTTCGTTGGATGCGTGGGCGTGCCGCGAAGGGCAACGTGACGTCCGCTGTCACTAGGGAAGCGCACACGGTGTCCGAGCGCGCGGCATGTCCGTCTCGCAGGTTATCTCTGCTTCCGGGAGCCCTCTAAATCGCGGGTCACACCTGAGCGGTGATACCTGTCACATGATGCCGTTTTTCCTGGCACAGCGTGCCTTCCTGTGGGTGCCGTCGCGCGCTCACGGCCGCTCGGCACCTGCTCACGGACGCTTCCCGAGGCCTCACCGGGCTGGGGTGGACCCGGTGAGACCCCCCGACGGCTCCGGGTGGGCCCCGGAGCCGGGGCGCTTGATCCCCACCCCGATGGGGACCACCCGCCCTGTCCGCGAGGCTCCGCCCGGACGGACCGACGGCGTTCGGTCATCCGGGTGCGCCACCCCGCGGAGCTGTCCGCGCCGCTCGCTCGCGAGACCGGGTGCCCCCGCCGCCCCGCCGTCACGCCCGCCCGGCGTCACACCGTCTCCGGTACCGGCAGCGGCCGCTTCTCCAGCGCGGCGGCCATCACCTCGGGGAACAGGTCCGGCGTACAGGCGAAGGCCGGTGCGCCGAGCGCGGCGAGCGCCGCCGCGTGCTCCCGGTCGTAGGCGGGCGCCCCCTCGTCCGACAGCGCGAGCAGGGCCACGAACTGCACCCCGGACGCCTTCATCGCCGCGACCCGCTTGAGCATCTCCTCGCGGATGCCTCCCTCGTAGAGGTCGCTGACGAGTACGACGACGGTCTCGGCCGGCCGCGTGATCTGTTCCTGACAGTAGGCGAGCGCCCTGTTGATGTCCGTGCCGCCCCCCAGCTGGGTACCGAAGAGCACGTCGACGGGGTCGGCCAGCTGGTCGGTGAGGTCGACGACCGCCGTGTCGAAGACGACCAGCCGGGTGCGGATCGACCGCATGGAGGCGAGGACGGCCCCGAACACCGACGCGTAGACCACGGACGCCGCCATCGACCCCGACTGGTCGATGCAGAGCACGACCTCTTTGCGCAGCGACTGCGCGGCCCGCCCGTGGCCGACGAGCCGCTGCGGCACGACCGTGCGGTACTCGGGCAGGTAGTGCCTGAGGTTGGCCGCGATGGTGCGGTTCCAGTCGATGTCGTGGTGGCGGGGGTGCCGGACCCGCGCGCTGCGGTCCAGGGCGCCGGTGAGGGTGGCCCGGGTGCGGGTGGCGAGCCGCCGCTCCAGGTCCTCGACCACCTTGCGGACGACCGAGCGCGCCGTCTCCCTCGTCGTCTCCGGCATCGCCTTGTGCAGTGAGAGCAGTGTGCCGACCAGGTGCACGTCGGCCTCCACGGCTTCCAGCATCTCCGGCTCCAGCAGCAGGGAGGCGAGCCCCATCCGGTCGATGGCGTCGCGCTGCATGACCTGGACCACGGAGGACGGGAAGTAGCCGCGGATGTCCCCGAGCCAGCGGGCGACGGACGGCGCCGAGGCACCGAGTCCCGCCGACCGGTCCCGGCCCGGCTGCGTCTTGTCGCTCCTGCCGTAGAGCGCGGCGAGCGCGGCGTCCATGCCCGCGTCCCGGCCGGTCAGCGTGCAGCCGGTGCCGTCGGCGGACCCACCGCCGAGCACCATCCGCCACCGCCGCAGACGCTCACGCGCGGGATCGGACTCCTGTGCCGGTACCGGCTCGTCCGACGAGTCCGTCATGTGCCCACCTCCATGAGGCTGCCGCCGTCCGCACCGCTGCCGTGCAGAGCGATGCCGAGAAGTTCACTGCTGTGGAGTGCGCTGCCGTGAAGCGCGCTGTCGCGGAGTGCGCTGTCGCGGAGTGCGGTGCCGTGGAGTGCGCTGTCGCGGAGTGCGGTGCCGTGGA
>NZ_WWJT01000500.1 GCF_009865385.1 Streptomyces sp. SID486 | reverse complement strand
GTACTCCGTGCGCAGGCCGGCCTCGGCCCGCCCGGGAGCGCCGGCGCCGCCGATGCCGCTCCCGCCGCGGGCCGAGCGGACCGTGCCCTGGCTGCGGGTGGCAGCGGCCTACTCCTGGCGGCTGATCCTCGTCGGCGTCGTGGTCTACGGCGTGTTCATCGTCCTCGGCAGCTTCCAGCTCATCGCCGTCGCGCTGTTCCTCGCGCTGGTGGTGACGTCCGTACTGCGCCCGCTCACCGATCTGCTCAGCCGGTTGCTGCCCAGGCCGGTGAGCGTGGCCGTGGCCCTGGTGGGCAGCCTGCTGCTCCTGCTCGCCCTGCTCGCGCTGGTGGGCAGTTCGGTGGCGGGCGAGTCGGCACAGTTGGCGGGCGAGTTCCGTGGCGGTGTCCGCCGGATCGAGGAATGGCTGCAACGGCCCCCGTTCCGGCTCGGTCCCGACGCGCTCTCCGCACTTCAGCGCCAGGTGACGCAGTACGTCTCGGCACACCGGGCGTCGCTGCTCAGCAGCGCGGTCAACGAGCTGGGCCGGGTGGTGGAGCTGGTGACGGGGGGTGCGCTGGCCCTGTTCAGCTCGGTCTTCTTCCTGCATTCCGGCGAGCGGCTGTGGGGCTGGGCGCGAGACCGGCTGCTGCCCGCCGGGGCCCGCCCGGTGTGGGACACGGCGGGGCAGGCGGCCTGGCGGACCTTCGCGGGGTACACCCGCGGCATCATCATCGTGGCCGCCACGAACGCGGTCCTGGTGGGCGTCGGGCTGCTGGTGCTGCGGGTGCCGCTCGCGCTGCCGCTGACACTGCTGGAGTTCTTCGCCGCGTTCGTGCCGTTGGTGGGCTCGCCGGTGGCGCTCGGCGTGGCCACGGTCGTCGCACTCGCCGGGCGGGGCCCGCTGACGGCGGCGGGCGTCCTCGTGCTGATCGTGGTGATCGGCCAGGTCGAGGGGCACGTGCTGCACCCCCTGGTGATGAGCTGGGCGGTGCGGCTGCATCCGCTCGTCGTGGCCGTGTCGGTCATCGCGGGCAGCATCGTCGCGGGGGTGATCGGCGCCGTGGTGGCGGTGCCGCTGGTCTCGGTCGTCTGGGCCGTGCTGAACGCCCTGCGCGCGACGCCGTCGTGACGGCGGCGTCCGGTTTCCTTCCCGGCGTAGCGGCTGGAAGCGGCGCACGTGACCCGAACTCCGGATCAGTTGTTCCCTGGAACAGGTGAGCGTCGCTCGTACGACCACCGGGACCGGTGGGGCGGGACGACACTTACGGTGTGCGGGCGACGGGCTGCAGACCGTGGTCGACGCACACGTCCCACGAAGAGCGACACCGCAAGGAGCAGCACGACCATGAACCTTCTCACCGACATCCTCGCCGGACTCGTCCACTTCGTCGGGTGGCTGGTCTGACGCCGCGAGGCGTGTGAAGAGCGCGGCGCCGTCTCCCCGTCCCAGGGAGGCGGCGCCGCCGTCGTCGTACCGTCCCGCGTGCCCCGGCTCCCGGCGACGTGGACGGCACGTCCGCTCGAGGGGCCTGCGTGTGCCGCTGGTCACCTCCGGGACCGGCGGGGCGGAAACCGGCATGAGGTGACGCCGCCGGTGGCACCCGATCCGCGTGCGTGCGATACGAATGACCTGGCAGGGTGCGGGGCAGGGCCTGTCGGCCGCGGCACACGCGGCGCGGCGGGCATGGACGGAACCCGGCCGGGAGCGAGACCTGGCCGTGCAGGCGTTGAAGGCGGCGCTGGCCGCATGGGTGGCCTGGGCGGTGGCGGGCTGGTGGCTGCAGGCACCGGTGGCGTTCGTCGCGCCGTGGGTCGCCGTGGTGCTGGTCGAGTCGACCGTGTACCGGTCGGTCGCGCACGGCCTGCAACAGCTCGCGGCGATCGCGGCCGGCACGGTGGCGGCCACCGCGGTCGGGCTGGTCCTGCACAGCACGGTGGCCGCCATGGCGGTCGTCCTCCCGCTCGCGATGCTGCTCGGCCAGTGGCGGCGCCTGGGCAGCCAGGGCATCTGCGCGGCCACCGGCGCCCTGTTCGTCCTGACCAACGGGGCGGTCAGTGTCGCGACCTCCGCGGCCCGGCTCGGCGAGGCCCTGTTCGGGGCGGCGGTGGGCATCACGGTCAACGCGCTGATCCGGCCGCCGCTGTATCTGCGCGACACCGAGGCCGTCCTGCGCGACGCGACCGAGGAGGCCCACGACATCCTGACGGACGTGGCCGACGGGCTCGCCGCGGACCGCTGGGACGCCGAGGAGGCGGGTGGCTGGCACGACCGCGCACTGCGGCTGCACCGGCAGGTGGAGCAGGCACGGTCGGCGGTCGAGTGGAGCCGGGAGAGCCTGCGCGGCAATCTGCGGCGGCGGCGCACCGGCGCCGTACAGCCCCTGCCCGGCAGGAACTACGACGACGCGCTCGTGGTGCTGGACTACGCGGCCGTGCACACCGCCGGGGTGACCCGCACGGTGCTGGAGGCCGCCGCCGAGGACCGCGCGGCGCCCCGGCCGCACTCGGAGCTGGCCCGCCGGTACGCGCAGTTCCTGTGCCAGACCGCCCGCGCGCTGCGGCTCTACAGCCACAGCCGGTTCGCCGACACGTGCGAGGACGAACTGCGCGAGGCAGTGGCTGCGCTGCGCGACACGCTCGCGGAGCTGCGCCGCGACCTGGTCCGTTCCACGACGGACGATCCCGACGAGGTCGCCACCTACGGCGCGCTGCTCGCCCAGGCCCACCGCCTGGCCGGCCAGCTCCTCGCCTCGGGCACCTGACCCCCGGCCCCCGATTCCCCGTGATCCGCTTACGGCTCCGACCGTGGTCCACCGGACAGGTCCGACCGTGATCCACCGGACATGAGCTGACCGGCGCTGGACCTCCGTCCTCCGCCGGTGGCACCCCGCACCAGGAGGTGGCCGCTCGCCCCGGCCGCCAGCAGCCCGGCCACCATGACGATCAGGCTGAGCGCGGGACCGGAGGACCAGTCGACGTGGGCGCCGCGGGCGGCCAGCACGACGGTCATGGCCAGGGCCGTGCCGGGCAGGGACAGCAGGGCCGGGCGGGTGCGGTCGAGGTCGTCCTCGGCCAGGGAGCCGAGCACACCCACACCGAGGGCGAGCGCCCAGACACCGAGGGCCTGCGCATCGACGCGGTTGGTGTGCCAGGGGACGAAGCCGGCCCAGAAGCCGGGCCGGACGAGCAGTCCGGTGCCGATGCCGAGCCAGGAGGAGCCGAGCACCGCGAGCGGCGGCTTCGCCCAGCCCGGCAGCGGGACGGTGCGCGGGACGGGCGGTCCCGGCCGGGTACGGCCCTGCCCGGCCAGGCAGACGGCCGCCGCCACGCACAGCAGGCCGAGGGTGAACAGCCAGCCGAGGCTGAACAGCACGGAGACGACGGGGCCGCCGTCGGCGATGTAGAGCCGGTGCGCGTTGAGCAGACTGACCGCGAACAGTCCGGCCAGCACCAGGGCCAGCGGCAGTACGAGGGTGCGGGCCTCCTGCCAGGTGCGGGCGCGGGCGAGCGTGAAAAGCGCTGGGGCGGTACCCAGCATGGCGGCGCCGAGCAGCCCGGGGCTGAGCGGTTCCGGCGACGGCCAGGCGCCGAGGACGTGTCCGGTCAGCGCGACGATCGTGAGGAGCGCGCCGACGAGGAGGTTGACGACCGCGACCGCGACGGCCAGCAGGGCCACCCCGGCCGAGAGCGGCCGGCCCGGTGGAGCTGCCGGGAGGGCGGGCCGGGTCGTGGGTGTCGTTCCGGGGGTGGCGGGATCGGTCGGCTGGGCCATGACGGGTTCCGTTTCCGGGAATGCGGCGGACAGGATCGGGGCGAGGCGGAGCGGGCCGCGGACAGGATCGGGACGGAGCAGGCCGCGGGCCGGAGCGGCACAGGCGGCGGGCCGGATCGGGGCGGGCCACGGACAGAGTGGGGGCGGAGCGGGCCGCAGGCCGGAGCCGCGCGGGCGGCAGGGCGGCGGGGCGGCGGACACGATCGGAGCGGGGGCGCGGGCCCGTGCCCCGGGACGGTCACGACGCCGGGGTGGTCGCCCGGGCCGCCGGCAGCGGGGTCGGAACGGCACGCCTGAGGACTTCGCGGGCGTACATCAGACGCAGGCTCACCACGGCGGTCGCGCCGAACGCCGTCATGCCGCAGCCGATGGCGACGCCCGCGGTCAGCGCCGTGAACCGGCCGAGCCCCAGGCTGTGCTGGAAGAGCATGACCGCTCCGGCGGAGAGCACGGGTGCCAGGCAGAGACCGATGAGGTGGATCCGCCATTCCTCGCGCGCCCAGAGCCGGCCCGCGCGTCCGGCCCGGTGCGCGCCGAGCGCCATGACCGCGTAGGCCACGGCGTAGGGCAGCAGATAGCCGACCAGCAGCCGGCGCCCGGCCGCGCCGTGACCGGAGAGGGAGCGCGCGATCCACACCAGGGCCGCCGCCCCGGCCAGGTGGGCCGCGGCGGTCACGGGCGGCGGAGCCCAGGAGCGTCCGAGCCCCTCGACGGTGTCCCGGGGGTCCCGGGCGCGGGAGGCGAGCAGGGCCCCGAACACGACGAGCGAGCCGAGATGCATGATCGCCACCCGGTTGACCTCCGTCATCGGCAGTCCGGGCAGCACCGCGGGCAGGGCACCCCACTCGATACGCAGCAGCGGCGCGGTGAGCAGATAGCCGTAGCAGAGGAGCATCCAGCGCTGGTGCAGGTCGGCAAAGCCGCCCACGGCCGCGAGGATGCCGAAGGTGACGCTCAGGACGGTACCGGCGAGGATCGTCGCGAGGACGATCCAGAAGGCGGCGCCGCTGAAGGCGTCCCGCGGCGCGGTGCGGGCCAGGTAGAGGCCGGCACCCGCCATGGATGCGTACACGGTGACGGCGAACACGACGCCGAGCGCGCGGTGCAGGCGTACCCGGCGGCGCGCGGCCGTCAGCAACTGCGCCGGGCCGAGCAGCATGAGCAGTCCGCCGAGTACGGAGTGCACGATCATCGGGACCAGGCTGTGCCGGTACGGGGCGACGCGGGTGACCAGCGCGTCGGCGACGTACCGGGGCGACACGACGCGGCCCAGCAGCCACTCCCCCGGCGCCGGGGCACCGGGGCGCGCGTACGACCACAGTTCGGTCATCGCGAAGGGCGCGTACCACAGGCACACCGCCGTCACGGCCACCGCCGCCGCACGGCGCCACCCGCTGCTCGTCCACGGACGCACGGCGACCCCCTCTTCGTCGGCGGCTCGGCCCGCCCTCGTACCGTCTTCGAATCCCCTCCATAGTCTCTTCTGGACTATCGAGGGGTTACCGACGGTAGAGCCGACCGCCGGGAAGGTCAACGGTCCGGCGCGTGCTCCTCCCGGTGCCGGCGGACCCACTCCCAGAACTCGGCCATCATCCGCTCGTACCGGATGCCGAACTCCAGCGCCTCCCGCTGCCCCGGGGTCAGCAACTCGCCCACGCTGCCCGCCAGTTCCTCGTACTCCCCCAAGGTGCGCCGGTGTTCGGCGAGTTGTACGGGCGCGAGGCTCTCGGCCCGGGCCCCGAACCAGAGTTTCAGGATGTTCCGCTCCCGGGCCTCGACCGGGACGAACCCGGTGTCGTCGAGCCAGTCGCGCAGGGCGCGCCGGCCCGGGTCGGTGAGTGTCAGCACCCGGCGGTTGCGCCCGCTCTCCTGCCGCACCTGGGCCAGCAGCCCGGCCGCGAGCAGCCGGTCGCACTGGGCGTAGACCTGCGCGTGCGGCACCGACCAGAACGGGGCGACGGTACGGCCCGCCTCCACCTTGACGTCGTACGCGCTGGCCTCCCCCAGTTTGTCGATGATGCCGAGGACGAGGAAGGACGACGTGGTCAGCCGCAGGTCAGCCATGGCGCCGACCGTACCGTGCCCGGGCGGGCGAGGGGGAGGACGGCTCAGCGGCTCGGCTGCCACTCGAACATGAGGATCGTGGCGTCGTCGCGGAGCCTGCTCTCCTGGGAGTCCAGCAGCGAGTGGATCAGGCGCCGGAGCGTCTCGGGCGCGATCTCGCCGGTGGCGCTGGCCCGGATGACGTACTCCGCGAACCGTTCGAGGCCGAGCAGCCTGCCGTCGGACATCCGCGACTCGGTCACACCGTCGGTGTACAGCAACACCCGGTCGCCGGGCTGCAGTCGCATCTCGTGCACCCGGCGGTCCCGCGCGGGGAGCAGCGAGCGCAGCCCCATGGGCGGGTCGGCCTCGCGCGCCATCGCGTCCACGATCAGCTGCTGGTCGCGGATCAGGAGCGGCGCCGGATGGCCGCAGTTGCTCCACTCCAGGACACCGGTGCGGTAGTCGAGCCGGGCGAGTACCCCGGTGCAGAACTGGTCCGGCAGCCACCGGCTGAGCGCCTCGTCCACGTTCTCCACGAGGGCGCGCAGGTCGGCGCCGGTGCGCCGGGCGTTGCGGCAGGCCGCCAGGGCGACGGCGCTGGTGAGCCCGGAGAGCAGGTTGTGCCCCATGGCGTCCAGCACGACGGCGTGCAGGGACGTGGTGGTCAGGGAGTGGTCGAAGGCGTCGCCGCCGATGTCGTAGGCCGGTTCGAGGACGGCCGTGGAGACGACGTCGCGGTTGCCGATGGTGCGCGGCGGCAGGAAGGCCCGCAGCATCTCGGCGGGCAGGTGCATGGGGGCGGTACGGGTCCGCCGCACGAAGGAGTCCTTGTAGGCGCGCTTCGAGCTGACCATCATCGCGAGCAGCGCGGCCAGCGCCCGGCCCCGCCGCAGGGACTCCGCGGTGATCGCCCGGGCGTGCACGGCCAGCACGCCCAGCCGTTCGGCGCCGTCCAGCAGCGGGTGCCACGCCGTCGTCCCGTCCCGGTCGGACTCCTCGACGCGCAGGGACTGGGTGCGGTAGCACCAGCCGGCGAGCGAGTCGTCGATGGGCAGGCTGGGGGCCACGTCGGTCAGCGGTACGAGGTGCCGCTGCTGGATGTCGGAGAGGTAGACCACGGCGTGCCGCAGGCCCAGCGACTTCGCGCAGTGGGTGACGGCGCTCGCCAGGTCCAGCGTGCAGTGGGCGGGATCGGCGAGGAACTCCTCCAGCGGCGCCCCGCTCGGTTCTGCCGTCACCTCTCCACCACCACCCAGGTACCGGACGTCTTCCCAGCAGTCTCCCCCGCGCACCGCGCACCGCGCAGTCCCGGTACACCCGCGCGGGTCAGACCACGTCACCGCGCGGCGGCTTACCGGCGCCGGTGCCAGTGCCGGCGCCGGCGCCGGTACGCCGTGGCGTCACCCGCGCAGCCGTGCAGCCGTGCGAGCGTGCAGCCGTGCAGCCGTGCAGGCGTGCAGCCGTGCGGGCGACGTCCGGTACCCCTCGGCCATCACCTCACGACCGGCCGCTTGGTCCTCGTCAAGTGCCCATGCACCTGCCCTCCCCGGCTGCCCGGGTGCGCGCCGCGCCCGGCTCCCCGCAGCGCCGGCTGATGCCGCTGCTGCTGCTCGCCAACGCCTCGATGTACGCAGTGCACTTGGGCGTCGGCTCCGTGCTGCCGCCCCCCCGGCCCCGTCGGGACCGAAGGGGGCACGTCGGACCTTCCCACGATCACCGCATGGCTACGCGGGCTTCGGCCACTCCCATCCCAGCTGGAGGAAGAGGCCGAGGCGGTCACTCACGGCACGGATCTCGGTGATCCTGCCCTCGGTCAGCGTGAAGATCCAGATCGCTTCGTTCTCGAAGCTCCGGCCGGTCGGCTCGGGCATGCGCGGATGGGTGCCACCGTGGACTCCACGCTGAGTGACGCGAGCGACCACCTGGTCTCCCTCGCCGATCAGTTCGTCCACGACGACTGTGAGCGGCTCGAACGCGACCAGCTGCTGACGAAGACCCTCGAACGCGGCTCCCGGCTCGTCGGCCTCCCCATGGATGATCTTGTTGTGGTCCACGACATCGTGTGCCATGAACCGGGGAAGATCCGCGAACCGCCGGTCGCTGACCGCTTCGAAGAAGCCCAGGACGACCTTCTTGTTGTGATCCACCACTGACCACACCCCCCTCTGATCGATTGTCCGGTCACCGGATCCTAGTCACCCTGGCCGAGCGGCCCGTCAGCACGTTCGTGTCCAGCACCGTTGCGGTGCGGACGCGCGCGCCGTCCCCCGGGGCACCGGCCGGTGACCGCCGTGGCGCTCAGCCGGTGGCGAAGTCCTTCAGCCGGTCCTGGGAGCCGTTGAAGCGGTCGTGGTCACCGACCGTCTGGCCGGTGGAGGTGTACTGCCACATGGTGTACGCCGACCAGCCGGCCGGCAGCGTGCCCACCGTCGAGGCGTAGCGGGCGACCCACAGGGGGTTGGTCGCGCCGAAGCCTGCGTTGTTGCCGGTGCACTCGGTCCACCAGCTGGTGGCCGTGTAGATGACGGCGTCCCGGCCGGTGCGGGACCGGTACCGGTCGAGGAAGTCGCGGATCCAGCTGACCATGGCGCTCTGCGACTTGCCGTAACAGGCGTCGCCGTAGGGGTTCCACTCGATGTCGAGGACGCCGGGAAGGGTCTTGCCGTCCTTCGACCAGCCGCCGCCGTGCGCCAGGAAGTAGTCGGCCTGGGCGGCGCCGCCCGCCGTGTCGGGGGTGGCGAAGTGGTACGCGCCGCGGATCATGCCGCTGGCGTACGAACCGTCGTACTGCTGGGTGAAGTAGGGGTTGGTGTAGGACGTCCCCTCGGTGGCCTTGGTGTACGCCCACCGGGTGCCGTCGCCCCACAGGGCGGCCCAGTCGACGTCGCCCTGGTGGCTGGAGACGTCCACGCCCTCTGTCTGGGAGGCACGCGGGGGCGGCGGGGGCAGGGTGTCGGAGGAGCCGTCGTGGGCGAGGACGCCGATGCCCATGTAGGCGCTGCCGCGCGCGGGTGCGTCCCCGGTCGGCTCGGGCATGGCCGGGGAGCCGGACAGGAACAGGAGCAGGCCGGCCAGGGCGCCGGTGGCGAGCCACCGGTGGGACCGGCCGCGGATACGGGATACGGAGTTTCGCACGAGGTCCATCTGACCCGTGCCCGGCTCGTCGCGCACTCCGGGTACCGCCGGGCGAAGCCATCCGCGGCCGGTGTCTAGCCCATCGGGGTGCCGGTCACCCCTCGATGCGGTGCTGGGTCCAGAAGGACGTCAGGTCGGTGCTCGTGGCGGCCTGGGCCGCCGCCTTGAACTCGGCCGTGGTCGACACGCCGTACCAGTGGGCGCTCGCGTAGTCCTTCAGCAGCTTGGTCATGGCGGTGTCGCCGATCAGGCGCCGCAGGTCGTGCAGGGCGCACTTGCCGTAGCCGTAGACGACGGTGGAGTAGCGGGAGGAGTGGGCGTCCCAGTACGCCATCGAGTTGGTGATCTTCTCGGCGCTGGAGGCCCAGGAGACGCCGCTCCAGCAGTTGCTGCCGGTGCTGCCGAGGGCGAGGTCGGTGGAGTAGTCGGCGAACGCCTCGTCCAGCCAGGGGCTGTTGTACTCGTCGTCGCCGACGATGCCGTACCACCACTGGTGGCCGATCTCATGGGTGAGGGCCGTGGTGCTGACCAGGTCCAGGACGAAGCCGGGGTACTCCATGCCGCCGAACCAGTAGTTGTTGTCGATGACGGCGTCCAGCTCGCCGTAGGGGTAGGCGCCGAAGCGCGCACCGTGGGCGTCGACGGCGCTCTTGGCGGTGCTGAGCATGGACTGGGCGCTGGAGGAGCTGATGCCGGAGACGGAGTAGATGTTCACCGGGACGCCGGAGGCCGAGGTGCCGGAGATCTTGCTGAAGGGACCGGCCGCCCAGGCGAAGTCGCGGACCTTCGTGGCGGTGGCCGTGGTGACCGTGCGTCCGCTGGAGCCGGGGGTGTCGGTGGAGGTGCCGGTGGCCGGGACGAGCAGGGTGCTGGGGTGGTCGAGGGTCACCTTGAAGTCGGCGGCCAGGGAGTAGAAGGACTCGCCGTTGTCGGTGTACGGGTCCAGGTGCCAGCCGGCGGCGTCGCGGATCGCGAGGACGGGCAGGGCGTTGCCGATGAAGCTGAAGGCTCCGTCGTGGCCGAAGCGGTCGGCGCCGCTGGGCACGGTGATGCCGAGGTCGAAGCCGACGGTGGCACTCTGGCCCTGGGCGAGCGGTGCCGGCAGGGTGATCTTCAGCGCGGTGCAGGCGACGGACGGGGCGTCGGCGGTACCGCCGGTGACATTGGTGACCTTGATCGGCATGGCACTGCACGTGCCGTGGTAGTTGTCCCACAGCCGGAGGTAGACCTCGCCCAGCGCGGTCGCGGAGGCGTTGGTGAAGGTGGCGCTCTCGTGGCCGTTCCAGACCGTGCCGCTGGTGTCGCTGCTGAGGCTGACGGTGTACGAGGGTGCCGCCGGGGTCCGGGTGGAGTCGGCCGGCGGTGTGGTGCCGCCGGAGGTGTCCAGGGCGATGTCGTCCAGCACGAAGCTCGTCCGGAGGCTGGAGTCCTCGGTCCCGGTGAAGGAGAGGTCCACGGTCTGGCCCGCGAACGAGGACACGTCGAGGGACTTCTGGACGTAGCCGGTGTTCTTGTCGAGGTTGGAGTAGGTGGCCAGTGTCGTGCCGCCGGCCTTGGCGGTGAGCTTGTCGTAGGCGACGGACGAGGTCGTCTCCGTGGTGTCGATGTGCAGCCAGAAGGTGAGGGTGGCGGTGCTGCATCCGGACGGGATCGTCACGCTCTGGCCGAGGGTGTCGGTGTGGGTGCTGCCGACGCCGTCCAGCCAGGCGTAGGAGCTGCCGCCGTGGGCGGTCTGTCCGGTCCGGTTGGTGATCACGGTGGACGAGGAGGCCGTCCACGGTGACGTCCCGCTCTCGAAGCCGCCGTTGGTGACGACCTGGGCGGGGGTGCAGGCGGCGGGGGCCGCGGCCGGGCGGGCGGCGGCGGGGGTGCCGGGAAGCACGAGGGCGGCCACGGCGGCGACGGTGAGCGCACCGGCGCCGAGGGCCTTGTGGGGGGTCGGTCTCACACGCTACTCCTTCTGCGGCGGCCGGGGTCCCGGCCTGCTCGAAGGCCGCCGGTCGGCCGGGGTGCGCCGAGGACGGCCGGGGTGGGGCTTGCGCGTTCGCTGTACGAGGAGCCCGTCGCGCCCTACTGGGGTCGGGGCGGCGACTGCCGAAAGAGTGACAGATCTGACGGGTTCATGCCAGAAGGAGGCGCGAGGGTGTGCGTCCCGGACCGTCGCGGGCGCCGCCCGCCCGGTTCGGCGGGCGGCGCCGGGATCACGCGGCGCGCAACGTCATCAGCACGGCC
>NZ_WWJT01000499.1 GCF_009865385.1 Streptomyces sp. SID486 | reverse complement strand
CCTGACCGCCCCGGCCCCCACACCGGCCGACCGGCTCCCTCGGTCCGGGGACACCGGCCGGCCGGGGGGCCGTCGGCGTCCCGGCCGCACGTCCGACACGGCGACACGGACGCACGACATGCGCGCGGTGCGGGGCCGGCCGGTCAGGGGGATGGAAACCTGCGCCCCATGAGCAACCCTCCCAGCGTCAACAGCTACGTCGACCGGGTCACGGCCGGGCCCGGCGGCGCGATGACCGACGAAGTCGGCGTCATCACCGGTGACCTCACCGTCGCGACCATCCTCCGTGCCGACGGCATCAGCGTGCGCGTCGCCGTCCAGCACTGGGGCGGCGACACCTGGTACACCCTCTCCGGCAGCCCCGCCCCCGTGCCCGCGGGCCGGCTCGCGGCCTACCACCGGGATCTGCTGGGCCGCATCCGCCGGGGCGGCGGAACGCGCGCCACCTGAACCGCGCAGCGCGGCAGGGGGCCCGGGCGGGGACCCGGGGAGCACCGGGCCCCGTCACCGGCTCCTCTGGTACCGCCGGCGGGCCCTCATGCGTTCCCCGGCCGCCTGCGCCTTCGCGTTCAGCCGTTCCCGGCCGGCCGACACCAGCAGTGCCAGCGGGGTCACGACCAGGCCGATCAGTAACGCGTGCGTCCAGTCCATCCCGTCGTGCCGGTACCGCAGGAACAGGACGGACGCCACGTAGGTCAGGACGACGATCAGTGCGCGGGTGAGCGGTTTCGGAAGACTCATGCCCTCCGGATGCCCCCGCCGCCTGCCGCCATGGGAGCGACGACGACCGATGTCTCGTGGTTGTCGGTCCGTCAGTTCCGCGCCATCGGTGGGCGACGGCTGCGTGATCCCGCCGCTCCCGGGTAACCGGCGATGTCATGAACGCGTTGAGCAAGTGGCCGCAGAAGCCGTCGTACGGGCGGCCCGGGAACCCACCGTCCGCCGCCGTCGCCGCCCCGGGGAGGTAAGCGTGCTCTTCCTGGTGGCAGCACTGCTCCTGCTGGGCATCGTCGTGGGGTCGGCGGCCTATCTGCCCTGGCCCGTCACGCTGGTGCTCGGGGCACTCATCGCCGTCTGGCTCCTGGTCTTCGCGGGACGCGAGCGGCGCCGGCGCAACCGGACGGGGAGGGCCTGACCATGCGGCTGACCGCGCCACCCTCCCGCCGGACGGGCCGCCGTGACACCGAAGGCATGGCCGTGGCCTCCTTCGTCCTCGGCCTCGTCGGGCTGCTCGTCCTCAATCTGGTCCTCGGCCCCATCGCCATCGTGCTGGCGGTCATCGCCCTGCGCCGGGACACACCACGCCGGTTCCGCGCGCTCCTGGGGCTGGGGCTCGGCGTCGCGGACCTCGTGGTTCTCGCCGCGCTGATGGCCGCGCACGGCACGACGTCCTGGACGGTCTGGGGCGGCTGACCGCAGCCGGCGAGAGCGCGTCCGTACCCCTCGCCCCGGCCCCGCCCGGGGAGCGCCGGGGCGGAGCCGTCCGCGCGGCAGGGTGGCGCCGCCTTTCGTAGGCTGGGAGTGCCCGATGGCCGCAAGCGCCGGATCCTCCCTCCGGGAGGGCTGCCGCAGGCAGGAGATGGTCGTGATCGAACTCGCCGCGGTGTTCGCCGTCGCGGGAGCGGCGAGCAACGCCGTGGGCACCGCGTTCCAGCGCAAGGCGGCCTCGGCGAGCAGCCGCAGCGGGCTCCGGCTGCTCGCGGAACTGGTGCACCGCCCGTTCTGGATGATCGGCATGGCCGGCGTCGTCTGCGCCGCCCTCTTCCAGAGCCTGGCGCTCGTCAACGGTCCGCTCGCACTGGTCCAGCCGCTGTTCATCCTGGAACTGCCCTTCGCGCTGCTCGTCGCGGCCCCGCTGATGCACCGGCGGCTGCCGCGCTCGGGCTGGTGGGGCGTCGGCGGCTGTGTGGCGGGGCTCGCCGTGCTGCTGATCGCCGCCGCCCCGCACGGTGCGACCGATCAGGCGCCCCTCGTCCGATGGATCCCGGCCGTGTGCCTGTGCGTCGGCGTGATGGCCGCGGCGGTGCTGCTGGCCGGCCGGGGAGGTGCGCCCGCGCGGCGTGCCGCGTTGCTGGCCGGCGCCTCCGCGACCGGCAACGCCCTGACCGCCGCGCTGCTGAAGTCGGCCAGCGGCACGTTCGCCGACCACGGCTTCACGGCGTTCCTGCGGTCCTGGCAGACGTACGGTTTCGCGCTCGCCGGGGCCGCCGCCGTGCTCCTGCTGGAGAACGCGCTCCAGGCCGGCCCCCTGGCCGCCGCGCAGCCCGCGCTGACCATCGGTGACGCGGTGGTGAGCCTGGCCCTCGGCATCACCCTGTTCGACGAGCGGATCCGCACCGGGTGGTGGCTGGTGCCCGAGCTGTGCGGGGCACTGCTGATCGTCGTGGGCGTGGGGCTCCTCAGCCGGGCCGTGGGGCGGATCGTCGTGCTTCCGGTCCCGGCGCGGGAGCAGCGCCAGCCGACGTGAGTCCGGCCGGCGGACCGCGCCGCCGGCCCGCGGCGGGAGCCCGCCCCCTACCGCTCGGGGCGCACCGGGTGCCGGCTCATGATCGAGACCCGGTTGAACGCGTTGATGGTGACGGCCACCCAGATCACCGCGGCCGTCTGGTCGTCGGTCAGGACCGCCCGCGCCGCGGCGCGGGCGGCGTCCTGGGCGGCGGTGTCGGCCGCGGCGGTGGTCGCCTCGGCCAGTGCCAGGGCGGCCCGTTCGGCGGCAGTGAACAGCTCGGTGTCGCGCCAGGCGGCGAGCACGCCGAGGCGCTGCGGGGTGTCACCCGCCCGCAACGCGGCCCGGGTGTGCACGTGCAGGCAGTAGGCGCAGCCGTTCAGCTGCGAGACGCGGAGGTTGACCAGCTCCACCAGGACACGGTCGAGCCCGGCCTCTTCGGCGACGGTGCGGACCGCCTCGGCCGTCTGCAGCAGCGCGTGGTACGCCTTCGGGCTCTGCTTGTCGATGAAGATCCGCCGGTCGGCACCGGCCGGGACGGGACTGGTCACGTGGGCTCCCCTGGCTGCATTTTGTTGAAGTTGAAACTATCATGGTGCCGGGACCGCCGTGGCCGGACTCCCGCCCGGCGGCGGGACTTCCGGCACCGGGCCAGGTCACGGGGGCGGACGGACGGACCGGCCCTCGGCGGCGCGCCGCCGGCGCCGCGAGCGCCGCATCCGTGCCGGGCCGGGTTTACGCCGCGAACCGACGTCCGGTCACGCCCTCGGACAGCAGTACCAGGGGTGAACCGCGGGCGTTGCGCCGTCCGCCGGCCCCCGGACTGACACCCTGCTGGTGACGATCCGGCCCGTCAGCCGAGAGGGCCGTGACTCGCGGAGGGTCCGCTCGTCGCTGCTGGGGGGCAGGCGTGCCACTTGAGGAAGTCACCGGCGGTTCCGCCGCGTTCCCCGACCCGGGGCGGGGCCGTCCGGCGGACCGAGGACACCGGCGCGTGCCCCGCCATGTCGCCTGCGTGATGGACGGCAACGGCCGCTGGGCGGCCCGGCGGTCGTTGCCCCGCACGTCGGGTCACCGCGCGGCGGAGACCACGGTGATCGACGTGATCGAGGCCGCGCGGACGGCCGGTGTCGAGTGGCTGAGCCTGTACGCGTTCTCCACGGAGAACTGGCAACGGCCGGGCGCCGAGGTCGACTTCCTGATGCGGCTGGTCCGCCGGGTGGTGCGCAAACACGCCCCGCTGCTGCACCTGCGCGGGATCCGCTGCCGGTTCCTCGGAGTCGCGGACCCGCGTATCCCCGCACCGCTCACCCGGGACTTCGCCGACCTGATGACCCTGACCGGGGAGAACCGGGGCATGACGCTGACCGTGGCGTTCGATCACGGCGGGCGGGGCGACATCGTGGCGGCGGCGCGGTCGCTGATCCGCAGCGGAGTGCCGGCCGAGGCCGTGGACGAGCGGAGCTTCGCCGCTCATCTGCCCTTTCCCGACACACCCGACGTGGACCTCGTCATCCGCACCTCCGGGGAACAGCGCATCTCCAACTTCATGCTCTGGCAGGTCGCCTACGCGGAGTGGATCTTCCCGCCCGTGCTGTGGCCGGACTTCCGCGCGACGCACTTCCTGGAGTGCCTGCACACCTATCAGCAGCGCGACCGCCGCTTCGGCGGCGTGCCGCCGAACGCGAACGGAGACGGACGACCGTGACCGACACAGGCAGCGACGACCCGGCCGGCACCCGTACCGGTCACCGCGACCGGGAGCCCGGACCGGCCGCCCACGACGCGACATCCCTCTTCGGCCCCGACAGCCGGTTCCACGCGTTCTTCAGCGACCCGCGCTGGGCACTGGCCGTCGTCCGGGCGACCGTACTGGAGGCCGCCCATCCGCAGATCGGGGCGGCCCTGATCGACAACTCGACCTTCGTCACCCACCCGTGGCGGCGGCTGCGCAACACGCTCGTGAGCCTGCAGCGCATGTTCGGGCCGGACGACGACGTGCGGGGCAGGGAGGCGGCACGGCTCAACCGGCTGCACACACGGCTCAAGGGCGCCGACGCGCGCAACCGGCCGTACGACGCCATGGATCCCGAGGTGCGGGCCTGGGTGGTCGCCACCCTCTTCGAGAGCAGCGTCACGATGTGCCGCCTCAGCGGACAGCCGCTGGAACAGGACGTCATGGAGCGGCTGTACGCCGAGTTCCGCGCCTACCTCGCCGCCCTGGACGGCGACGCCGGTCATCTGCCGCCCAGACTCCAGGAGTTCTGGCCGTACTACGACCGCGTGGTGGAGGAGCGGCTGGAGAACACGGAGGCGATGCGTGTCATCCTCTACCGGCTCTTCGACCACCTGCCCGCGCCGCCGCTGCTGAACGGTCTGCCCACCATGTGGGCCGCCGGCCGGGCGGTGGCCGGTCCCGTCATCGGCGTGATCACCGTGGCGTCCCTCCCGGAGCCCTTCCGCAGGAGGGCGGGCCTGCCGGAGATGCCCGGCGCACAGACCCTGATGCAGGGCGCCTACCTCGCGGTGGGCCTCGCCCGGTTCCTCCCGGAGGGCTGGATCCAGCCCGAGGCCATCGTCAGGCTGCTCGCCCTCTCCCCCGGCGGCGACGACCCCCGGGCACGGACGGTCAGCGCGCTGACCGACCGGATGAAGCGGGCCGGCGCCCTCGTACGACTGCTCGCGCCCCTCGGGCCGGAGCCGGAGCCGGACGGGGGGACCGACACGCGCAGCGCCGAGGAGTTCTTCGCCGCGGTGCTGGACCAGACCGGGGACGGCTATCTGGACTGGCCCGACCTCGCCGCGATGGCCAGGGAGATCGCCGGGCGACTGGACCTGGACGAGCCGGCCGAGACCCGGCTGTACGACGCCTTCGCCGACTGGTGGCGGGAGCTGCAGGCGGCACTCGACACCGACGGTGACGGCAGGGTCAGCGCCCGGGAGTACGCCGAGGCCGCGCCGTCCCTCGCCGGCCCGGCCCTGATCCGGGTCGCCGAGGTCCTCTTCGACGTCACCGACACGGACGGCGACCAGCGCGTCGACGCGGACGAGTACCGGGCCCTGTTCCGCCGGGGCTTCCGACGGGACAGGGCGGACACGGACGGCACGTACGCGCGCTCCGCGTTCGTGCGGGACTTCCTGTCCTTCATGTCGGGCCGTGAGCGCACGTCGCCGTACGACCCGCTGTTCAGCGAGGCCTGACCGGGCGCTCGGGGCGGGCCGCGCGCTCAGCCGAGGCCGAGGACCTCCAGGGTGTGCTCGGCCATGCGCCGCTCGCCCAGGGCGTTGGGGTGGACCGGGACGACGTTCTGCCCGAACAGCAGGGGCTCGATCCACCGGGTGCCGGCGGCCTGGCAGGCGTCGTGTCCGGCGGACACCGCGGAGAAGTCCACGTACACGGCTCCGGTCTCCTCGGCGGCGCGCCGCACCACGGCGTTGAGGTGGGCCTGGAGCGAGTGCAGGTAGGGCACGTCGCCGGTGGCGAGGGGCAGTTTGACGAAGCAGGACGGGTCGGCCGTCGCGGGTGTGATCCACGGGTAGCCGAGCACCGCGATCCGGGCGTGCGGGGCCTTGGCGCGGACGCTGCCGAGCGCGGTTCTCAGCGCCGGATAGGTGTCGCTGTCGATCTGGTCGTCGAAGGACGTCCCGTACTTGTCCTTGCAGGGGCTGCCCCGGCCCGCGCTGAGGACGCCCGCGGTGCCGCAGGCCGTCACGGCGTTGATGAAGGTGCCGTTGTCGTTGCCGCCGATCGTCAGTGTCACCAGGTCGGTGTCGGCGGTGACCGCGTCGGCCTGGGGGGCGACACCGGGGTACTGGGCCTCGGTGAAGTCCTTGGTCTGGGCGGCACCGCAGGTGACGTCCGTCAGCCGTGCCGCCGTCCGGGCGGCGATGACGTGCGGGTAGTTCGCGGTGGACCGCAGGCAGACCGGGCTGCTGAGGTCGACGGGCAGGACACCCGAGGCGGCGCTGTAACTGTCCCCCAGGGCCGCGTAGTTCATGGGGGCGGTGGCCTGGGCGGGGGCGGTGGTGAGACCGAGGACCAGCGCGCCGACGGCCGCGGACGTCGCGGTGAGGACGCGGCGCAGGGCGGGAACGGGCATGGCTCTCCCTTCTCGGGACGGGGAACGGCTCGGGCGAAAGGGCATGGCGGTGCCACGGACCCGCGGGATCGCCGGAGCGAGGCGGCTTGGCGAACCGGAGCGGGGCGGCTCGATGAACCGTGGCGGGGCGGCTCGATGAACCGCAGCGGGGCGGCTTCCGTGAAGACGCGGGCGGCGTACGGGGACCGTCCCGCGTGTGAGGCGGTGCGACGTGCGAGGGCGGTGCGCGAAGCGGCGTACGAGCCGGCGGGGCGTGGCGGACAGCGCACGCCCGACGACGGGAGACCGGCCGCGGGATTACCGCGCGGTTCTACCGCTAAGTAATGTGAGGCCGCCGAAACGCCCAGTCAACAATCCGGACCGAACTTCTTGAAACACGGACCGTCGCGATCCTCGCGAAGATTTCCGCGTCCGGCGTGCGATTCGGGCCGGATCGGGGGCACTCGTAGGTCAGGAGCACCACTACCAGCTGGAGGCACGTCATGATCGCCCTCGGCATCATCCTGCTCATCATCGGCTTCGTCACGGGTATCTCGATCCTGTGGACCATCGGCGTGATCCTGCTGGTGGTGGGAGCCATCCTGTGGATCATGGGGTCCATGGGGCACGCGGTCGCCGGTCGTCGCCACTACTGGTGAGGCAACGGCCCCGACGAGTGATCCTCTGCGGCCCACCCGCTTCGGCGGGTGGGCCGCAGAGGTCCGCGCCCAGGACTCGAGCCGTTCGGGCCGTACCGGTGCCGTGAGGTCCCGGTGGAACGCCCGGCTGCACGGCCGCTGTGGAGCGCCCGGGCTGCACGGCCGCGCTCCGGTGGCGCCCGTGGCGGCTCGCGCTCAGGCGCAGGTGCCGCTGGGGCGGGCCCGGGTCACCACGTCACCGACGCCGGTGGTGGCGTCCAGCCAGACGACCCGGGTGCCGCCGGCCGCCGCGGCGGAGAGCTGCTCGCCCCGGTTGCAGGAGA
>NZ_WWJT01000498.1 GCF_009865385.1 Streptomyces sp. SID486 | reverse complement strand
GTCTCCGGCGGCGGGACCGGCGCCCCCGGCAGGCGGACCGTCGCCACCGTGCCGCCGCCGTCCGCGCGGGCCAGGGTGACCTCGCCGCCCGCCTGCTGGACCGTACGGGCGACGATGGACAGGCCCAGGCCGGAGCCCGGCAGGGCCCGTGCGCTGGGGGAGCGCCAGAAGCGGTCGAAGACGTGCGGGAGTTCCTCCTCCGCGATGCCGGGCCCGTGGTCGCGGACGGTCAGCGCGCCCTCGCTCAGCCGCACCTCGACCGTGCCGCCCTCGGGGCTGAACTTGACCGCGTTGTCGAGGATGTTGACGACCGCCCGCTCCAGCGCGGAGGGCTCGGCTCGGACGAACCAGGGCTCCAGGTCCGCGGTGAGGGACAGCTCCGGGCCGCGCAGCCGGGCCCGCCGCAGGGCCGCCTCGACGGTGTCCTGGAAGGCGACCACCTGCACCCGCTCACCGCGCTGCCCCTCCGAGCGGGACAGCTCCTGAAGGTCACCGATGAGCGCGCCCAGTTCGGTCATCTGCGCCTTCACCGAGGCGAGCAGCGCCTTGCGGTCCTCCGGCGGGAGCGGCCGGCCCGTCTCCTCGCTGCGGGTGAGCAGTTCGACGTTCGTCCGCAACGACGTCAGGGGGGTGCGGAGTTCGTGCCCGGCGTCGGCGATCAGCTGCTGCTGCAGCTCGCGGGAGCTGGCCAGCGAGGCGGTCATCGAGTTGAACGACCGGGACAGCCGGGCGATCTCGTCCTCGCTGTCGTCCTCGACGGGGATGCGGACGCTCAGGTCCTCGGTACGGGCCACGTGCTCCACGGCCTCGGTCAGCTCGTCGACCGGGCGCAGCCCGACCCGGGCCACCGCGAGCCCCGCGGCACCGGCGCCGACGACCCCGATGGCGGACACGAGGAGCAGGATCAGGGCGAGGTCGTTGAGGTTCTTCTGGGTGCTCTTCAGCGGTGCGGCGACGAGCACGCCGACACTGGGCCCCCGGCCGCCCTCCGGGGTCGTGGTGGCGAGGACCGGCTTGGTGAGCACCCGCAGCTCGTTGCCCTGGGTGTCGGTGCCGTTGCGCAGGTAGGCCGTGTTGACGTCCAGGTTCCGGATCTCCGACTTGTCGACCTCGGTGACCTTGATCCTGCCGGAGGCGCCGCCGAAGAGGCAGACCTTGCCGTCCTCCGTGACCACCTGGGAGTACCGGTCCCCGAAGAAGTTGTCGCCCGACGGGGTGTCCGAGCAGTGGGCGAGGGCGGGCAGCAGCTGGTCCGGCTGCGTGGTGTTCCGCAGGGACTTCTGCAGATCCTTGTCGAGCTGCTCGTACAGCTTGCGCTCCACGATGAACCAGCACGTCACCGACACCGCCGCGACCGCGAACGCCACCGCCGCCGCGACCAGCATCGCCAGGCGGGCCCGGATCGGCAGGGCGCGGTAGCGGCGTGCCAGGTGCCTCACTCGGCGCCGCCCTGCCTCAGGACGTAGCCCACTCCGCGCACGGTGTGGACCAGCCGCGGCTCGCCGCCGGCCTCGGTCTTGCGGCGCAGGTACATCACGTACACGTCGAGGGAGTTGGAGGAGGGCTCGAAGTCGAAGCCCCACACCGCCTTCAGGATCTGCTCACGGGTGAGGACCTGCCGCGGGTGTGCCATGAACATCTCCAGCAGGGTGAACTCCGTGCGGGTCAGCTCGACCTGCCGGCCGCCGCGCGTGACCTCCCGGGTGGCGAGGTCCATGCGCAGGTCGCCGAAGGTGAGCGCCTCGTCCTCCTGCGCCTCGGCGGACACCGTCGTCGCGTACGAACTGCGGCGCAGCAGGGCACGGATGCGGGCGAACAGCTCGTCCAGTTCGAAGGGCTTGACCAGGTAGTCGTCGGCGCCCGCGTCGAGGCCGGTCACGCGGTCGCCGACCGTGTCGCGGGCCGTGAGCATCAGGATCGGGAGGGTGTCCCCCGCACCCCGGATGCGACGGGCCGCCGTCAGGCCGTCCATGCGCGGCATCTGGATGTCCAGCACCACCAGGTCGGGCCGGTAGGCGGTGGCCTTGTCCAGGGCGTCCGCCCCGTCGACGGCGACCTCCGTGTCGTACCCCTCGAAGGCGAGGCTGCGCTGCAGTGCCTCGCGTACGGCGGGCTCGTCGTCGACGATCAGGATGCGCTGGGGGTCACGGTCGCCTTCGGCGGGGCTCATCGCTCGCGATTCCTCGGGGTGCGGTGGTCGGTCGGTCGGCTGCCTCTCAGCGTGCCACGTCCCGGGGTCCGGTGGGCGGCACGCGGGCCGGACCCCGGGGCCGGGTGGGCGGCACACGGGCCGGACTCCGGGGCCGGGTGTGGCACGCGGCCGTCAGGCGCGGACCGTGCTCAGGCGGTGCAGCGGCACCTTGCGGCGGTGCGGGCGGGCGGCGGAGGTGCGCAGGCCCATCAGCTGGGGGACCGGGTTCACGGCCACCTCCGGGGCCCGGGGCGCCGGCACGGGCACGTGCAGCTCGGACACGATGGACAGGGCCAGGGTGAGACCGGCCGGACCGCGTTCTGCCTTGTGGTGAGGAACGTGCTTGATCATGACCTGCTCCTTGCTGTCTCTCGCGCGCACTGCCGCGCTGTGGTGCTAGCTGTCGGAGCCCGCCCGCAGTTTCGCCAGGTCGGACTTGACGGTGTTGACGGGGATGGCGAAGCCGAGGCCGATGCTGCCCGCGTCCGAGGACGAGGACGCCTGGGAACCTGACGAGTACATCGCCGAGTTGATGCCGATCACCTGGCCGGCGGCGTCGATCAGCGCACCGCCGGAGTTGCCGGGGTTCAGGGAGGCGTCGGTCTGGAGGGCCTTGTAGGTGGTCGTGGACGAGCCGGTGTCGCCGTTGAACTCACGGCCGCCGAACTGGAACGGCCACTGACCGTCGCCGCCCTGGCCCTGGCCCTGTCCCTGGCCCTCGTCGGTGGACACGGTGACGTCCCGGTCGAGGGCGGAGACGATGCCGCTGGTGACCGTGCCGGTCAGGCCCTCGGGGGAGCCGATCGCCACGACCGAGTCGCCGACCTTGACGTCGTCGGAGTCGCCGAGTGCCGCCGCCTTCAGTCCCGAGGCGCCCTGGAGCTTGATCAGCGCGAGGTCCTTGGAGCTGTCGGTGCCGACCACCTCGGCGGTGTAGCTCTTGCCGTCGCTGGTGCGCACCTTGATCGAGGTGGCGCCGGCGACGACGTGGTTGTTGGTGACGATCTCGCCGTCGGAGGTGACGACCACGCCGGAGCCGGTGGAGGAGCCGCCCGCCAGGGTCGCGTTGACCTCGACCACGCTGGGGCTGACCGCGGCGGCTATGGCGGCGACGTCACCCTTCTTGGCGGTCGGCACCACGGTGGTGCTGCCGCCGGCGGTGGCGACCGTGTCCTTGCCGGTCAGCTCCTGGAAGGCGTACGCCGTGCCGCCGCCGACCGCCGCCGCCACGATCGCGACCGCGGCGAGGAGGGCGACGGGCCCCCGGGTGCGCTTCTTCCCGTGCGGAGCCTGCGCCGTGCCCGGCCGGTGCGGGGGCGGGGGCGGCCACTCCGGGTTCACGGGGTGCACGGGGTGCACGGGGTCCACCGGCGCGGAGTAGGAGTACGGCTGCTGGTAGGTGCCCTGGCTCTCGGTCATGACAAAAGACTCCCCCGCGACCATGAGAGCTTCCTGAGGGCACCCTGAGAAGCCCGGCAGAACCTCGTTTGCCCGATATAAAGAACGGTCCGAAGGGCCGGGGGGGAGGGACGGGGGAGCCCGGACGAAGGGTCGGGGCGAAGGGGCCGGGGCTGTCCGGCGAAGGGTCCGGGGCTGTCCGGCGAAGGGCCCGGGACCGTCCGGCGAAGGGCCCTTCGGTCAGCTCGCGCAGCCGCAGCTCGTGCGTACCACCAGCCGCGACGGGAACGTCTTCAGCCGCTCACGCCGCGATCCGGGGATCCGCAGCCCGTCGTCCAGCACCAGGTCGACCGCCGCCCGGGCCATCGCCGAGCGGTCGGAGGCGACCGTGGTCAGCGGCGGGTCGGCGAGCGCGGCCTCCTTGATGTCGTCGAAGCCGGCCACCGCCAGCTGCCCCGGCACGTCGATGCGCAGTTCGCGCGCGGCCCGCAGCACGCCGATCGCCTGGTCGTCGGTGGAGCAGAAGACCGCGGGCGGCCGGTTCGGGCCGGCGAGGACCTCCAGGGCCACGCGGTAGGCGTCGTAGCGGTTGTACGGCGCCTCGAACAGCCGGCCCTCGGTGGACAGCCCCGCCTCGGCCATGGCCCGCTTCCAGCCCTCGACGTGGTCGGAGACCGGGTCGCCGACGGCCGGCGTCTCCGCCGTACCGCCCATACAGGCGACGTAGTCGTAGCCGTGCTCCAGCAGGTGGCGCACGGCGAGCTGGGCGCCGCCGAGGTCGTCCGTCACCACGGCGACGTCGTCGATGGCCTCCGGACGCTCGTGCAGCAGCACCACCCGGGCGTCCCAGGCGTCGATCTCGGCCGCGGCCAGGTCGTTCAGGGCGTGCGAGACGAGGATCAGACCCGAGACGCGCATGCCGAGGAAGGCACGCAGATAGTGGACCTCGCGCTCGCCGATGTAGTCGGTGTTGCCGACGAGGACCATCTTCCCGCGCTCGGAGGCGGCCTGTTCGACCGCGTGCGCCATCTCGCCGAAGAACGGCTGGCGGGCGTCCGGGATGATCAGACCTATCAGGTCGGTGCGCCGGGAGGCCATCGCCTGGGCGACGCGGTCCGGGCGGTACCCCAGCTCCTTGATCGCGGCGAGGACACGCTCGCGCGTGGCCGGGGCGACCGGCCGGGGTCCGTTGTTGATGACATAGCTGACGACGGCGGTCGAGGTCCCCGCCAGTCGCGCCACGTCATCCCGAGTCACCTTGGCCACGCGCGGAGTCTACGCGGATTGACCCGCCCTGGGCAGGGCGTATCACAGGGCGGCCGGGTGAGGGGAGGGCGCCGTCCGGGCCCTCGTGCGGGGGCTACGCCTCCGCGTGGGCCTCCACGCCGTCCAGCACGGCGGATGCGTCCGCATCTTCCCGCTTTGCCCGGCGGGACTTGCCCTTGGCGTCCTCGGCCGACCGGTCGGGCTTCTCGGGCGTAACGAATCGATAACCGACGTTCCGGACGGTGCCGA
Source organism: Streptomyces sp. SID486 (assembly GCF_009865385.1). Classification (GTDB taxonomy): domain Bacteria; phylum Actinomycetota; class Actinomycetes; order Streptomycetales; family Streptomycetaceae; genus Streptomyces. The sequence goes on along the minus strand of NZ_WWJT01000498.1, from coordinate 5,136 downwards.
TCAGCGACTCGTGCTCCGGGCCGAGCTTGGCCCGCAGCCGCCGTACGTGCACGTCGACCGTGCGGGTGCCGCCGAAGTAGTCGTACCCCCACACCTCCTGCAGCAGCTGGGCGCGGGTGAAGACGCGGCCCGGGTGCTGCGCGAGGTACTTGAGCAGTTCGAACTCCTTGAAGGTCAGGTCCAGGACCCGCCCCTTGAGCTTCGCGCTGTACGTGGCCTCGTCCACCGACAGGTCACCGTTGCGGATCTCCATCGGCGAGTCGTCGTTGACGATCTGCTGCCGGCCCATGGCGAGCCGCAGCCGGGCCTCCACCTCCGCGGGGCCCGCGGTGTCGAGGAGGACGTCGTCGATGCCCCAGTCGGCGGTGACGGCGGCGAGTCCGCCCTCGGTGACGACGAGGACCAGCGGACAGCCGGGGCCGGTGGACCGCAGCAGCTGGCACAGGCTGCGCACCTGCGGCAGGTCACGCCGCCCGTCGACCAGGATGACGTCGGCGCCGGGCGTGTCGACCAGGGCGGGTCCCTCGGCCGGGGCGACCCGCACGTTGTGCAGGAGCAGACCGAGGGCCGGGAGCACCTCCGTCGACGGCTGGAGGGCGTTGGTCAGGAGCAGCAGAGAACTCATACGTCTGGTTCCTCCTCGGTCCCTGCGAGGACGCGTGCGGACGGGCACTGCTCTGCGATCCCGGGGCCCCGTACACCGGCGGTCACCTGAGGTTTCCCGCTGCGTATACAACGCTTCCGAAAGCACAAAAGGACCCGGGGGCTTCGCTGCCCGAGTCCTCTGCCAGCAGAATAGCCCACATGAGCAACCGTCCGGCGGGTCATGTGGCATGTTCCACCGTTCGTCCGAATCGCGAGACGGGCGGACGGGCCCCTATCCGGACGTTTCTGCGCACGCCGGACGGCCTTCTGGTCGAATCCGTATACGACCCGGGTACGGCTGTATACGAAGCGGATCCGCACGCGCCGGACGCCTCCCCTTCGCCCTCCGTTCCCGCCGCGGTTCCCTCCGCCGGTTCCTCCGTGCGCGACCTGGTGTTCGTGGTCGCGCACGGCTTCACCGGGGACGTGGACCGGCCGCACGTACGACGGGTGGCCGGTGTCCTGCGCGCGTACGGCGCCGTCGTCACCTTCTCCTTCCGCGGCCACGGCCGCTCCGGCGGCCGGTCCACGGTCGGCGACAAGGAGGTGCTGGACCTCGCGACCGCCGTGGAGTGGGCCCGCGGCTTCGGGCACGCGCGCCTGGTGACCGTCGGCTTCTCCATGGGCGGCTCGGTGGTCCTGCGGCACGCGGCCCTGCACCCCGGCGCGGTCGACGCCGTGGTCTCGGTCAGCGCGCCGGCCCGCTGGTACTACCGGGGCACGGCGCCCATGCGCCGCCTGCACTGGCTGGTCACCCGCCCCGAGGGCCGCCTGGTCAGCCGCTACGGACTGCGCACGCGCATCCACCACCGCGACTGGGACCCGGTGCCGCTGGCGCCGGTGGATGCGGTCTCCCGGCTGGCCCCGACCCCCCTCCTCGTCGTCCACGGCGACCGCGACGGCTACTTCCCGCTGGACCATCCCCGGATGCTCGCCGAAGCGGCCGGCGACCACGGCGAACTCTGGGTCGAACCGGGCATGGGCCACGCGGAGCACGCGGCGGACGACGCCCTGCTGGCCCGGATCGGGGACTGGGCGGCTGCGGCGGCGGGCTAGCCTGGCCCCGCACAGACTTTCTTTCCCAGCCGTCGATTGAGGATCGAGATGCCCAAGGTCACGGTGCGCTACTGGGCCGCCGCGAAGGCCGCGGCCCAGGTCGCCGAGGAGCCGTACGAGGCGGACACGCTGGCCGACGCGCTGGCCGCCGTGCGCGCGCGCCACCCCGGTGAGCTCACGCGGGTGCTCCAGCGCTGCTCCTTCCTCGTCGACGGCGATCCCGTCGGGACCCGCGCGCATGAGACGGTACGGCTGGCCGAGGGCGGCACGGTCGAGGTGCTCCCGCCGTTCGCAGGAGGGTGAGCGATGACCGACCAGCCTTACCAGGGCGGCCCGTACGAGGGCTACGACCCCTATCAGCAGCAGCACTGGCCCGCCCAGGAGCCGCAGTACGGGCAGCAGCCCGGACACGATCCGGAACTGACCCAGCAGTGGCAGGGCCAGACCTGGGAGACGCAGACGCACGCGCCGGTGCAGGCGCCGGAGACGGCGTACCTGCCGCGCCAGGAGCAGCAGCCGCACCCGCAGCAGGCGCCTCAGCAGCAGCCCTACCAGCAGCACCAGCAGCAGTCGCAGCAGGAGCAGCCTTACCAGCAGCACCAGCAGCAGCCGTTCCAGGAGCCGCACTACCAGCAGCAGCATGAGCAGCAGGCGCGGTACCAGCAGGGGCAGCAGGTCCCGGAGCCGCACGCGCAGCAGTACGGGCAGGAGCACAGCGCGCACCAGCCCTACGCGCACGCCCAGGCCCCGGTGGTGCCCGCACCGGTGGCGGAGTCCCCGGAGGAGCCGGCCGAACCCGCAGGGGCCGCCGCCGGGCCCGCCTACGGACCCGCCACCCTCGCGGGCAACGCGCGGATCACCGACGCCCAGCGGGCGCGTCTGGAGGGCCGCTCCCCGGTCATCGAACCCGGCATGCAGCCGGCGCTGCTCACCGCCGGACTGGGCCTGCTGCTCGCCGTGGCGGCCCCCGTCACCTCGTACGCCCTCGTCGTACCGCTGGTGCTGCTCCAGGCCGTGACGGCGGCGGGCTGGTTCCGGCTGAACGGCATGTGGCCCGCCCGGCAGGGCATCGCGCTGGCGTTCGCGGGCGCGCTGACCGCCGACGCGGCGGTCCTGGCCACCGGCCGCGACCACGCGCTGGTGGCCATCCTGGGCTCGCTCGGCCTGTGGGTCCTGCTCTCCCTCGCCCTCCAGCTGCGCTCGCACGCCTCGCCGGACGAGCGGATGTACGGCCTGATGGCGACGGTCGCCTCGGCCGCGCTCGCGGTCCTGGCGACGGGTTTCCTGGCCGCCGACCCGCACGCGGTGTCGGTGGGCGCGGCGGCGGTGGCGGTGGCCGTGCTGGCCCGCGCCCTGCCCCTGCCGACCCCGGCGTCGGTCGTGGTCGCCCTGCTGGCGGCGGCCGGCGCGGGCATCGCCGTGGGCGGCATGACCGACTTCGGCACGAAGGGTGCGCTGCTGGGCGGGGCCGCCGCGGCGTGCGCGCTGATCGGCCACCGGGCGGCGAGCTACGACTACCCGTCCCGCTTCGTCCACTTCACCGCGGGCGTCTCGCTGCCCCTGTCCGCGGCGGCACCGGTGGTGTGGGTACTGGGGCGGGCGCTGGGTTAGTCAGGCGTCGCGCTTGACGCCGTCGACGAAGGCCGCCCAGGCGGCGGCCTGGAAGACGAGCGCTCCGCGCGCGGGGGCCTTGCTGTCCCGTACGGGAACGAGGGAGGGGAAGCCGTCGGAGACTTCGAGGCACTCACCGCCGCTTGTGTTGCTGTAGCTGCTCTTGCGCCAGTCGGCGGCGCGGAGGAGGTCGTCGGAGACTTCCAGGCACTGGCCGCCGTCGGAGTTGCTGTAGCTGCTCTTGCGCCACGTCACGTTGCTGAGATCGATGGCTCGCACGTCGCTTCCTCCAACATTCGCAGGATGAACTTCCGCGATTCGGCCGGGGACAGGGCCGTATCGCGCACCGCATCATAAGCGCGCTGGAGCCGCTCAACCTTGCTTGGTTCTGGGATCAGTTCGCCGTGTACGTCGTTCTCGGCGTATGCCACGGTACGGGTGTCCAGCAGCCGGAGGAACATCAGGTCCGTGCTCGCGAGGCCATGAAAGTTGGTACAGAACGGCAGTACTTGGAGGGTGATGTTCGGGCGTTCCGACATCTCCACCAAGTGCTCCAGTTGCTCCCGCCACTCGCCCCGGTTGGGCAACGGTGTTCGCAGGACGGCCTCGGAGAGGATGCTGCGGAACGGCGGCGCCTCGCCTCCCTCCAGCAACTCCCGGCGACCGATGCGGGCTTCGACCTGCTGTTCCAGCTCCTTTCCCTTGATCCCGCCCGCCGCCAACGCTTCGCGTGCGTACGCATCGGTCTGCAGAAGTCCCGGCGGCCTGCTCACGCCGTAGTGCCAGAGGCTGACCGCCTCCGACTCCAGCACCATGTACCGCCGGTACTGCTCCTTGAACTGAGTCGGGTCCGCCAGCGCCAACTCCCACAGCGTCACCAGCAGACCCGGTGTCCCGTAGTACTGGTCCAGCGCCTGTACGACTTCGGGGCCGCCCAGTGTCTGTCCGCTCTCCATCTTGCTGAACAGGGACGAGTCCCACCCCACCTCCTTCGCGAGGTCCCGCAGGCTCAGTCCGCGCTCGCTCCGCAGGCGCCGTAATTCCTCGGCGAACCGACCCCTCGGCTCCTGACTCCGCCCCGTGACCACCAGTCGCTGCGGCATCGTGCTCCCGTTGAATTTGTTGAATTTGATCGGCCCCGCGTTGAATTTGGGCCCCTCACCAGCCCAAACGCGATTTTGATGCGCCATGCTCGTGGGTATCCGAACACGCAGCGTAGCTCCACGTACGCGCTGCGTTCAGGTGTTCATGGAAAGGAGCTGGCCAGTGATGGCAACGACGTCGGAGCCCTACGAGCCCGGACGCCTCCTCTACGACCCCGTCACCGACAAGGTCGGCGAGTACCGGGACCGGGCCGGTCCCTACGTGCTGCTGCGGCCCGTCGGCGGGGGAGTGGAGTGGCAGGCCGATCCGGGGTCGGTGCGGCCGGCCACGGACCGGGAGCGGATCGGCGCGACCGTCCGGGCCGTCAACCACCGGGCCCGGACACTGCCGTCGCTGCCCGCGCCCCTGGACGACGCGAGCAGGCCGCCGCGTCCGGTCCCCGGCTGCGCCTGCTGTCTGGAGCTGGCGGAGCGGCGGGAGGCCGCCCGGGAGGCGCACGACCGCAGCGCCGAGAGTGACGCGAACGTGCTGCTGCGCCAGCACCAGCGCAAGGAGCACCGCGCGTGACGGCCGGGGGCCTGCCGTACGAGGCGTGCCGGCGGGCGCAGCGGGAGCACCCGCGGCCGGGCGGCCGGGCGGATCCGTGGCCCGCCTACGCGCTTCCGCCGTTCCACCCCGGCGCGTACGGCGGGCGGGAGGCGCGCGGGACGGCCGTCGCCC
>NZ_WWJT01000497.1 GCF_009865385.1 Streptomyces sp. SID486 | reverse complement strand
GCTGGGCGCGGGACGGGGGCGTCGGACCGGGTGCGGGGGACGCGGGCGCCGGGCGCCGGGGAGGGGCGTCGGACGGGGCGCGGGGGACGAGGGCGGGGCGCGCGGGCGGAGGGCGTCGGGCGGGGCGCGGGAGGGGAGCGTCGGAGGGGCCTGGCACCGCGGCCCGGGCAGGGCCGGCGGGGTCGGCCGTACCGGCCGGAGCGGTGGCGGACACGGGCCGCGGGATATGCGGCCGGTGAGTGATCGCATGCGGTCCGTGACCACGCGGCGGCACCCCTTGACCTGCCTCCCCGCACGGCTCACCATCACGGCATGCCACTGAGGGTGACGTTCGTCGCCGCCGCGCGCGGAGCCCCGCTGCTCGCGGAGCGCTTCGAGGACGACCAGCCGCTGGACCAGGACGGCTGGGACGAGGTGCAGCGCGTCGCCGGGGACCTGCTGCCGCTGGCCGCGGCCGAGCTGCGCTACTGCTCGCCGACCCCGCGCAGCCGGGCCACGGGTGACGCCCTGGGATACGCCCCGCTGGTCCAGCTCGCCCTGCGCGACTGCGACATGGGCCGCTGGCGCGGGCTGACGCTGGGCGAGGCGATGGCCCGTGAGCCGCAGGCGGTGGACTCCTGGCTCGCCGACCCGCGGTCCGCGCCGCACGGCGGTGAGTGCCTGCTGGCGTTCATCTCCCGGGTGGGCGGCTGGCTGGACACCCGGCCGGTGGACGACGGCGGGCGCATCGTCGCGGTGGCCGAGCCCTCGGTGATCCGGGCGGCCCTGGTCTACGCGCTGAAGGCACCTCCGGCGACCTACTGGAACCTCGACGTCCGCCCGCTCTCCTCGACGACGGTCACCGGCCGCGCCGGCCGCTGGAACCTGCGCTTGGACGGGGTCCGGGCTCAGGCCTCGCGTACGTAGTCGGTGGTGAGGAGGAGGTCCTTCACCGGGCCCCCGACCCGCCACACCGTGCGCCAGTGCCCGGCGTCCCGCACGGTGAACTCACCCCGGTAGAGGTCGGCCGCACAAGGATGGTCGGCGACGTACCGCCCGGTGGCCAGGTCCAGTTCGTGGAAGGGGCGCCCGTCCGCGAACCGCACATCGGCCCGGCTGGGCGCGTCCCCCGGCAGGAACCGCAGAGTCCGGGTGGCCGGCCGCGCCACGCCCCGCCAGGTGAAGGTGCCGGACTCCTCGTGCAGCAGCCCGCCGCCGTCCAGCGCGCCGAAGACGGTCACGCCCGTGAAGCGCCCCTCGTCCCCGCCCGCCAGATCCCGCACGCTCCGCTCCACCCGCCAGCGTCCGGCCAGATGGGCCAGCACGTCGGGCACCGGCAGGTACTCGTCCATCACCGCACCTTTCGCGAGGGGAGTCCGCCACGGCCCGCACGGGGTCCGTGACAGCCCGGGGGCCGTCCGCCGGGGCGGCCCGCCACGACCGCACACGCAGTCTCCCGCGGCCGGTGCGGGACGCCGACGCCCGCCCCCCTCCGCAGCGCCCGGCCGGGTACCTTACGCGGGCTGCTCACCGAGCGGCATCAGACCGCGCTCGGTGAAGACCTTCTTGGCCACGAACGTGGCGTTCAGGGCCTTCGGGAAACCGCAGTACGCGGCCGAGTGCAGCAGCGCCTCCACGATCTCCTCGGGCGTCAGCCCCATGTTCAGCGCCGCGTTGACGTGCACGTCCAGCTGCGGCTCGCAGCCGCCGAGCGCGGTCAGCATGCCCAGGGTGACCAGCTGGCGGTCCCGCGGCGCGAGCGCGGGCCGGGCGTAGATCTCGCCGAAACCCCAGGCCACGATCTGGTGGCCCAGCTCGGGGCTGATGTCCGCGAGCGAGTCGATGACCCGCTGCCCCGCCTCACCGTCGACGGACCGCAGCACCTCCAGGCCCCGGGCGAAACGGTCCTCACGTGCGGTCTTCTGTTCGTTGTCCATGATCAGAACCCTAGGAGTTGGAGCGCACTCGAAGTCAAGGGCGACCGCTTCACCTCGAGAACACCTTCCGGAAAACCAGAGTTTTCCGGAAGGTCACGGAATTCACGCGGTGTTTCCCGTATCCGAAATAAGTGGCGTCACTTCTCGATGCACGCACAACCATCCGCAAACCGCTTCCGTCTAAGTCGGCGAATAGATGGGGGGCACATTCTGTGAGGACCGCTGAAATGCATGACAGGAACCGGCCGTGAAAGCGATGTCCCGGCCGAGGCAGGCCGCAGCCCTGCTCGCCGCGGCCGTGACGGTCGCCGCCCTCTGCGCCGGCGACGTACTCGCGCGCTGCTATCCCTTCGGTCCCCGCACCCGCAGCGTCAACGACCTCGGCAACCAGTTCGTGCCCTTCCACGCCCACCTGTGGGACCTGCTGCACGGCAGGGCCGAAGGTGGTCTCTACGTCAACTGGCAGTCCGGCTACGGCTCCAGCTTCCTGCCCGACCTCGGCACCTATCTCGGCAGCCCGTTCGCCCTGCTGGTCGCGCTCTTCCCCCGGGACCGGATCGACCTCGCGGTGTACGTGATCACCGTCCTGAAGATCGCCTCCGCCGCGGCGGCCATGGCCTGGCTGCTGCTCACCCTGCGTCCGGGCCGGTGGTGGGCGGCGGGGATGCTCGGCGCGTCGTACGCGCTGTGCGGCTGGACCCTGGCCGACGCCGACTACAACCCGATGTGGCTCGACGGGCTGATCGCCCTCCCGCTGCTCTGCCTGGTCGGTGAGTGGACCCGCGGCGGACGCCGGCGGCTGCCCGGGGTGCTGATCGTCGCGCTCGCCTGGACCGCCAACTTCTACACCGCGTACATGGCCACCCTCGGCGCCGCCCTGGTGCTGCTGCTCAGGCTCGTGCTCGCCCGGCCGTCCCGCCGGCAGGCCCTCGCCACGGCGGGCCGTGCCGCCCTCACCGTCGCCCTCGGTGTGGGCCTCGCCGCCCCGCTGGTCGCGGTCGTCTACTTCGGCACCCGGCACGCCCACCCGGGCCGGGTGAGCACCTTCGGCCCGGTACCGGCCGGAGACCTGCTGGCCCGGCTGCTGCCGACGGCGTACGGCTGGGGCTCGCCGGCCCTCTACGTCGGCACCACCGCGCTGCTGCTCGCCCTCGCCCTGCCCTTCCACCGGGCGGTGCCCGGCCGGGTCCGCGCCGGCTGGACGGCCCTGGTGCTCGCGGCGGCCCTGTCCCTCCAGTGGGCGCCCACGCACCTGGTCTGGCACGCCTTCGCCACCCCCCAGGGCAGCCCCTACCGGCAGACCTTCGTGGTGTGCGGGCTGCTGGTCATCGCCGCCTGGCACAGCCTCGCGTACGGCCCACCCGACCCGCGGGCCCTCTGCGCGGCGACGGCGCTGCTCGCCCTGATCGCCGCCGCGGCCGGCCGCAGTGCCGCCGTCCGGTTCTTCACCTGGCCCGTGCTGCTGCTCGCCGTCGCCGGGGCGCTGGGCGGCCTCCTCCTGGCGGCCCGGGCCGGCGAACGCGGCAGACTCGCCGGGCTCGCCGTCGTCCTCCTGCTCGGCGCGCAGGTCGGGGAGAGCGCCGCCACCTCCGCCGTGGCCACCCGGCTGCGGCTGGCGCACATGGACGACTACGCGCCCTGGGGCGCGCGGCAGGAGCAGCAGGCGGCGCTGATCGCCGGGGCCGACGACTGGCCCCGCCACCGCACCGACCCCGGCCGCGAGCAGACCGTGGGCAACGACCCGCTGCTGGTGGGGGGCCAGGGTGCCCAGTACTACAGCTCCCTCACCTCCGACGTCCTCAGCCGCACCCTGACCGCGCTCGGCGACGGCTGGACCTCGCGCGGGCGGAGTGTGCAGAGCCTGGACAACGCCGTCACGGACGTGCTCTTCTCCGTCGGCGCCCGGGTGCACTCCCCGCCCGACCAGCACCCGAGGCACGCGCCTGCGGCCGAGCGCCCGATGCACGTGACCCGGCGGGACGTACCGCCCCTGGTGACGGTGCGGCCGGATCCGGACACCCGCCCCTTCGGCACCTCGCCCTACCGCAACCAGGAGATCCTGCTCGGCAGCCGTGTCTACACCGTGCCGCGTCTCGCCGTACAGGACGACTCCGGCAAGCCGCTGCCCAGGCGCCGGGTCGGTTCCGGCAGCGCCCTGACCCGGCCGACGATCACCGCGCGCTGCCCGGCGGGGACCCAGGTCAACCTGTGGGCGGCGCACTACGCGGGCCGGGCCCGGCTCGCCGGCAACCCCACCGCCTACTTCAACGCCCGGGCATCGCGCAACCGCGCGGCCATGGCGCCGCTCGGCACGGCACCCGCCTCCGGGCTGGTGCGGATCCGGTTGACCCCGGCCCGGCCCGGCGACATCCCGCCCGACGCGATCGGCTGCCTGGACACCCACCGGCTGCGCGCCGCCGCCGCGCGCCTCGAGGCCACCGGCGCCACCGACGTCACGGTCTCCGACGGCACCGTCCGTGCCCGGCTGCCCGCCGGGAGCAGGGGGATCGCCGTTCTCGCCGCACCCCGGATCGCCGGCTGGCGGTGCGCCACGGGCGACGGACCGGCCCGGCCGGCAGGGGACTACCACGGCCTGATCGCCGTTCCGCTGGACGCCACCTCGACCACCCTGACCTGCACCTTCCACCCACCCGGCCTGCGGTTGGGCGCGGCGGTCGGGGCCGGCTCGCTGCTGACCCTCGCCCTGCTGACCGTCCTCACCGCCGTCCGCCGCCGGCGCGCCCAGGCGTCGCCGCCCACGACCACGTCACCGCGCGAGCGCGTGACCGCCGCTGCCTGACTGCGCCCAGGGGGGCCCACCATGCTGATATCGATCGTCGCGCCCTGCTACAACGAGGAGGCCGTCGTCGCCCGCTTCCACGAGGAGGTCCAGAAGGTCGCCGACGAACTGCTGCCCCTCGGCCACGACATGGAGTTCGTGTACGTCGACGACGGCAGCCGCGACCGGACGCTCACCGTCCTGAAACGGCTGGCGGACGTCGATCCCCGGGTGCGCTACGTCTCCTTCAGCCGCAACTTCGGCAAGGAGGCGGCCCTGCTCGCGGGCCTCCGGCACGCCTCGGGGGACTCGGTGGTCGTCATGGACGCCGACCTCCAGCACCCGCCGGAACTGATCAAGCGGATGGTCGAGCTGCGCGAACAGGGCTACGACCAGGTCATCGCCAGGCGCACCCGCACCGGTGACCGGCTCAGCCGCACGCTCACCGCCCGCCTGTACTACCGGCTCGTCAACCGCCTGGTCGACGTCGAACTCGTCGACGGGGTGGGGGACTTCCGGCTGATGTCGCGCCGGGTGGCGGACGCGGTGCTGGGCCTGACCGAGTACAACCGCTTCTCCAAGGGGCTGTTCGCCTGGGTGGGCTTCCCGAGCACCACCTTCGAGTACCACAACGCCGTCCGCGAGGCCGGCCGCAGCTCCTGGAGCCTGCGCGGCCTGCTCAACTACGGGCTCGACGGCCTGTTGTCCTTCAACAACCGTCCGCTGCGCGCCGCGCTCTGGCTCGGCGTGGGCCTGCTGCTGTGCGCGGGCCTCTACACGGCCTGGATCGTGGGCGCCGCGCTCGTCAACGGTGTCCAGACGCCCGGCTATGTGACCATCGTCACCGCCGTGACCGCCCTCGCGGGCGTTCAGATGGTCATGCTGGGAGTCATCGGGGAGTACACCGGCCGCATCTACTACGAGGTGAAGGGGCGCCCGCACTTCCTGGTGAAGGCGACCAATGTGGAACGGACGAAAGATCTCATCCCCTGATGCGGCAGATTCTCACCTTCGCGGCGGTCGGTGCGGTGAACACGGTGACCTACTACCTGTTGTACCTGCTTTTCCTCACCGCTTTCCCCTATCTGGTCGCGCACGTCCTGGCGTTTGTGCTCAGTATGGTCGGATCCTTTTTCCTCAATGCGCGTTTCACTTATCGGACGCGGCCCACCTGGCGGAAATTCCTGCTGTTCCCGCTGACGAACGTCTCGAACTTCGTGATCACCACGGCCGGTGTGTACCTGATCGTCGACGTCCTGCACGCCGGCAGCCGGTTCGCCCCGCTGCTCGCCTCCGCCGCGGCCGTCCCGGTCACCTATGTCGTCTCCCGCCGCGTGATGCTCCCCCGCGTCGAGAGCGAGACGATTGCATAAACGTGCAGCGATACGTATAGTCATGCCATCCAGAGGAGGATGGACATGGCAGTACGTGCGGCGGTGGCCGGAGCGAGCGGATACGCGGGCGGAGAACTCCTGCGCCTGCTCCTCGCGCACCCCGAGGTCGAGATCGGCGCCCTGACGGCGAACACCAACGCCGGACAGCGGCTCGGCGCGCTCCAGCCGCACCTGCCGCCGCTGGCCGACCGCGTGCTGGCCGAGACCACGCCGGAGGCCCTCGCCGGGCACGACGTGGTCTTCCTGGCGCTGCCCCACGGCCAGTCCGCCGCCGTCGCCGAACAGCTCGGGCCCGACGTCCTCGTGGTCGACATGGGGGCCGACTTCCGGCTGAGGGACCCGGCCGACTGGGAGACGTTCTACGGCTCCCCCCACGCCGGCACCTGGCCCTACGGCCTGCCCGAACTTCCGGGCGCACGTGCCGCGCTGGAGGGGTCCAAGCGCATCGCGGTGCCCGGTTGCTACCCCACGGCCGTCTCCCTCGCCCTGTTCCCGGCCTACGCGGCCGGCCTGGCCGAGCCCGAGGCGGTGATCGTCGCCGCGTCCGGCACCTCCGGCGCGGGCAAGGCGCCCAAGCCCCATCTGCTCGGCAGCGAGGTCATGGGCTCCATGTCGCCGTACGGCGTCGGCGGCGGCCACCGCCACACCCCGGAGATGATCCAGAACCTCAGCGGGGCGGCGGGGCAGCGGGTCTCCGTCTCCTTCACGCCGACCCTCGCGCCGATGCCGCGCGGGATCCTCGCCACGTGCAGCGCGTCCGCGGTCGCCGGGGTGACGGCGGACGCCGTCCGCGCCGCCTACGAGAAGGCGTACGCCGACGAGCCGTTCGTCCGCCTGCTCCCCGACGGCCAGTGGCCCGCCACGGCGTCCGTCCACGGTTCCAACGCCGTTCAGGTGCAGGTCGCGTACGACGCCGCCGTGGGACGCATCATCGCGATCAGCGCCATCGACAACCTGACCAAGGGCACCGCCGGCGGTGCCGTCCAGAGCATGAACCTCGCCCTGGGTCTCCCCGAGACCCTCGGGCTTTCCACGATCGGAGTCGCACCGTGAGCGTCACGGCAGCCAAGGGATTCACGGCGGCGGGCATCGCCGCCGGGATCAAGGAGAACGGCAACCCCGACCTGGCCCTCGTGGTCAACGACGGGCCCCGCCGTGCCGCCGCGGGCGTCTTCACCTCCAACCGTGTGAAGGCCGCACCGGTGCTCTGGTCCGAGCAGGTCCTCGGCAGCGGCCAGGTCTCGGCCGTCGTCCTCAACTCCGGCGGCGCCAACGCCTGTACCGGTCCCAAGGGCTTCCAGGACACCCACGCCACCGCCGAGAAGGCCGCCGAGGTGCTCGGCCGGGGCGCCATCGAGGTCGCCGTCTGCTCCACCGGGCTGATCGGCGTCCTGCTGCCCATGGACAAGCTGCTCCCGGGCATCGAGACGGCCGCCGCCCAGCTGTCCGAGCACGGCGGCGAAAAGGCCGCCATCGCCATCAAGACCACCGACACCGTCCACAAGACCTCCGTCGTCGCCAGGAACGGCTGGACGGTCGGCGGCATGGCCAAGGGCGCCGGCATGCTCGCGCCGGGCCTCGCCACCATGCTGGTCGTCCTCACCACCGACGCGGAGCTGGACGCCGAGGTGCTGGACCGCGCCCTGCGCGCCGCCACCAGGGTCACCTTCGACCGGGTCGACTCCGACGGCTGCATGTCCACCAACGACACCGTCCTGCTGCTCTCCTCCGGCGCCTCCGGCATCACCCCGGAGTACGACGAGTTCGCCGAGGCCGTCCGCGAGGTCTGCGCCGACCTCGGACGGCAGCTCATCGGCGACGCCGAGGGCGCCGGCAAGGACATCAAGGTCGAGGTGGTCAACGCGGCGAGCGAGGAGGACGCCGTCGAGGTGGGCCGCTCCATCGCCCGCAACAACCTCCTCAAGTGCGCGATCCACGGCGAGGACCCCAACTGGGGCCGCGTCCTCTCCGCTATCGGCACCACCGGGGCCGTCTTCGAGCCGGACCAGCTCAACGTCGCCATCAACGGCGTGTGGGTCTGCAAGAACGGCTCCGTGGGCGAGGACCGCGAGCTGGTCGACATGCGCTACCGCGAGGTCCACATCGTCGCCGACCTCGCGGCCGGCTCCGAGACCGCGACCATCTGGACCAACGACCTGACCGCCGAGTACGTCCACGAGAACAGCGCCTACTCCTCATGAGCGACTCCAGCACCAGCGGCACCACACGCAAGCACACGGCACTGCCCAAGGCCCGGATCCTCATCGAGGCGCTGCCCTGGCTGACCCGGCACCACGGCAAGATCGTCGTCATCAAGTTCGGCGGCAACGCCATGGTGGACGAGGAGCTGAAGGCCGCCTTCGCCCAGGACGTCGTCTTCCTGCGGCACGCCGGCCTCAAGCCCGTGGTCGTGCACGGCGGCGGACCGCAGATCAGCGCCGCCCTCGACCGGCACGGCATCGTCAGCGAGTTCAAGGCGGGCCTGCGCGTCACCACCGAGGACGCCATGGACGTCGTGCGGATGGTGCTCGCCGGGCAGGTGCAGCGCGAACTGGTCGGCCTGCTCAACCAGCACGGCCCGTTCGCCGTCGGCCTCACCGGCGAGGACGCGCACACCATCACCGCCACCAGGCACACCCCCGAGATCGACGGGGAACGGATCGACATCGGACGGGTCGGCGAGATCACCGCCATCGACACGGGAGCGATCGAGGCCCTGCTGGCCGACGGCCGCATCCCGGTGGTCTCCTCGGTCGCCCGCTCCCAGGACGACGGACATGTCTACAACGTCAATGCTGATACGGCGGCTGCGGCACTCGCTGCGGCACTGGGCGCCGAAACCCTCATGGTCCTCACCGACGTCGAGGGCCTCTACGAGGACTGGCCGCACTCCGACGAGGTGATCAGCCGCCTCACCGCATCCCAGCTGGAAAGACTCCTGCCGGAGCTGAGCTCGGGCATGGTGCCGAAGATGGAGGGCTGCCTGCACGCCGTGCGCGGCGGGGTGACGACCGCCCGGGTCATCGACGGCCGGGTCCAGCACTCCATCCTGCTGGAGATCTTCACCGACGAAGGCATCGGCACGATGGTCGTGCCGGACGACTACGAGGGGGACGCGCAGTGACCGGCAACCAGGAGCTGACCCAGCGGTGGCAGGGCGCCCTCATGAACAACTACGGCACCCCGCGCCTGCCCCTCGTCCGGGGCGAGGGCACCAAGGTGTGGGACGCCGAGGGCCGCGAGTACCTGGACTTCGTCGGCGGCATCGCCACCAACGCCCTCGGCCACGCCCACCCCGCGATCGTGGCGGCCGTCAGCGGGCAGATCGCCTCCCTCGGCCACATCTCCAACTTCTTCATGGCCGAGCCCACCGTCGCCCTCGCCGAACGGCTCCTGTCCCTCTTCGGCCGGGACGGCCGGGTCTTCTTCTGCAACTCCGGCGCCGAGGCGAACGAGGCCGCCTTCAAGATCGGCCGGCTCACCGGGCGCACCCGCATGGTCGCCACCGACGGCGGCTTCCACGGCCGCACGATGGGCGCCCTCGCCCTCACCGGCCAGCCCGCCAAGCAGGAGCCCTTCCGGCCGCTGCCCGCAGAGGTCACCCACGTCCCCTACGGCGACGCGCAGGCGCTGGCCGCCGCCGTCACCGAGGAGACGGCGCTCGTGGTCATCGAGCCGGTCCAGGGCGAGAACGGCGTCGTCGTGCCGCCGGCCGGCTACCTCAAGGCGGCCCGCGCGATCACCGCCGCGACCGGCGCGCTGCTGGTCCTGGACGAGGTGCAGACCGGCATCGGCCGGACCGGGACCTGGTTCGAGTACCAGGCCCACGAAGGGGTGCTGCCCGACGTCGTCACCCTCGCCAAGCAGCTGGGCGGCGGGCTGCCGCTGGGCGCGACCGTGGCGTTCGGCCGCGCCGCCGAACTGCTCGGGCCGGGCCACCACGGCACCACCTTCGGCGGCAACCCGGTCGCCTGCGCCGCCGGACTCGCCGTGCTCGACACCATCGAGGCCGAGGGGCTGCTGGACAACGTCAAGCGGCAGAACGAGAGGTTGCGGGACGGGATCGAGGCCCTGAACCACCCGTTGATCGACCATGTCCGGGGTGCGGGCCTGCTCCTGGGTATCGTGCTCACCGGGCCGCGCGCGCCACAGGTGCAGCAGGCGGCCCAGGAGGCCGGGTTCCTGGTGAACGCGCCCGCCCCTGACGTCGTACGGCTCATGCCACCGCTGAATCTCCGCGACGACGAGGCGGGCGCGCTGCTCCGGGCGCTGCCCGGCATCCTCGACGCAGTGCACGGGGACGGACGATCCGGAGAATGAGACGACGATGAGCGAGGCGCAGGAGCACGAGCAGGCCGCGGGGGCCGGGCCGGCCGTACCGCAGACCCGCACCGCGAGGCACCGCCGGATCGTGGACATCTTGAACCGGCAGCCGGTGCGGTCGCAGAGCCAGCTGGCCAAGGTGCTCGCCGACGACGGGCTGACCGTCACCCAGGCGACGCTCAGCCGGGATCTCGACGAGCTGAACGCGGTGAAGATCCGCAACAACGACGGTGACCTGATCTACGCCGTGCCGAGCGAGGGCGGGTTCCGCACGCCGCGGGCCCCGCTGGGGGAGTCGGCGAAGGAGGAGCGGATGCGGCGCCTGTCGCAGGAGCTGCTGATCTCCGCGGAGGCCTCGGCGAACCTCGTGGTCCTGCGGACGCCTCCCGGGGCCGCCCAGTTCCTGGCCTCCGCCATCGACCAGGCCGAGCTGCACGACATCCTGGGCACGATCGCCGGTGACGACACGTTGTTGCTGATCAGCCGGGAGCCGAGTGGGGGACAGGCGTTGGCGGACCATCTGCTGCGGCTGGCCCAGAACGGGCACTGACCTTCACCGAGCCGTACGTCCACCCGGCGACGGGCGCGAGGTGCGGCCTTCCGGGGGGAGAACGCGGCTGTCCGGGGAGAGAGAGAACGCCGCTGCTTCGGTGTGAGCTGCGCGGCCGTCGGAGGGGGCGTGCGGCCTCTGAGCGGGGACGCCGCTGCCTGGTGGTGCGCTGTGCGGCTGCTGAAGGGGGTGGCCGGGCGGTCCGCCGGGTGCGGGTGCGTCGTGGCCGGTCGCGCAGTTCCCCGCGCCCCTTCGGGGCGCTCCTCGTCTTCGGGGGTGTCCTTCGTCCTCGTGGGTGGTGGTGCGTTTCCTCGGGCTCCTTCGGGGGTGCCCCTCGTCTTCGTGGCCGGTCGCGCAGTTCCCCGCGCCCCTTCGGGGCGCTCCTCGTCTTCGGGGGTGTCCTTGGTCTTCGTGGGTGGTGGTGCGGTTCCTCGTGTTCCTTCGGGGGTGCCCCTCGGCCGCCCTCGGAGGTGTCCTTCGTCCTCGGGGCGGTGGGGGTCAGGCGAGTCGGGGTGGGAGGCCGGCGGTGCAGCGGACCTCGTCGCCCGCGGTGATCAGCAGGGCCTCCACCCCCGGCAGGGACTCCAGCCAGGCGAGTGCCGCCCGCGAGCCCATCGCGAACGCCGCCGTGGCCCAGCAGTCCGCCCAGGTCAGCTCCGGGCCGACCACCGTCACGGCCACCAGGTCCGTCACCGCGGGGCGACCGGTGCGCGGATCGACGATGTGCGCTCCCCGCTCCGCCGTACCGGACGTGGCCACCGCCAGCTCCGCCGCGCCCGCCGCCGAGACCACCGCCGCCAGGCCGCCGGGCCGCAGCGGATCGGCCACCCCCACCCGCCAGGCCCGGTGGGGCTCCGGCGCGCCCAGCAGCTGTACGTCCCCACCCCCGTTGACGCTGACACCGTGCACCCCCTCGACCGCCCGGACCGTCCGCGCCGCCCGCTCGGCCGCCCAGCCCTTGACGATGCCGGTGGGATCCAGCGAGCCCTGGTATCGGGTGCTGAACCAGCCCTCGCTCAGCCGTTCCGCCTCGGCCGCGAGCTCCAGTACCTCGGCCACCTCCGGAGCACACCCGGCGACGCTCAGCTCGCCCCGGGCCAGCCGCGACACCTCGCTGTCCGCGCGGTACGTGCTGAAGACGGCGTCCGCCCGGTGCAGCCCGGCGACGGCCTCGGCGAGGGCCGCCCGTACCGCGGCCGGATCGCCGCCGCGGACGTCGAAGGAGAAGACCGTCCCCATGACCTCCTCCGCGTGACGCACCGCGGCGGGTGCCTTCGCCGGCCCGGTCACCGTGTCAGCCACCGGCCTGGTCCAGGGCCGACTGCAACGACTGCCGGTATCCGGTACTGGTGTAGGTGGCTCCGGAGACGGCGTCGATGTCCGCGCTCCCCGCCGCCACCGCCTCCTGGTTGAGCTTCGGTACGGCGAGCCGGGTCTTCTGGTCGCTGAGGCCGCCCGCGGGTGCCTGGACGGCCTGGGCCCCGGTGATCTTCCCGGCGCTGACGGTGATCCGCACCTGGACCGGCCCGTACTGGGTCTGCGCCGCCTTCCCGGTGACCGTACGCGCCCGCGCCGGACCGCCGGCACCGGAGCCCGGGGCGCCGGAGCCGGAAGCCGCCGGTTCCACCTTGTCCAGGGCGGACTGGAGCGACTTCTTGTAGCCCTCGCTGGTGTACGTCGCCCCGGACACCGTGTCGATGTCCGCGCTCTGGGCGGCCACCGCCTCCTGGTTGAGCTTCGGTACGGCGAGCCGGGTCTTCTGGTCGCTGAGGCCGCCTGCGGGTGCCTGGACGGCCTCCGCCCCGGTGATCTTCCCCGCGTTCACGGTCAGCCGTACCTGCACGGCCCCGTACTGTGTCGGCGTCACGTCGCCGGTCACCGTGCCGGTGCCGGCCGCGGCCCCGGCGCCGCCC
>NZ_WWJT01000496.1 GCF_009865385.1 Streptomyces sp. SID486 | reverse complement strand
GCGGCGGCCGCGGGGGCGGGCCGGGCGGGCGCGGGCTCGTGGTGGTCTTCGGACTCGTCGCGCTGTGCACGGCCTACGGCGAGGGGGCGATGGCCGACTGGGGCGCGCTCCATCTCCAGCAGGACCTCGCCGCTTCCGCCGGCACCGCCGCCGCGGGGTACGCGTGCTTCGCGCTCGCCATGACCGTCGGCCGGCTGACGGGGTCGGTGCTGCTGGCCCGGTTCGGCCGGTCCCGGACCGTGATCACCGGCGGGACGGTGGCCGCGGCCGGGATGCTGCTCGGTTCGCTCGCGCCCTCCGTGTGGGCCGCGCTGGCCGGTTTCGCGGTCACCGGACTCGGGCTCGCCAACCTGTTCCCCATCGCCGTCGAGCGGGCGGGTGCGGTGGCCGGGCCGTCCGGCGTCGCCGTCGCCTCCACGCTGGGCTACGGCGGCATGCTCCTCGGCCCGCCCGCGATCGGCTTCATGGCCGACTGGTTCTCCCTGCCCACGGCGCTCACCAGTGTGGCCGCCCTGGCCGCCGTCGCCACCGTCATCGGGGCGTCGACGCGCCGCGTTCTGGGCCACTGACGCCGACCGGCAGGTGCCGCGTCCACGCCTCGGGGCACCACTCCGGTGGGTTCCTGCCTGGATGCCCGGTCGGAGGCCGCGCCCGCGCCCCGGGGCACCACTCGGCCAGCACTTCCGTTGCGGCCGCCCGCGGGGCCGGCCCGACTGCCGGCGCCGACTGCTCGACCGGCGCCCGGAGGGCTCAGCCCGGGGGCGGACCGGGGGGGCTCAGCCCGGAAGGCTCAGCCCGGAAGGCTCAGACGTGCAGGGTGGGCCGGTAGGTGAGCTCCTGGATGTGGCCGTCGAGCGTCCGGCTCCGGATCAGTTCGAGATCGAAGTCGGCCGCGCCCCGGAAGACGGGGGCGTCCCCGGTCCGACCGGTGATCACCGGGAAGAGTGTCACCTGGACGAGGTCGACCAGGCCGGCGGCCATCAGCGCCCGGTTCAGCGACAGGCTGCCGTGCGAACGCAACGGCACCGCGGACTCCTCCTTGAGCCGGGCGACGACGTCGACGGCGTCGCCGCGCACGACGGTCGCGTCCGGCCAGTCCAGCGGCTCACGCAGCGTGCTCGACACCACCGTCGCCGGCATGCTCCTCATCCGGGCGACCCAGGGGTCGCGCACCCCGGACTCCTCGGTGCTCTCGGCCAGCAGCTGCGCGAACGCCCGGTACGTGACCGCCCCGAAGACCATCCGCTGCTCCTCGCCGTACATCGCGAGGCGGTGCCTGAGCAGCTCGGGGCCCTGCTTGCCCCAGTAGCCGCCCCAGCTGCCGCTGCTGACGCCGCCGAAGCCGTCGAGGCTGGAGAAGACGTCGAAGGTGTAGGTGGCTGTCATGATGCTCTCCCGGGAGTGCGGTCGATCAGGTCGATCAGGTCGATCAGGTGTGACGAGGTCGACCCCGAAGCTCGGCGGAACTCATCGGCGTTCGGCCCTCCAGGTGCGTACCGGGGTGCCGCCCGGGAGTGCTCCCGCGCGGGTCGTGACGGCGCCGCGCCGCACGCGCCGACCGTGCCGGAGGCGAGCGACCGGCCCGGGAGACCCGGCGATGGGCCGGGTCCGGCACACTCGGGCCCATGGAGACTGCCGACTTCCTTGAGACCCTGGACCGCGAGGGCCGGTCGCTCGCGGCCGCCGCCGCTGCCGCGGGGCCCGACGCCAAGGTTCCGGCCTGCCCCGAGTGGCAGGTACGCGACCTGTTGCGGCACACCGGCTCGGTGCACCGCTGGGCCGCCGGTCTCGTCGCCGGAGGGCACACCGCCCCGCGCCCCGTCGAGGACCCGCCGGAACTGGACGGCGCCGAGCTGGTGGCCTGGTACCGGGACAGCCATCGTCTGCTGGTGGACACCCTGGCCGCCGCCCCCGCCGACCTGGAGTGCTGGACCTTCCACCGCGCGCCCAGCCCGTCACCCCTGGCGTTCTGGACCCGGCGGCAGGCGCACGAGACGACCGTGCACCGCTACGACGCCGAGGCAGCCCGCGGCGGCACCCCGTCCCCGGTCGCGCCGGACTTCGCCGTGGACGGTGTCGACGAACTGCTGCGCGGCTTCCACGCCCGCTCCCGCAGCCGACTGCGCAGCGAGGAGCCGCGCGTGCTGCGGCTGCGGGCCGTCCGCCCGCAGGGCGAGGCGGACGCCGTGTGGACCGTACGGCTCACGACCGAGCCGCCGGTGACCGTGTGCACGGCGGAGGGGGAGGCGCAGGCCGAACTCTCAGGCCCCGCCGACGAGTTGTACCTGGCCCTGTGGAACCGGACGGCCGTGCCGAAGGTGACAGGCGACTCCTCGCTGGCAGATCTGTGGCGGGAGCGCTCCGGGATCTGAGGCCCGGTCAGCCGGCGTCGGCCAGCATCCGGGCCAGCACCGCGCGCTGCACCGGCCGTACCTCGCCGTGCAGCGCGCGCCCCTTCGCCGTGAGCGCCACCCGCACCCCGCGCCGGTCCTCCGCGCACATCGCCCGGTCCACGAGGCCGTCCTTCTCCAGGCGGCCGATGAGCCGGGACAGTGCGCTCTGACTGAGGTGGACCCGGTCGGAGATCTCCTGCACCCGGTAGGCGCAGCCGCCGTCCGCCGCCGCACCCTCGGCGAGCAGGTCGAGCACCTCGAAGTCACTCGCGCACAGGCCGTGCCCGTGCAGCGCCCGGTCCAGCTCGCACTGTGTGCGGGCATGCAGGGCCAAGACGCCCCGCCACTGCTCGACAAGCCCCTGCTCGGCTTCGTTCGCCGCCATGAGCGCACCGTAGCAGAGAAGCCGATTTGTTGCACCGTAATTAAATGCGCTTGCATTCAATGCATGCGCATGTAGTGTCGTCGGCATGACCTCTCCGCTCAACCTCCCCGCGGCCACGTCCCCGGCGCTCCGCTGGACGCCACGGCTGTGGGGCACCCTGCTGGTGCTGTGCGCCGCGATGTTCCTGGACGCGCTGGACGTGTCGATGGTCGGCGTCGCACTGCCGTCCATCGGTTCCGACCTCCACCTGTCCACCTCGGCCCTCCAGTGGGTCATCAGCGGCTACATCCTGGGCTACGGCGGCCTGTTGCTGCTCGGCGGCCGGGCCGCCGACCTGCTCGGCCGACGACAGGTGTTCCTGGTGGCGCTCGGCGTCTTCGCGGTGGCCTCGCTGCTCGGCGGGCTCGTGGACTCGGGCCCGCTGCTGATCGCCAGCCGCTTCGTCAAGGGCCTCAGCGCGGCGTTCACGGCCCCGGCCGGCCTGTCGATCATAACCACGACGTTCCCCGAGGGCCCGCTGCGCAACCGGGCCCTGTCCATCTACACCACCTGCGGTGCCACCGGCTACTCCATGGGTCTGGTCTTCTCCGGCCTGCTCACCGAGGCCAGTTGGCGGCTCACGATGCTGCTGCCCGCACCGATCGCCCTGCTCGCCCTGCTCGTGGGCATGAAGCTGCTGCCGCGCGGCGGACGTGAGCGCGGCCACGGCGGCTACGACGTCCCGGGCGCCGTCCTCGGCACCGCCTCGATGCTGCTGGTGGTGTTCACCGTCGTCGAGGCGCCCCAGGCGGGCTGGGCCTCGGCCCGCACGGTCCTGTCCTTCACCGCCGTCGCCGTCATGCTGGCCGTCTTCGTCGTCGTCGAGCGGCGCAGTCCGAGCCCGCTGATCCGGCTCGGCGTGCTGCGCTCCGGCCCCCAGGTCCGGGCGCAGCTGGGCGCGCTCACGTTCGTCGGCAGCTACGTGGGCTTCCAGTTCCTGGTCACGCTCTACATGCAGCAGGTGCTGGGCTGGTCGGCCCTGCACACGGCGCTGGCGTTCCTGCCGGCGGGTGCGCTGGTGGCGCTCTCGGCGACCAAGGTCGGTGCCGTCATCGACCGGTTCGGGACGGCGCGGCTGATCGTGCTCGGCTTCGCGCTGATGGCGGCGGGATACGCCCTGTTCCTGCGCGTCGACCTCCACCCGGTCTACGCCACGGCGATCCTGCCGACCATGCTGCTGGTCGGCGCGGGCTTCGCCCTGACCTTCCCGTCCCTCAACGTCCAGGCGACGGGCGGTGTGCGCGAGCACGAGCAGGGCATGGTCTCGGGCCTGCTCAACACCTCGGTACAGGTGGGCGGCGCGATCTTCCTCGCCGTCGTGACGGCGGTCGTCACCGCCCACGCCCCCGAACAGGCCACCCCGCAGGCCGTCCTGGACAGCTACCGGCCCGGCCTCGCGGTGGTCACCGTCATCGCCGTCGCCGGACTGCTGCTGTCGCTCACCGGACTGCGCCGGTCCCGTCCGGGACGGTCCGTGGTGGTCACCGGGTCCACCGTGAAGGAGGCGACCGCGGAACGCGTACCGGTCCGCGACTAGGGGGACGCCTCCACGCGTGCGCCCGGCGGGAAGTCGTTGCCCGCCGGGCGCACGTCTGGGAAACTGACGGGATGTATGCGCACGGGGGCCGCCGTACCGGGGCGGAGCGGGACGCGGTGACGGTCGAGATCTGTTACGCACTGGTCAGCGCCGCGTTCGCCGCGGCGGTGCTGTTCGGGGCGGTGGCCGGACCCGCGCTCCTCTTCGACCTGCCCGGCCCCCTGTCCACCGTCCTGCTACGGCTCGGCACGGTGGTCGCGCCGGTCGTGTTCATGGCCCGGGTCGTCGGCGTACTGGTGCGCTTCCGGCAGGCGGCTCAGCCCAGCCAGCCGGGCCGTACCAACCCCGACTCGTAGGCGAGCACGACGAGCTGGGCCCGGTCCCGGGCGCCCAGCTTCACCATCGTCCGGCTCACGTGCGTCTTGGCGGTGAGCGGGCTGACCACCAGCCGGCGGGCGATCTCGTCGTTGGACAGGCCGATGCCGACCAGCGCCATCACCTCACGCTCCCGCTCGGTGAGCCGGGCCAGGGCGCCGGCCGCGGCGGGCTCCTTGGAACGGGCGGCGAACTCGGCGATCAGCCGACGGGTGACGCCCGGCGACAGCAGCGCGTCCCCGCCGACCACCGCCCGCACGGCGCGCAGGAGTTCGTCGGGCTCGGTGTCCTTCACCAGGAAACCGGAGGCGCCGGCACGGATCGCCTCGAAGACGTACTCGTCCAGCTCGAAGGTGGTGAGCATGACCACCTTCACGTCCGCCAGCCCCGCGTCGGAGGTGATGCGCCGGGTCGCCGTCAGGCCGTCCAGCAGCGGCATGCGGATGTCCATGAGGACGACGTCCGGCAGCAGTTCGCGCACCCGGTGCAGCGCCTCCTCGCCGTCGGCCGCCTCGCCGGCCACCTCGATGTCCGGCTGGGCGTCGAGCAGGGCCCGGAAACCGGCCCGTACCAGCGACTGGTCGTCGGCGAGCAGTACCCGGATCACTGTCCCTCCCTGAGGTCCGACGGCAGCACGGCGAGCACCCGGAAGCCGCCGTCCGCGCGCGGGCCCGCCTCGATGGTGCCGCCCAGCGCCGCGGCCCGCTCCCGCATCCCGGCCAGCCCGTTCCCGCTGCCCCCGGCGTCCGCGCCGGTCGCCGGTCCGTCGTCGTCGATCCGCAGCCGCAGGACGCCGTCGCCGTAGTCGAGGCGCACCCTCGCCTGCCGTGAACCGGAGTGCCGTACGACATTGGTGAGGGCCTCCTGCAGGATGCGGAAGGCCGCCAGGTCGGCGCCGGGCGGCAGCCGGGGCGGTGCGCCCTCGGTCCGGACGGTCAGGCCGGCCGCGGCGGCCTGTTCCACCAGCTCCGGCAGGCGGTCCAGGCCGGGTGCGGGGGCACGCGGCGCGGCCCCCGGTGCGCGCAGGGCCCCGAGCACCTGGCGCACCTCGCCGAGCGCCTCCTTGCTGGCGGACCTGATGGTGGTGAGCGCGGCCCGTGCCTGCTCGGGGTCGCTGTCCAGCAGGGCGAGTCCCATGCTGGCCTGGACGTTGATGACGGAGATGCTGTGCGCGAGGACGTCGTGCAGCTCACGGGCCATGCGCAGCCGCTCCTCGTCCGCGCGCCGCCGCGCCGCCTCGGCCCGGTCCGCGCGCTGGCGCGTCCACTGCTCGTGCCGCACCCGCGCCAGCTCGGACAGGGCGACGACGACCAGCACCCAGGCGGCGACGACGATCTCCTGGCCCGCACCCCCGCCGTGGTCCCCGGCGGGCGGGAGCCATCGGTAGAGCCAGAGGGCGACCAGGACGTGTCCGGCCCACAGCAGCCCGACGGCCGCCCAGGCGGCCCGCCGGTGCCCGGCGACGACCGCGCTGAAGCAGGCCACCGCGACGGTCAGGAAGACCGGCCCGTAGGGGAACCCGAGCGCCAGGTAGGCCAGGGTCGCACCGGCGGTGCCGAACACGACGGGCACCGGGTGGCGGTTGCGCCACAGCAGCAGGAGGGCGGCGACGAGGAGCAGCCCGCGCCCGTAGCCGTCGAGCGGCACACGGTCGGGCCGGCCGTGCGCGGCGAAGGTGCTGCCGGCCAGTACGACGGCGGTGATCAGCACGGTGGAGCGCCAGGGCAGGCGGGCGCGGTGCGCCTCCGGGTCGTCCGGGCGGTTCCACCACGGGGGCCCGTACCGCCACCAGTGCGAGGGGCCTCCTCGATGCTGCTCGTCCATGCAGGCCACGCTAGACGCCGCCAGGCCCGGGGGCGTCGGCCGAGCGGGGTGCGGCCGGGTACTCCCCCGGGAGTACCCGGTTCAGGGCGCCAGGCCCACGCTCTCGGCGAGCCGGCCGGCCGCGTACCGGAAGAACGCCTCGCGGTCCTCCACCACCCGGTTGAACTGTCCGAAGAGTTCGAAGCCGATCAGCCCGATCAGCTGCGCCCAGGCCGCCACCAGCGGGGCCGCGGTCTCGGGCGGCAGGTCGGCGGCGAAGTCGGCGGCCATCCGCTCGGCCTCGGGCCGCAGCTCGGCGGGCAGGGGCAGGTAGGTCAGGCCCGGGCCTTGGTGGGCGTCCCGGACGATGCCGATGAGGACGAGCCCGATCCGGGCCGCGGCCGGGACGGTGGTGTCGGGGGCGGCGTAGCCGGGCACGGGCGAGCCGTAGATCAGCGCGTACTCGTGCGGATGGCCGAGCGCCCAGCCGCGCACCGCCTCGCACACGGCGATCCAGCGGGCCGCCGGCGGCGCCTCGCACGCGGCGTCCCGGGCCCGCTCCGCCGCCTCCCCGAGGGAGTCGTAGGCGTCGATGATCAGCGCGGTGAGCAGGTCGTCCCTGCTGGGGAAGTAGCGGTACAGGGCCGACGAGACCATGCCGAGCT
The DNA here is from genome assembly GCF_009865385.1 of Streptomyces sp. SID486. Taxonomy (GTDB): domain Bacteria; phylum Actinomycetota; class Actinomycetes; order Streptomycetales; family Streptomycetaceae; genus Streptomyces. The sequence continues at coordinate 9,017 of NZ_WWJT01000496.1, read as the reverse complement.
CACGGGCGACGGCCCGCAGGGAGAGCTTGGCCGCGCCCTCCTGCGCCAGCTGTCTGCGCGCCGCCTCCTTGATGGCCGCGGTGATCTCCTGCCTGGCCCGCGCGCGGGCGCCCTGTGCGGTGCTCATACCCGCAGTGTGCCACGTACGAGAGCACCGCACACGAGCAAGAGCAGAGGAACGAAACAAGAGCGGTGCTCTTGCCCTGGGACGCCTGGCTCCCCCACACTGGAGACGAGCGAGAGCACCGCTCTCCCGAACTCTCCGGTGGGGGTCACCATGTCGTCGTCTTCGCCTTACTACCTCAAGGGCAGCCCGCTCAACGCGCGTCTGAACAGCGTGATCGGCTGGCTCGCCCGGCATGGGCTGAGCCTCGCGGGCACCGCCGAGATGTCCGTGCCCGGCCGCAAGAGCGGACGGATGCAGCGCATCCCGGTCAACCCGCACACCTACGACGGCATGCGGTACCTGGTCTCCGCGCGCGGGCACTCGCAATGGGTGCGGAACATGCGCGCCGCGGGCGGCGGCGAACTGCGCGTCGGACGCCGGGTGCACGCCTTCACCGCGGTGGAGCTTCCCGACACCGAGAAGCTCCCCGTGCTGCGGACCTACCTGGAGAAGTGGGGCTGGGAGGTCAACCAGTACTTCGACGGCGTGACCGCCAAGTCCTCCGACGCCGAGATCATCGCCTGCGCCGGGGACCACCCCGTCTTCCGGATCACCGTCACGGACTGACGGGCTCTTCCTCCGCCGCCGCGGCCGGTCCGCGGTCCACAGCGCCGAGCGCGCGCTGGGCGATGGGGTGGGAACGGACCAGCTCCCCCAGCGTCGTCGAGCCCTGCGTGATGTCCCGGAACGCCCGCCACGCCGGCCGGAAGCCGGTCAGCGCCGCGTGGAAGAGGCCGGGACGCCTCTCGAACAGGGCCAGCAGCCGCTTGCCGACGCTCATCTCGACCCCCAGCCCCGCCTTGATCGCGAAGGCGTAGTTCAGGGCCTGGCGCCGGGCGTCGACGGCGTCGTGGGCCTCGGCGATCCGGACCGCCCACTCCCCCGCCAGCCGGCCCGAGCGCAGCGCGAAGGAGATACCTTCCCGGGTCCACGGCTCCAGCAGCCCGGCCGCGTCCCCGCAGACCAGCACCCGGCCGCGGGACAGGGGTGAGTCGTCCGCGCGGCAGCGCGTCAGGTGCCCGGAGGAGATCGACGGCTCGAACCCGGCGAGGCCCAGCCGGGCGATGAAGTCCTCCAGGTACCGCTTGGTGGCGGCGCCTTCACCGCGCGCGGAGATCACGCCCACGGTCAGGGTGTCGCCCTTCGGGAACACCCAGCCGTAACTGCCCGGCATCGGCCCCCAGTCGATGAGGACCCGTCCCTTCCAGTCCTCGGCGACCGTCTCCGGCACCGGGATCTCCGCCTCCAGGCCGAGATCGACCTGGTCGAGCTTCACGCCGACGTGGGCACCTATCCGGCTGGCGCTGCCGTCGGCGCCGACCACCGCGCGGGCCAGCACCGTCTCCCCGCCCTGCAGCACGACGGCGACCGTCCGCCGGTCGGGAACCGCCGACCCGTGCTGCTCGACCCGCTGCACGGTGGCGCCCGTACGCAGCTCGGCGCCGGCCTTCTGGGCGTGCTCGACCAGCTGCTGGTCGAACTCGGGCCGGTTGATCAGACCGAACAGCATCTGCTTGGACCGGCGGGTGCGGGTGAAGCGCCCGTTGTTGGAGAAGGTGACCGCGTGCACCTTGTCCTGGAAGGGCAGGTCGAAGCCGGGCGGCAGCGCGTCGCGCGAAGGGCCGATGATGCCGCCGCCGCATGTCTTGTAGCGGGGCAACTCGGCTTTCTCCAGCAACAGCACGCGCCGTCCCGCGACCGCCGCCGCATAGGCGGCCGAGGCGCCCGCGGGGCCCGCGCCCACCACGACGACGTCCCACACCCGCTGCACGTCGTCCGCCGAAGAATTCTCGCCGCTCACGATGGTCTACCGCTCCGATCAAGCCGCTGCCAAGTGTCCTGTCGCATCCTACGGCGGCCGTCCGCGCAGGCCGCTGTGGGAGGATCGGTGTACTCACCCCGTACAACGTCGCACCTACGAGGAGCGTGCCCATGTCGTCGAATCCGGTCGCCGAGACCGTCGCCGCGCTGCTGCCCCGGGCCCAGGCGGAGCTGGCCGAACTGGTCGCCTTCAAGTCGGTGGCGGACTTCACGCAGTTCCCGCGGAGCGAGAGCGAGGCCGCCGCGAACTGGGTCGCCGACGCGCTGCGCGCCGAGGGATTCACGGACGTGGCACTTCTCGACACCCCGGACGGCACGCAGTCGGTGTACGGCTACCTGCCGGGCCCGGAGGGCGCCAAAACGGTTCTTCTGTACGCCCACTACGACGTGCAGCCCCCGCTCGACGAGACCGCCTGGACCACCCCGCCGTTCGAGCTGACCGAGCGCGACGGCCGCTGGTACGGCCGTGGCGCCGCGGACTGCAAGGGCGGTGTCATCATGCACCTGCTCGCGCTGCGCGCCCTGAAGGCCAACGGCGGCGTCCCCGTGAACATCAAGGTCATCGCCGAGGGCTCGGAGGAGCAGGGCACCGGGGGCCTGGAGCGGTACGCCGAGGAGCACCCGGAGCTGCTGGAGGCGGACACCATCGTGATCGGCGACGCGGGCAACTTCCGCGTCGGCCTGCCGACGGTCACCACCACACTGCGTGGCATGACCCTGGTCCGGGTGCGGATCGACACCCTCGGCGGCAACCTGCACTCCGGGCAGTTCGGCGGGGCGGCCCCGGACGCGCTGGCCGCGCTGATCCGCGTCATGGACTCGCTGCGCGCCGAGGACGGCTCGACCACGGTCGACGGGCTGGACGCCACGGGGACGTGGGACGGTCTGGAGTACACCGAGGAGCAGTTCCGCGCGGACGCCAAGGTGCTCGACGGGGTCGGGCTGATCGGCGGCGGCTCGGTCGCCGACCGCCTGTGGGCCCGTCCGGCCGTCACCGTCCTCGGCATCGACTGCCCGCCGGTCGTCGGCGCCACCCCGTCCGTGCACGCGAGCGCCCGCGCGCTGATCAGCCTGCGAGTGCCGCCGGGCACGGACGCGGCGGAGGCGACCAAGCTGCTCCAGGCGCACCTGGAGGCGCACACCCCGTGGGGCGCCCGGGTCACCACCGAGCAGATCGGGCAGGGCCAGGCCTTCCGCGCCGATGCCTCCAGCCCGGCCTACCAGGCCATGGCCGACGCGATGGCGGTCGCCTACCCCGGCGAGACGATGCAGTACGCGGGCGAGGGCGGCTCCATCCCGCTGTGCAACACCCTGGCCGGCCTGTACCCGCGGGCGGAGATTCTGCTCATCGGCCTGAGCGAGCCGGAGGCGCAGATCCACGCGGTCAACGAGAGCGTGTCGCCCGAGGAGCTGGAGCGGCTGTCGGTCGCCGAGGCGCTGTTCCTGCGCAACTACGCGGCCGGCTGATCCCCCTGCCGGGGGCGGCGGGCCCTCGCCCTGCGGCGAGGGCCCTGCCCACCGTCCCTGCACGGACGTCGTCGAACCCGCTGCGGGCCGGCCCGGCGGGCGTCAGCCGACCGGTACGCCCGCCTCCAGGTAGAGCGCCCTGCCCCGTTCGCGCGCTCGCAGTGCCCAGCGCAGCCGCTCGTAGCGGACCGGGGGCAGCATCGCGGCGGCCTCCTGTTCCGTGGCGAACCGCCAGGCGCGCAGCTCCGGGCCGGGCAGGAGCACCCGGGACGCCTCGCCGGACTCCAGCCGGCCCCCGTCGAACAGCAGCCGCAGCCCGCCGAAGCCGGGTGGCACGGGCCGCTCCCAGTCCACGACGAGCAGCCGAGGCACCTCCCGCAGCCGTATCCCCGTCTCCTCGGCGACCTCGCGCATCCCGGCGCGGGCCGGTGCCTCGCCCCGCTCCACGACACCGCCGGGGAACTCCCAGCCGGGCTTGTAGGTGGGGTCGACGAGCAGCACCCGGTCACGCTCGTCGAAGAGGAGCACCCCGGCGGCGAGCGTCTCGGCGGTCGGCTCGGGGGTCTGCACGATGTCACAGACGGGTACGGCACCGCTGCGCACGGCCTCGGCGACGCGGACGGCGGTCTCGTACGGGGTGAGGGTGCTGGTGTCGAGCAGATGGGCGTCGGCGGTGAGCCAGGCGGCGAGGGCGGCACGGTAGGGCTCGATGTGGTCGTACGCCCACTGCCGCGTCCGCGGTTCGCCGTCGGAGGTCTCGGGTGCGACCTCCCGCTTGGCTATCCGCTCGCGCAGGATCGTTTCCGCCGGGGCGAGAAGCAGATGGTGCACGGCGATCCTGCGGGCGGCGAGGCCGCCGAAGATCTCGTCGCGGTACTCCTGGCGAAGCAGGGTCATGGGCACCACCAGGGTGCCGCCCAGCTCGGCGAGCATCGCGGCGGCGGTGTCGACCACCAGCCGGCGCCAGATCGGCAGGTCCTGGAAGTCGCCGGCCTCGGCGAGGCGCTTGGGTGGCAGCAGGTGCGTGAGTGCCCCGCCGATGACCTCGGGGTCGAAGAGCGTGCTGTTCGGGATCAGTTCGATCAGTTCGCGTGCCGTGGTGGTCTTCCCCGCACCGAACGCGCCGTTGATCCAGACGACGGTCACGGACTCCCCCTCTTCTGTTGGCCCCCTGGGGCTTGCCCGCTCCACCCTGCCACGGAAACCCCGTCCCGTTGAGGGCGCCTGTCCCCGTACACAGACGGGCCGGCGCCCCCCAGCGACGGGGACACCGGCCGACACGCCGTACGACGAGGGGGCTACTCCTGGCCGAGGGGGTTGTGGTCGACGGCCAGGCTCCCGTCGCTCACGAGGTGGCCGACCGTGTCGAGGGTGGCCGAGACGTTGGGGTCGTCGAGGGGGGTGTCCTCCGCGGCGTGGGAAGGGGTGACGGCGGCCACCACGAAGCCGGCGGCGAGAGTGGCGATGGCGAGCATGCTGCGCTTCTTCATGCGCTGATCAACTGCGGGGGTGCGCAGGAGTCACGCGGATCACCGCGATTTCGTCTCCCCGCCCGGGGCGGCGACGACGGGGGCGGCGGCGACGGCGTGAAGTGCTCACGCCGCCCGGGCTGTTCAAGCCGCTTGACCGCTTGAACCGCTCACCCCGCCTGCCCCGCTGACGCCTACACGCTCGCCGCGGTCGCGTCCGATCCTCGGGTCAGCGCCGCCGCGGCTGCGCCGACCAGCCCCGCGTCGGTGCCCATCTGGGCGGGTACGACGGTCAGGCGCTGCACGAAGGACAGGGTCGCGTAGTCGGTGAGAGCCTTGCGCAGAGGGGTGAACAGGACCTCGCCCGCCTTGCCGACGCCCCCGCCGATCACCGCGATGTCGATCTCGACCAGGGTCGCGGTGGCCGCGATTCCGGCCGCCAGCGCCTGCGCCGCCCGCTCGAAGGAGGCCACGGCGACCGGGTCGCCGTCACGGGCGGCGGCGGCCACCGCGGCGGCCGACGCGTCCCCGTCGGGGCCGGGGCGCCAGCCCTGCTCCAGGGCCCGGCGGGCGATGTTGGGGCCGCTGGCGATGCGCTCCACGCAGCCGCGCGCGCCGCACAGGCAGGGGTCGCCGTCGAGATCGACGCTGATGTGGCCGATGTGACCGGCGTTGCCGGTCGGTCCCGGGTGCAGCCGGCCGCCGAGGACCAGGCCGCCGCCGACGCCCGTCGAGACCACCATGCACAGCGCGTTGTCGTGGCCGCGCGCGGCACCCTGCCAGTGTTCGGCCGCCGTGATCGCGACGCCGTCGCCGATCAGCTCCACCGGCAGGCCGCCGGCGACCGTCCGTACCCGGTCGACCAGCGGGAAGTCGCGCCAGCCCGGGACGTTCACCGGGCTCACGGTGCCCGCCGAGGCGTCCACCGGGCCGGCGCTGCCGATGCCGATCGAGCCGGCGCGTTCCCAGAGGGGCGAGCCGGCGAGATCGCCGAGCACCTCCGCCACGGCCCGCATGACCGTTTCGCCGTCCTGCCGGGCCGGCGTGCCGCGCTGGGCCCGGGCCAGGATCCGTCCGTCGTCGTCCACCAGCGCGCCGGCGATCTTGGTGCCGCCGATGTCCAGGGCCGCCACGAGGTCGGTGTGCATCAGAGTCAGGTCTCCCCGTTGAAGCGTGAGAAAAGAGGCAGGCCGGTCGAGCGGTGGGGGCGCGGGCCGACAGACAGCGGTGGACAGTCTCTCTCGCATCTGACAACGTTGTCCAGGCTCTATGCTCGACGCCACATCCTCATACAAGCCCACGGATCGCGCACTACCCCGGTGTGAGAGACGGACGAGAGACAGGACAGCGCATCGTGCCCGAGACCACCCGCCGCGCAGATCGCCTTCCCGGGACCCGCTACGGCAACCGCCCGACGATGAAGGACGTGGCGGCGCGGGCCGGGGTCGGGCTGAAGACGGTCTCCCGGGTGGTCAACGGCGAGCCGGGCGTCACCCCGGACACCGAGCGCCGGGTGCAGGAGGCGATCGACGCCCTCGGCTTCCGCCGCAACGACAGCGCCCGGGTGCTGCGCAAGGGCCGTACGGCGAGCATCGGTCTGGTCCTGGAGGATCTCGCGGACCCCTTCTACGGACCGCTCAGCCGGGCTGTCGAGGAGGTGGCCCGCGCCCACGGCGCCCTGCTGATCAACGGCTCCAGCGCCGAGGACCCCGAGCGTGAGCAGGAGCTGGCGCTGGCGCTGTGCGCGCGCCGGGTGGACGGTCTGGTGGTGATCCCGGCGGGGGACGACCACCGTTACCTGGAGCCGGAGATCCGGGCCGGTGTGGCGACCGTGTTCGTGGACCGCCCGGCGGGGCGGATCGACGCCGACGTGGTGCTCTCCGACAACTTCGGCGGTGCCCGCGACGGCGTGGCCCACCTCATCGCGCACGGCCACCGCCGGATCGGGTTCGTCGGCGACATGCCCCGGATCCACACCGCGGCCGAGCGGCTGCGCGGCTACCGGGCGGCCATGGAGGACGCCGGCATAGCCGTCGAGCAGCACTGGATGTCCCTCGGGGCGACGAATCCGGAACGGGTGCGCAGGGCGGCCGAGGAGATGCTGTCGGGCCCCGGCCCGGTCACGGCGATATTCACCGGCAACAACCGGGTGACGGTCACGGTGATCCGCGTCCTCGCCGGTCTGTCCCGCCCGGTCGCGCTGGTCGGCTTCGACGACATCGAGCTGGCCGAACTGCTCCAGCCGGGCGTCACGGTCATCGCCCAGGACGCGGCGGCACTGGGCCGTACCGCGGCCGAGCGCCTCTTCCGCCAGCTGGACGGCACGCTCGTCGCGCCGGAACGGATCGAGCTGCCGACCCGGCTGATCGCCCGCGGCTCGGGCGAGCTGCCGCCGGCGGACTGACGACGGCACCCCCTCCCTTCGGAGCCGGACCGGCGCCCCGCTGCGCGGTGGCGCGGGGCCGGCGTGAACCGACGAGCGCTGCCGGGCTGTCGGCAGACCCGCCCTGCCACGCCGTCGGCCGGCGAGCGCTACTGCGCGGACGCCGTCAGGTCGCCGCGCCGGGGGGCCGCGAAGCCCTCCAGGTCGGCGCGGGTCAGGCCGCTGAGGCGGGCCACCTCGGCGATGTCCAGGGCGCCGCAGTCCAGGCCGCGCAGCAGGTAGCCGCTGAGGGCCTTGGCGGTGGCGGGCTCGTCCATGACGTCGCCGCCGGCGCGGTTGGCGTACCGGGCGAGGCGGCCCGCGGCCTGCTCGAAACCCTCGCGGTAGAAGGCGAAGACGGCGGCGTAACGGGTGGGGATGTGGCCGGGGTGCATGTCCCAGCCCTGGTAGTAGGCGCGGCCGAGGGCGCGGCGGGTGAGGCCGTAGTGGAGCCGCCAGGCGTCGTGGACCTTGGCGGTGGGGCCGACCGGCAGGACGTTGGTGGAGCCGTCGGAGACGCGGACGCCGGTACCGGCCGCCGCGACCTGCATGACCGCCTTGGCGTGGTCGGCGGCGGGGTGGTCGCTGGCCTGGTAGGCGGCGGAGACACCGAGGCAGGCACTGTAGTCGAAGGTGCCGTAGTGCAGTCCGGTGGCGCGGCCCTCGGCGGCCTGGATCATGCGGGCGACCGCGGCGGTGCCGTCGGTGGCGAGGATGGACTGGCTGGTCTCGATCTGGATCTCGAAGCCCAGCCGGCCGGCGTCCAGGCCGTGCGCCTTCTCGAAGGCATCCAGGAGCCGGACGAAGGCGCTGACCTGCTCGGGGTAGGTCACCTTCGGCAGCGTGAGGACCAGGCCCTCGGGCAGGCCGCCGGCCTCCATCAGGCCGCTGAGGAAGACGTCGAGGGTGCGGATCCCCCGGTCGCGTACCGCGGCCTCCATGCACTTCATGCGGATGCCCATGTACGGCGCGGCCGTGCCGTTCCGGTACGCCTCGGCGATCAGACGGGCGGCGCGGGCGGCCGTCGCGTCCTCCTCGGCGTCGGGGCGCGGGCCGTAGCCGTCCTCGAAGTCGACCCGCAGGTCCTCGATGGGCTCACGCTCCAGCTTGGCGCGGACGCGGGAGTACACCGGCTCGGCGAGGTCGTCGGCGAGGCCGAGGACGGCCGCGAAGGAGGCGGCGTCGGGGGCGTGTTCGTCGAGCAGGGCGAGGGCCTGGTCGCCCCAGGTGCGCAGGGTGTCGGCGGCGAAGGCGTCACCGGGGACGTAGACCGTGTGGACGGGCTGCCGGGTACCGGGGTCCCCGGGGTAGCGGCGCTCCAGCTCCGCGTCGACCGGTGCGAGGGAGGCACTGATCTGCTCGCTGACGGCGCCCGCGAGGCTCGTTGCCACCTTCTCCTGCTGACCCATCCCACACCCTCCAAGCTTTCCGCTTTACGGAATCAACAATCCGTATGGTGAAGTTATCTGCCAACCTTCCCGCTGGTCAACACCGTCCGGGGCTCTCCGCACCCCGCTGCCGGCGTGGTGACATCCGCCGGGCGGCACGCCGGAAGCCCACTCCGACCGCCCGCCGCGTCCGTGCCCGGCGGCCCCGGTCCGGGTGCTCCTGCTCCAGTACAGCACCCTCCGCCGGCCCCACCGCCGGGCCGCCGCGGCCCGTGGTCGACCTC
>NZ_WWJT01000050.1 GCF_009865385.1 Streptomyces sp. SID486 | reverse complement strand
GGCGGGCGTCGCGGGTCCCGGTGAGGCGGGCGTCGCGGGTCCCGGTGGGGCGGGCGCGCGGCTCCTGACGGGGCGGCCGGGGCGGCCGGCCGGCGGTGTCACAGCGCCTTGAGCGCCCCCGCCGTGGCCCGCGCCAGCCTCTCCAGGTAGCCCTTGGGCAGCTTCGGGGAACGGATCACCACCGAGCGCCAGTACAGGGGGCCCGAGATGAGGTCCAGCGCCAGGTCGGGGTCGACGCCCGCGCGGACCTCGCCCCGCCCCTCCGCCGCCGCCACGATCTTGCTGGCCACCCCCTCCTGCCCGTCCCGCAACGCCTTCTGGAACGCCTCGGCGATGTCGGGATTGCGGGCCGCCTCGGCCTGGAGGTCGGGGATGATCTGGGACGCGACGGGATGGCGCAGGGCACGGGACGTCAGCTCGTACAGGAAGCGCAGGTCGCCCTCCAGGGAGCCCGTGTCGGGGACCGGGAAGCCGGTCACCGCCATCGCGGAGACGACGTCCAGGACGAGGTGGAGCTTCGACCGCCAGCGCCGGTACACCGCCGTCTTGCCGACACCGGCCCGGCGGGCGATCCCCTCGATCGACATGCGCGCGTAGCCGGCCGCCGCCAGTTCCTCGAAGACGGCCGCGCGGATGGCCTCGGTCACGTCCTCCCGGAGCACGGCCGCCCCGGCGGGCGTCCGGCGGCGCGGGCGCGCCGACGGCTCGTCGGCGGACCCGGCGGCGTTCGTCGTCATGCCCCCAGCATAGGGCGTTACGACGAAACGGTTGCGTTCCGACGTCCATTGGGCCTAGTCTCACGTTGCGACGATACGGTCCCGTCCCGACGTAAGAGAACGTGAAGAGAAGCGTAAGCGAACGCCGGACGACGGAGACGGACGCGGCGACCCCGGCGCGAGCCGGACGCGGCACCCCCACCCCCCGAGCGAAAGCAGCGGATGTGAGCCAGGTCCTCCACACACCGCCCCCCTCCACCCGGGCCCCGGCCGCCGACGACCTCGCGGCGCTCGCTGCCCGGCACGGCCTGTCGGTCAGCGGCGCCCGCCCCACCCTGCCGGAGTACGTCCGCCAGCTGTGGGCCCGCCGTCACTTCATCAGCGCCTTCGCCACCGCCAAGCTCACCGCCCAGTACAGCCAGGCGAAGCTCGGCCAGGTCTGGCAGGTCATGACCCCGCTGCTGAACGCGGCGGTCTACTACTTCATCTTCGGCGTGCTGCTCGGCACCAAGCACAACGTGCCGGACTACGTGCCCTTCCTGGTCACGGGCGTGTTCATCTGGACGTTCACGCAGAGCTCGATCATGGCGGGCACCCGGGCGATCTCCGGCAACCTCGGCCTGGTGCGCGCCCTGCACTTCCCGCGCGCCGCCCTGCCGATCTCCTTCGCGCTCCAGCAGCTCCAGCAGCTGCTGTTCTCGATGGCCGCGCTGGCCGTCATCCTGCTCTGCTTCGGCGTGCCGGTCTCCCTCTCCTGGGTGCTGGCCGTCCCCGCCCTGGTGCTCCAGTTCACCTTCAACGCCGGCGTGTCGATGATCGTGGCGCGCCTGGGCGCGAAGACACCGGACATCGCGCAGCTGATGCCCTTCGTGCTGCGCACGTGGATGTACGTCTCCGGTGTGATGTGGAGCATCGACAAGCTGACCAGGAAGGAACCGCACGTCCTCAGGGTCCTGCTGGAGCTCAACCCCGCCGCCGTCTACATCGACCTGATGCGGTTCGCGCTGATCGACAGCTTCCACGCCGCCGCGCTGCCCCCGCACGTGTGGGCGGCGGCCACCGGGTGGGCCCTGCTCGCCGGCATCGGCGGCTTCATCTACTTCTGGAAGGCTGAGGAGACCTACGGCCGTGGCTGAGCAGACCCAGACCGAGCAGATCCCCACCGTCATCGCCGACGACGTCGACATCGTCTACCGGGTCAACGGAACCGGCGCCGGCCGCGGCACCGCCACCGCCGCCCTCAACCGGATCCTGCGCCGCAAGCAGACCGAGAAGGCGGCCGGAGTGCGCAAGGTGCACGCCGTGAAGAAGGTGTCGTTCGTCGCCTACCGGGGTGAGGCGATCGGCCTCATCGGCACCAACGGTTCCGGCAAGTCGACCCTGCTCAAGGCCGTGGCCGGACTGCTGCCCGTGGAGAGCGGGCACATCCACACCGACGGCCAGCCGTCCCTGCTGGGCGTCAACGCGGCCCTGATGAGCGACCTCACGGGCGAGCGGAACGTCTACCTCGGCGGTCTCGCCATGGGCATGACCCGGGAGCAGATCAAGGAGCGCTACCAGGACATCGTCGACTTCTCCGGCATCAACGAGAAGGGCGACTTCATCACCCTGCCGATGCGCACCTACTCCTCCGGCATGGCCGCCCGGCTGCGCTTCTCCATCGCCGCCGCCAAGGACCACGACGTCCTGCTGATCGACGAGGCGCTGGCCACCGGCGACCGCTCCTTCCAGAAGCGTTCCGAGGCGCGGATCCGCGAGCTGCGGCAGCACGCGGGCACGGTCTTCCTCGTCAGCCACAACAACAGGTCGATCCGCGACACGTGCGAGCGGGTGCTGTGGCTGGAGCGCGGCGAGCTGCGCATGGACGGGCCGACCGAAGAGGTCATGAAGGAGTACGAGGCGTTCACCGGCGACAAGAAACCGGCACCGAAGAAGCCGGCCCCGAAGGCGGCCGCCGCGAAGACGGACACCCCGCAACCGGCCGCGCCCAAGGTGTCTCTTCCTTCCTAGGGAGCCCTCACCGAAGCCTCACCAAGCCCTCACCTTCCAGGGCGATCATCCCTTTCATCGGCTTAATGACGGTATGTTATGAAAGGTATGCCAGGAGCCATCCAGTCCAAGGAGACCAGTGCAATGCCCCAGCTGAGCGTGATCGTCCACGGGCCGAACGCACAGGGGCATCTGACCGAGCTGCTGGACTCCCTCGCGGCCCACCCCCACACCGACGCCGAGGTGATCGTCGCCGCGGTCGGGGACTGGGCACGGGAGACGGCGGAGGGCCACGCCCCCGAAGTGATCGTCGTACCGCTGCCGGCCGGCACCGCGGACGCCGCGGCGCGGGCGGCCGGAGCCGCCCGCGCGTCCGGACGCTGGCTGCACTTCGTCCACGCCGAGGACGGCCTGCCCGCCGGCGCGCCCCGCCTGATCGCGGAGCGGACCGCCGAACTGGACGCCGCGGCCGCCTCCGGCCCCGGCGCCACCCCCGTGGACGTCCTCCTCTTCGACCACGTCACCACCACCTGGCAGACCGCCGCCGCCCCCTCCCCCGACGGCCGCCACCTCGCCGCCGTCGGCCGTGCCGCACTGCCCCTGGCCGACGCCGCCGACCTGCTGCGGCTCACCCCGCTGCTCGGCAACCGTGCCCTGCGCGCCGAGTTCTGGCAGGCCCACGAGGAGCAGCTGACCACCGACGACGAGCCGCTGGCCGCCCTCGCGGCCCTGCTGCACGCCGGCCGCGTCGCCTGCCTGAACCAGACGGCGTACGAACACCGCGTCCTGCGCCCGGAGAGCCTGCCGCCACGCGCCCCCGAGGACCGGCTCACACTCATCGACCGGTACGAGTCCCTGCTCCCGCTCGTCCGGGACCGCCGCGCCCCCCACACCGTCCTGTACGACCTGATGGTGCGCGACCTGGTGCGCACCTTCGCCCGCGAGGACCTGCCCGACGCGGTGGCCCGCGAGTTCTTCCGCCGCGCCTCCCTGGCCACGGTCCGCTGGCGCCCCGCGGGCCACCGCCGGCCGGCGGGCCTGGAGGGCGTCCGGCACGCGCTGCTGGAGGAGGGCGCCTACACCAAGTACCGCGCGTTCCAGACCGCCAACCGCACCCGCCGCGCCGCCCGCAAGGCCGTACGCGCCCGCAAGCGCCAGCTGGGCGCCAAGGTCCGCGACCACCACTACCGGCGCGCCCTGAGCCGCCCGGTGGACCCGAACCTCGCCGTGTTCTCGGCCTACTGGGACCGCGGAGTGGCCTGCAACCCGGCCGCGATCGCCGCGAAGCTCGCCGAACTCGCCCCGCACATCCACCCGGTGTGGGTGGTGAGCAAGCAGAACGCGGCCCTGCTGCCGCCCGGCACCGACCACGTCGTCCCCGGCACCCGCCGCTACTGGGAGACCCTGGCCACCGCCAAGTACCTGACGAACAACGTCAACTTCCCGAACGGCGTGGTCAAGCGCCCGGACGCCGTCCACCTCCAGACCCACCACGGCACCCCGCTCAAGCGCATGGGCCTGGACCAGATGGACCACCCGGCCGCCGCCAAGGGCCTGGACTTCGCCGCCCTGCTGGCCCGAGTCGACAAGTGGGACTACAGCGTCAGCGCCAACAGCCACTCCACCCGCATGTGGGAGCGCGCCTACCCGTCCCGCTACACCTCGCTCGACCACGGCTATCCGCGCAACGACGTCTACTACGGCAGCGACGCCCGGGCCGTGCGCGCCGCCCGCGAGCGGCTGGGCATCCCCCCGGGCCGGACGGCCGTCCTGTACGCCCCGACCCACCGTGACTACGAGGCCGGCTTCACCCCCCGCCTCGACCTCGCCGCCCTCGCCGACCGCCTGGGCGAGGACACCGTGCTCCTCGTCCGCGCCCACTACTTCTACGGCGGCGCCGCCTCCCCGCTGACCGGCCTGCGCCGCTCCGGGCGGATCATCGACGTCTCCTCCTACGACCCCGTCGAGGAACTGTGTCTGGCCGCCGACGCGCTGGTCACGGACTACTCGTCGATCATGTTCGACTACGCCAACCTCGACCGCCCGATCGTGATCTACGCCGACGACTGGGAGACCTACCGCACCACCCGCGGGGTCTACTTCGACCTCATGACCGAGCACCCCGGCCAGGTCGCCCGCACCCAGGAGGAACTCGCGGAGATCTTCGCCTCCGGCGCCTGGCGCGACGAGAGCGCGGCCAAGGCACGGGCCGCGTTCCGGCGCCGCTTCTGCGAGTTCGACGACGGGCGCGCGGCGGAACGGATCGTACGGCGGGTGTTCCTGGGCGAACCGGAGGAGTCGCTGCCACCCGTGCTCCCCATCGAGGACCGCACCCCCGCCCCGACGCCCGAGGAGGCCTCCGCATGACCAGCCCCGACGTCACGGTCACGGTCATCGTCTACAACGACGCGGCCCGCCTGCCGCGCGCGGTGGCCTCCCTGCGCGCGCAGACCCACGCGAACATCGAGATCGTCATCAGCGACGACCACTCGACGGACGACACGCCCGCGGTCGCGCGGCGGCTGGCGGCCGAGGACGAGCGCGTCCGCTACATCCGCCTGCCGGAGAACAGCGGCGGCTGCAGCGCCCCGCGCAACCGGGCCATCGAGATCGCCCGGGCGCCGTACCTGATGTTCCTGGACAGCGACGACGAACTGCCGCCGCGCGCGGTGGAGCTGCTGCTCGCCGCCCACCGGGAGCGGGAGGTGGACTTCACCATGGGCGCGGTGCGCCGGGTCCGGGTGGACAACGGGCGCCGCACGACCTGGATGCCGCACGTGGTCGCCGAGCGCCGCACCGTGGAGGGCATCGAGGCGGACCCCCGGCTGCTGTTCGAGCACCTGTCGACCAGCAAGATGTACGCCCGCGCCTTCCTCGACCGCCACCAGCTGCGCTTCCCCGAGGGCATCCACTACGAGGACCAGCTGTTCTCGGCGCAGGCGTACTGCCTGGCGAAGGCGTTCACGATCATCCCGGACCCGGTGTACGTCTGGTACATCGAGCCGTTCGCCGCCGCGGCCTCCGCCTCCATCTCCAACCAGCGGCACAAGATCTCCAACGTCCGCGACCGCGTCCACGTGCAGCGGCTGATCGACGAGTTCCTGGTCGACAGCGGGCACGCGGGACTGCGGGAGGACAAGGACTACAAGTTCCTCAAGCACGACTTCCGGATGTACGCGGGCGACCTCCCGTACCGGGACGAGGAGTGGCTGGCGTCCTTCGCGGACATCATGAACCCCTACCTGGACACGCTGTCCCCCGGCGCGTACGAGCGGCTGCCGCGGCCCGAGCGGGTGGTGCTGGAGCTGCTGCGGGACGGCCGCACGGCCGACGCCCTGGTGGCGGCGCGCGGGCTGGGACACGGCGTGGCACCACGGCAGGTGACGACCGACGGCACGGGTGCGGCGTACTGGGGTGACAGCGCCCCGGCCACGGACCGGGCCCGCCGTGAACTGGACGTGTCCGACCTGGAGCTGGACACCCGTCCCTTCCCCACCGCCCAGTTCCGCCACGAGATCACGGAGCTGACCGCCGGCGCGGGGGCGACGCTGACCCTGGCGATCCGCACGTACGACCCCGGTCTGCGGCTGCCCGTCGGCCCGCAGCGCGCGTCCCTGCTGCTGACTCCCGGCAAGCGCCGGATGACGGTCCCCTTCCGTCTCGACCCCGTCCGCCCCGGCGTCTTCGAAGGCACCGTCCAGCTGGACCTGGCCGCCGCCTCGCTGCCCGTCCACGGTTTCGAGGGCGTACGCCATCCCGTGATCCGGCTGGCCCAGCAAGGTCTGTCCAACGCGGCCCTGCTGCTGGCGCCCCTCGACTTCCCGGCCCGCACGGCCCGCGTCGGCGACCACCGGGTCACCGTGGAGCCGGAGGGCCGCAACCCCGGCCGCCTGCAGATCCGCTGGCAGCCGACGGGGACGACGGCGCGGGTGATCCGCCCACTGGTCCGCCGCCTCGACCGGCCCCGGGTACGCAGCGCCGTACGCCTGGTGTCGAGCGTGCTGAGGTAACGGGGCCGGCCTCCGAGCACCGCCGCGCCGAAGGTACGCAGCGCCGCCGTACGAAGGTGCGACCGGCTGCGGCGCCGAAGGTACGCGGCGCCGTCGTGCCGAGGTGCGTGACCGGCCGCCGCGCCGTCGTGGCCGGTCGCGCCGTTCCCCGCGCCCCTGCGGGGCGCCCCCGACCCGGCTGCGGGCAGGCAGGCCGTCGTGCCGAGGTGCGTGACCGGCCGCGGCGCCGTCCTGGCCGGTCGCGCCGTTCCCCGCGCCCCTGCGGGGCGGCTCCCGTCTAGGGCACCACTCGGTACAGGGCCTTTCCGCCGGGGCCGACGGTCACCTCGTGCAGCCACGGTGCCGCTGCCGACCTGCCGGCCACCACCCACTTCACGTCGTACTCGCGCAGGATGCCCCGCCGTACCCGGTCGGACGCGCCCGCGGCGAAGTACCGGTTCACCGCCGCCTCCCGCCGCCCCGCGTCCTTCAGGAACACGTCCGGATACCCCGGCGCAACGGTGTACGGCCCGTACGCGGGGATCTGCCGGGCCGGCCACTCGCCGGTCATCACCACGTCGCCGTACCGCACCCCGGCCCGCATGATCCACTGGTAGCCGGTCCACGGCTCCCGGTACTTCGCCGCGACCGCCCCGGGCAGCGCGTCCCGGTCGATCACGTACCCGAGCGTCCCGGCCTGCGTCCACGCCCCCACCGCCAGCGCGGCGAGCAGCACGCACGCCCAGCCCCTGCGCATCCCCCGCCGTCCCGCCGACACGGCTTCCAGCGCGGCGGCGAGCTGCGCCGGGATCAGCGCGGCGGGCAGGGCGCGGCCCCAGGAGTAGTGGCCGCTCAGACCCCCCGCCGCGAACACCAGCGCGCCGAGGACGAAGAAGAGGACCAGCGGGTCCCGGCGGTCCCGGCGCCACCGCAGCGCCAGGGCCGCCACCCCGAGCAGCACGAGCCCGAACCGCCCGGCCAGGTCCTGGTACAGCGGCCGGTGGATGGCCTCCAGGTCCGCGCCCGCGGAGAACAGCGCGAAGAAGTCGTAGTACGGCCAGAGCCACAGCACCAGCAGCCCCAACGCCAGCCCGGCGCCGAGCCGCAGCAGCGCCGTACGGGCCGGCCGGGCCGCGAGCAGCGCGGCCAGGGCACCGAGCGACGCCACGACCCCGGTGAACTGGTGGCACAGCAGGATCAGCGCCCACAGCGCGCCCAGCCCGAGCCACACCCCCCAGCCGGCCTGCCCGCGCGACGCCCGCGTCAGCCACGCCCAGAAGTGGAAGGCGAGGCCGAGCGCGAGCACGCTCGGGTACGACACCGTCAGCGCCAGGGAGTTCAGCCCGAGGAAGCCGCTCCAGTTGAACAGCACCGGCCCCCACAGCAGGAGCAGGCTCAGCAGCGCCAGGGCGGGGGCGGCGCGATGGGCGCTCAGGGTACGGACGTGACGCAGGACGCCGGTCACCAGCAGTCCCAGCCCGGCGAGCGCCCCCAGCCGCAGGACCACGAACACCGACAGGCCCGTCAGCTTGGCGACGACGCCGAGCAGCAGCATCCACGGTGAGTAGTACGGGCTCGGGGAGTCGGCGTCGACCAGGGGGTTGCCGGGGTGCACCAGGCTGTGGCGCAGGCGCTGCACCGTGGCCGCGTGCATGCCCAGGTCGCCCGCCCACGGCAGGCGGACGACGACCAGGAGCAGCAGCGCCACGAGGAGCGCCGCCGCGGCCTGCGCCGACACCCGGCCGGCACGGGCCGTGGAGCCGCGTGCCGGTGCCGTACGGCGCTTCGGTTCGGTATCGGACGGCACGGTCTGCATGATCCATCGACCCTACAGGCCGGGCACGCGCGAGGCGCCCCGGGCAGCGAAGTGTCCGGGGCGCCCTGTGTGCCGTACGGCTACGAGTGCGTGCGCAGCAGCGTCCGCATCGTGCGCATCGCCACCGACAGGTTGGCGAGGTCGAACGCGTCCGAACCGCGGATCTCGTCCAGGGTGGTGCGGGCCCGGCCCAGGATCGCGCTGTTCTTCTGCTCCCACGCCTTGAACCGCTGCTCCGGCGTCGAGGTGCCGTTGCCCGCGGCGAAGACGTCCGCGGTGAGCGCCGCGTGGGCCGCGTACAGGTCCTCGCGGATGGAGGCGCGGGCCATGGACTGCCAGCGGTCCTCACGGGGCAGCTCGATGATGCGGTCCATCAGCTGGGTGATGTCCAGCCGGTCGGCGAGGTCGTAGTAGATCTCGGCGACGTCCAGCGGCTCCTTGCCCAGGCGGTCGGCCACCGAGACGATGTCGAGCGCCGGGAAGGCGGAGGAGAAGCCGGCCACGCGGGTGGCCACTTCGTCCGGGACACCGGCCGCGGACAGCTCGTCGTACACGTGCTGGTACCACTCCAGGTCCGCGCCGCGCAGCAGCTTCGGCAGCTCCTGCCAGACCCGCTCGACCCGCTCGGCGAAGAACTCCACCGTCTCGGCGAGCTGGAGCGGCTGCGGCCGGTTGTTGAGCAGCCAGCGCGTGCCGCGCTCGATCAGGCGGCGCGAGTGCAGCCGGATGCGGGTCTGGACGCCCGCGTCGACGGTGTTGTCGAGGGCCTCGACCGCGTCCCACACCGGTGCCGAGCAGAAGATCGCGCGGGCCGCGGTCTGGGCCCGGACGATCTCCTCCAGGGAGGCACCGGTCTCCTCGCGCAGGCGGTGCAGGTACGTCGTACCGCCCGTGTTGACCGTGTCGTTGACCAGCACGGTGGTGGTGATCTCGCGGCGCAGCGGGTGGTTGTCGATGGCCTCGGCGAAGCGCTCGCGCAGGGCCGTCGGGAAGTACGCGTGCAGCAGGCCGCGCAGGTACGGGTCGTCCGGCAGCGAGGTGTGCAGCAGCTCCTCGGCCACCGTGATCTTCGTGTACGCCAGGACGACGGCCGTCTCGGGGCTGGTCAGACCCATGCCCTGGGTGAGCCGCTCGCGGATCTGGCGGTCGGTGGGCAGGAACTCCAGCGCCCGGTCCAGGTGGCCCTCGCGCACCAGGTGGCGCAGGAACCGCTGCTGGGCGTGGAGCATGTCCTTGGCCTGGAACAGGGCGTTGGCCAGGGCGGTGTTCTGCGCGTAGTTGTTGCGCAGGACCAGCGAGCCGACCTCGTCGGTCATCTCGGCGAGCAGCTTGTTGCGCTGCTTGACGGTCATGTCGCCGTCCGCGACCAGGCCGTTCAGCAGGATCTTGATGTTCACCTCGTGGTCGGAGGTGTCCACACCGGCGCTGTTGTCGATCGCGTCGGTGTTGATCTTCCCGCCCTGCAGGGCGAACTCGATCCGGCCGAGCTGGGTCAGGCCCAGGTTGCCGCCCTCGCCGACGACCTTGACCCGCAGGTCGGCGCCGTCGACACGGATGGCGTCGTTGGCCTTGTCGCCGACGTCCGCGTTCGACTCGGCCGACGCCTTCACGTACGTGCCGATGCCGCCGTTCCACAGCAGGTCCACCGGTGCCGCGAGGATCGTCTTCATCAGGTCGGCCGGGGTCATCTTGGCGACCTTGTCCTCGATGCCGAGGGCCTCGCGGATGTGGCTGTTGAGCGTGATCGACTTGGCGCTGCGCGGGAAGATCCCGCCGCCCGCCGACAGCAGCTCGGTGTCGTAGTCGGCCCAGCTGGAGCGCGGCAGCTCGAACAGGCGGCGGCGCTCGGCGTAGGAGGTGGCCGCGTCCGGGGTGGGGTCGATGAAGATGTGCCGGTGGTCGAAGGCGGCGACCAGGCGGATGTGCTCGGAGAGCAGCATGCCGTTGCCGAACACGTCACCGGACATGTCACCGATGCCGACGACCGTGAAGTCCTCGGACTGCGTGTCGACGCCCAGCTCACGGAAGTGCCGCTTCACGGACTCCCAGGCACCGCGCGCGGTGATGCCCATGCCCTTGTGGTCGTAGCCGGCCGAGCCGCCGGAGGCGAACGCGTCGCCGAGCCAGAAGTTGTACTGCTCGGCGACCCCGTTGGCGATGTCCGAGAACGTCGCGGTGCCCTTGTCGGCGGCGACCACCAGGTAGGTGTCGTCGCCGTCGTGCCGGACCACGTCCTGCGGCGGCACGACCTCGCCGGCCACCATGTTGTCGGTGATGTCGAGCAGCGCCGAGATGAAGGTCTTGTAGCTGGCGACACCCTCGGCCAGCCAGGCGTCGCGGTCCACGCCCGGGTCCGGCAGCTGCTTGGCGACGAAGCCGCCCTTGGCGCCGACCGGCACGATGACCGTGTTCTTCACCATCTGCGCCTTGACCAGGCCGAGGATCTCCGTACGGAAGTCCTCGCGCCGGTCGGACCAGCGCAGACCGCCCCGGGCGACCTTGCCGAAGCGCAGGTGCACGCCCTCCACGCGCGGTGAGTACACCCAGATCTCGTACGCCGGGCGCGGCGCGGGCAGGTCCGGGATGGCCTGCGGGTCGAACTTCATGGAGATGTAGCCGTGCGGCGCGCCGCCGGCCGTCTTCTGGAAGAAGTTCGTGCGCAGGGTCGCCTTGATGACGGTCAGGAACGACCGCAGGATGCGGTCCTCGTCCAGGCTCGCCACCTGCTCCAGGGCGGCGTCCAGCTCCTCCAGCAGGGCGTCGGTGATCTCCAGCCCGGCCTTCTGCCGCTCCGGGGACATCCGCGCCTCGAACAGGGAGACGAGGAGCCGGGTGGTGTGGACGTTGTTGCGGAGGGTGTCCTCCATGTAGTCCTGGGAGAAGGTCGACCCGGCCTGCCGCAGGTACTTGGCGTAGGCGCGCAGCACCATCGCCTGCCGCCAGGTCAGCCCGGCGCTGAGCACGAGGGCGTTGAAGCCGTCGTTCTCGGCCTTGCCGGTCCAGGTCGCGGCGAACGCCTCCTGGAACCGCTCACGGCCGTCGTCGCCCAGGTAGTCGCCGTTGCCGCCGCCGAGCGACTTCGGCATGCGCAGACCGAAGTCGTAGATCCAGGCGGTGGTGCGGTCCGCGCAGCGCAGCTCGTACGGCCGCTCGTCCGTCACCTCGACGCCGAGCCGGCTCAGCACGGGCAGCACCTTGGAGAGGGAGACCGTGCCGCCCTTCTGGTAGATCTTGAAGCGGCGCTCCTCGGGCGCGGCGCCCACCGGCTCGTACAGGCTCAGCGAGAAGGCCTTGTCCTCGCTGAGCTGCTCCAGGTGGACGAGGTCGGCGACCGCGGCCCGCGGGCTGTGGTCGGCCTTGTAGCCCTCGGGGAACGCCTGGTTGTAGCGGCGCAGCACCTCGGCCGCGCGCTCCTCGCCGCACTCGGCGGTCAGCGCCTCGGCGAACGCGTCGGCCCAGGAGCGGGCCGCCTCCACCAGGCGCGCCTCGATGCGCTCCTTGTCGCTGTCCGACAGCTCGGGCAGCTCGGTGCCCTGCGGGACCCGGACGACGAAGTGCAGCCGGGACAGGATCGACTCGGTGTTCCAGGCGGTGAAGTCGACGCTGATGCCGCCGAGCTCCTCCTTCAGGATGTCGATGATCCGCAGGCGGACGCCGGTGGTGTAGCGGTCGCGCGGCAGGTAGACGAGCGCCGAGTAGTAGCGGCCGTACTCGTCCTGGCGCAGGTACAGCCGCAGCCGGCGGCGCTCCTGCAGGTACAGGACGCTGGTGACGATCGACTGCAGCTCGGCGGGCGGCGTCTGGAACAGCTCGTCGCGCGGGTACGTCTCCATGATCTGGAGCAGGTCGCGGCCGTCGTGGCTGTTGGGCGAGAACCCGGCGAGCTCCAGCACCTCGTCGACCTTGCGGCGGATGACCGGGACACGGCGGACGGACTCGGTGTAGGCGGCGGAGGAGAACAGGCCGAGGAAGCGGCGCTCGCCGACGACGTTGCCGTCCGCGTCGAACTTCTTGACGCCGATGTAGTCCAGGTACGACGGCCGGTGCACGGTGGCCCGGCTGTTGGCCTTGGTCAGCACGAGCAGCTTGTGCTCGCGCGCCTTGGCGCGGGCGTCGGCCGGGAGACGTTCGAAGGAGGGGCTGACCGGGTGCTGGTCGTCCTCGGCGTGCTGCGGGTCCGAGCGCAGTATCCCCAGACCGGTGCCGGGCACTGCGGCAAGCGTGTCGTCGTCGCGCAGCTGGTACTCACGGAAGCCGAGGAAGGTGAAGTGGTCCGAGGACAGCCAGTGCAGCAGCTCGCGGGCCTCCGCGACCTCGGGCTTGGGCAGGTCGGCGGGGACGGGCTCGCTCTCCAGGCCGTCGGCGATCCGGTTGGCCGCCTCCCGCATCTTCTCCCAGTCCTCGACGGCCTCCCGGACGTCGGACAGGACGCGCAGCAGGTCGGCGGTGATCTGCTTCAGGTCGGCGCGGTCGGTCTCCCGGTCGATCTCCACGTGGATCCAGGACTCGACGTGCGCGTCGTGCGGCAGGTCGCCGGTGGACGGGGTGCGCAGCACCTCGATCAGCTTGCCGGTCAGGTCGCGCCGGACGACGATCTGCGGGTGGATCACGACGTGGATGCCGCGTCCCTGCCGGGTCAGCTCGTTGGTCACGGAGTCGACGAGGAAGGGCATGTCGTCGGTGACGACCTCCACGACGGTGTGGCTGCAGGTCCACCCGTTCTCTTCCACGGTCGGCGTGTGCACCCGGACGTTCGCGGTGCCCTGCGGGCGGTTCTCGGCGAGACGGTAGTGCGAGACCGCGGCGCCGAAGACGTCGACCGGGTCGCGGTCGGCGAGGTCTTCCGGGGCGGTGTGCAGGTAGTAGCGCTGGAGGAACGCGAGCACCGTCTCGCTGTCCGGGGTGCCGGGGGTGCCCTCGCTCGTCGTCCCGGTCGGTAGGTGCCCCCCGACCGGGCTGTTCTCAGCTACCCGGGCAGCCCTCTCGAGCAGCTCGGCCTTGGCTTCGTCCAGCTTGGTCTGCATTGTCCTCTGGCTCCTGTCGCGCGCCGTTGCGTGACGTAGAAGGAAGTACGGTCTCTTCCCTTGCGACACAACGCCACGGCCCGGGGTGTCCGGTCGGTTCCGACGGTATGCCGCGAGGAGAGATGAGCGGGGGGAATTCGGCCATTGTCGAGACGTCCGTCGGGTGTGACGCTGCTCTCGGCACCGCCGCGAGCCCGACCGTCCTCGGCGCCCCGGGGGCTTCCGCGCCCCCGCCCCGCCCGTGAAGACCAGCGACCGCCGCCCGGTCACGGAGGTGTTCCGTGCAACCCGGGCGCAGGGCAGGAGCGGCATCGCTCCCGCGAGATATCGCGCTGATCACGCCACAAGGCTATCGCCCCTCACCCCGGGTGCGTCATGAGCCGTATGTGTACAAAACCAAGGGGTGAAGTTTGACGTTCTGCACAGCGGCGGGCCGGGGGCGTGTGACGTACCGGGTGCGCCCCCGCGCCCCCGGACGCACCCTGAAAACCACCGGGCCCTCTTGGCAGGGCGCATCCGGCCGGGGCACGGTGCCCGGAGCTCCACCCGCACACCCCAGCGTCCCACCCGCACGGCCCAGCGTCCTGCCCGCAGAGCCCGGAACCTGCCCGAGGAGCCGACATGCCCACGAAGATCCTCATCGTCACCGGCGACGCAGCGGAGTCCCTGGAGGTGCTCTACCCGTACCAGCGGCTACGCGAGGAGGGCTACGAGGTCCACATCGCGGCGCCCACCCGCAAGACGCTCCGTTTCGTCGTCCACGACTTCGAGCCCGGGTACGACACCTACACCGAGAAGCCCGGCTACACCTGGCCCGCCGACCTGGCCTTCGCCGAGGTCGATCCGGGTGCGTACGCGGCGCTGGTCATCCCCGGCGGCCGGGCCCCGGAGTACCTGCGCAACGACCCCGAGCTGCGCAAGATCCTCAAGGCGTTCTTCGACGCGGACAAGCCCGTCGCCCAGATCTGCCACGGCCCGCTGCTCACCGCGGCGATCGACTCGCTGCGGGGCCGCCGGGTCACCGCCTATCCCGCGCTGGAGCCCGACATGCAGGCGGCCGGGGCGGGCTTCCAGGACGCCGAGACGGTCGTCGACGGCACCCTGGTCTCGGCCCGCGCGTGGCCGGACCACCCGGCGTGGATGCGGGAGTTCGTCAACGTGCTGCGGACCGAGGCGCCGGTGGACTGACCCGGGGCCCCTGCCGCACCGGCCGCGCCCCGCCGGGACCGCTCATGCACCGGGGCTTCTCGCCGCGGGTCACCGCTGCGCCGGCCGCTCTCTCACCGCGAGTAACCGATGCGCCGGCCGCTCTCTCGCCGCGGACCACCGATGCGCCGGCCGCGCCACGGCCGGCGCGGCCCCGTCACGCGGCGAGCTGCCGGGCCTCCGCCACCGCCTCGGCCAGCGTGTCGACCACCGGTACGCCCGCGTCCTCCAGGCTGGCCCTGCTGTGCGACCCGCCGGTGTACAGCACGGCCCGCGCCCCCACGTGCAGTGCGGCGAGCGCGTCGTCCGCCGCGTCCCCGATCACCACCGTCCGCGCCGGCTCGACCAGCCCCGCCAGTGCCTCCAGATGCCGCACCATGTGCTCGGCCTTGCTGCCACCGGAGGGTCCGGTACGCCCGTCGACCCGTATGAAGTGCGCCTCGATGCCGAAGCCCCGGACCAGCGGCACCAGCTCCTCGTGCCCGTACATGCTCAGCAGCGACTGGCTGTGTCCCGCCGACCGCCACCCCGCGAGCAGCTCCTCCGCGCCCTGCGTGAGCCGGCACCGCACCCGGTGCTCGGTGTAGTGCCGGTGGAAGACGCCGTCCATCTGTTCCCACTCGGCGTCGGTGGGCAGCCGTCCGAGCAGCCGCTCGTAGAACTTCGGCACCGGCACGCAGTACAGCGACCGGTACTGCTCCAGTGTGATCGCCGCGAGCCCCAGCTCGGCGAAGGCCGCGTTCGTCGCCCCGATGATGGCGTCGTTGTCGTGGAACAGCGTCCCGTTCCAGTCCCAGACGATGTGCGCCTTTCCGTGCATCCCCATGTCCAAGACCGTACCCGCCCCCACTGACAGCCAGAACGCCGAGCGGGGCTCCGGATCAGCCCTGCGCGATCAGGTGGGGGATCTCCTGGGTGGCGAACCACAGCAGTTCGTGGTCGTCCGCCCCGTCGACGACCGCCTGCGCGTCGCCGTCCCCGCCGTCCGCCGACTCCAGCGCTTCCGCCGCCGCGGCCACGTCCGGCTCCGCGTCCTCGGCGTCGGCGTGCACGGAGGCCGCCTTGGCGAGCGGCACCGGCACCGTCACGGTCACCTCGCCGAGGGCGGACGGGCCGGACCCGCGGTCCGGGCCGGCGCTCACCGCGCCGTCGGGCACGTCCACGGCGACCACGGCCCGGCGCCGCACCGCCTCCGGGTCCGCCGCCAGCAGCCGCAGCGAGGCCAGCGCGGCCCGGCTGAGCGCCGCGTACTCCAGCTCCTCGATGTCCTCCGAGAGGTACCACTCGCGCAGGGCGGGCGTGACGGCGTACGCGGCGAACGGGCCGCTCCCCAGCTCACCCGTCCTGTGCGCCTCGGCGAGAGCGGGGAGGGTGAGGGGGACGTAGACGCGCATACTGGCCGCTCTTTCCTGGTCAAAGGCTCCGCTGGGGCGCCGGCGAGAGCGGCTGGCGCGTCTCCCGGAGGACCTTCAGGATACGTGCGCACGTCCCCTTTCGGGTCCCCGCCCGCCCCCGCCGGGGCGTCCACCCGGCGCCCGCGGTTCACCCTGTTCCGCCGCCTGTCCGAGGGGCCGAGCACCTCCCCGATCACACGGATAGGTGAACCTTCCCGGCCCCCTCCGGCCCGCCGTCCCTTCCTTGCGAGCGCCTCCCGGGCCCCGTACAAGATCCCCACCAGCGAGTTACCGCCCGGTATCCCGGGCCCGCAGAACGGGGTCCCCCATGAACAAGGTCATGAGCCGCACCGCCCGGTCCCGCCCCCGGCACCGTCCGCCGACCCGCCGGGACTCCCGCCGCCCCGGTGGCGCCCCGCCCCGCACCCCCAGCCGTCCGGCGGCGACCCGCGCCGACCGGCAGGCCGCCCAGCCCGCCGTAGAGGCCCGTACGGCGCCCCGGGAGGCCGTGCCGCAGCCCCGCCCCACCGACCTCTTCGCGGACCGCCTGCTGGCCGTCCTGAGCGGCCGGCGGCCTGTCCACTGGATGCTCGGGTACACGGCCGGCCGCGCCTACGACGACCTGGCCCGCCTGGCCGAGCACGGCCCCCTGCGGACCCACGGCACCCGCCCCGTCGTCCACGACATCGGCTACTACGTCCCCAGCGAAGGCGCCCTGGAGGTCTTCGCCCGCATCGCCGCCGGCGACCGGCTGCGGGCGATGGCCTTCCGCCTGGAGCTCGGCCAGGACCTCCGCTGGCGCTGCACAGCGGTGGAGACCGGCACCACGTAGCCGGGTGGGGACGCCGGCCCGACACAGCGGTGGAAACCCGACACAGCGGTGGAAACCGGTACCACGCAGCCGGGTGGGGACGCCGGCCCGACGGCCGCGGGCGGCCGGGGGCGGCCGGGGGCGGCCGGGCCCGCG
>NZ_WWJT01000495.1 GCF_009865385.1 Streptomyces sp. SID486 | reverse complement strand
ACGCCGGTGGAGCCGGAGGTGAACATGGCGTACACCGGCTGGTCGGGATGGACCCGCACCCCCGGGTCACCCTCGGTCCCCGAGGTCGCCCCGGTCGGGAACACCCGGGCCCGCTCGGGCAGCCGTACCGCCCCCGGATCGCGGTCCGTGACGAAGAAGTCGACGTCGGACTGCTCGACGATGAGCTGGATCCGCTCCATCGGGTAGCGGGTGTCGAGCGGGACGTACACCGCGCCGGCCTTGACGACCGCGAGGGTGCTGACGACCGCGTCGACCGACCGCTCCTGGAGGAGCGCGACCCGGCTCCCGGCACGGACCCCCTCCGCGATCAGCCGGTGGGCCGCGCGGTTGGCCCGTGCGTCGAGTTCCCGGTAGGTCAGTTCCTCGGTGCCGTGCACGACGGCCACGGCGTCCGGGGTCCGGGCGGCCTGCGCGGCGAACAGCTCGCCCAGCCCCGCGTCGG
>NZ_WWJT01000494.1 GCF_009865385.1 Streptomyces sp. SID486 | reverse complement strand
GCCCTCGGTGACGGTGCCCGCCCAGCGCTCCAGCAGCAGCTCGCGCTCGGTGTCCGACAGCAGCTCCAGCTCCGCGACCGGGACGTCGGGCGTCTCGGCGGCCGCCTCCAGCAGGCGTACCAGCCGTGCGGCGGCCGCCTCGATCGTGCTCGCGTCGTACAGGTCCGTGGCGTACTCCACGGTGATGTCCAGCCCGGCCGGCTGCCCGTCCGCCCCCCGGTGCTCCGCGAAGGAGAAGGTCAGGTCGAACTTGGCGGCCTGCAGCCAGGTGAACTCGGCGCGCGTGTCGAGGCCGTCGGCGACCAGGGTGGGCGTGGCCGCGTCGGTCAGGGTCAGCATCACCTGGAACAGCGGGTGCCGGGACGCCGACCGCTCCGGGTTGAGCACCTCCACCAGCCGGTCGAAGGGCAGGTCCTGGTGGGCCCAGGC
>NZ_WWJT01000493.1 GCF_009865385.1 Streptomyces sp. SID486 | reverse complement strand
GGACGGCGCCTCCAACGGGCTGACCGCGCCCAACGGCCCCTCCCAGCAGCGGGTCATCCGCGCGGCACTCGCCGACGCCCGCCTGGAGCCCCGCCAGGTGCACGCCGTCGAGGCGCACGGCACCGGCACCCCGCTGGGCGACCCGATCGAGGCCCAGGCCCTGCTGGCCACCTACGGCCAGGACCGCGACGAACCCCTGTGGCTCGGCTCGGTCAAGTCCAACATCGGGCACACCCAGGCCGCCGCCGGTGTCGCCGGCGTCATCAAGATGGTGATGGCCATGCGGCACGGCCGGCTGCCCAGGACCCTGCACGCCGAACACCCCACCTCCCAGGTCGACTGGACGGCAGGCGCGGTGGAACTGCTCAGCGAGGCCCGCGACTGGCCCGCCGGCGGCGAACCCCGCCGCGCCGCCGTGTCCTCCTTCGGCATCAGCGGCACCAACGCCCACGTCATCGTCGAGGCCGCCCCCGAGCCCGAGGCCCGGCCGGCGGAACCCTCCTGGGCCGGGCCGCTCCCGCTGGTGCTGTCCGGCAGCAGCGCACAGGGCCTCGCCGCCCAGGCCCGCAACCTGCTCGCCCACCTCGCCACCGGCGCCGAACCCGTCCCCGACATCGCCCACACCCTCGCCGCCGGGCGCGCCCGGCTCGCCGAGCGGGCGGTCGTCACCGGCGCCGCCCT
>NZ_WWJT01000492.1 GCF_009865385.1 Streptomyces sp. SID486 | reverse complement strand
GACGCCGGCCCCGGCGGACGCCCACCCGGCCCCGGCCCCGGTCCGTACGGCGTCCCCGTCCCCGGTACCGTCACAGGCCCGCACCCCCACCCCCTCTCCCGTACCGTCACCGGTCCGTACGGCGTCCCCGTCCCCGGTACCGTCACAGGTCCGCACCGCCACCCCCTCCCCGATACCGTCACCCGTGCGTACGGCGACGCCCTCCCCCGTGCCGTCGCCCGTGCGTACGGCGAGCCCCGCGGCGGCGCCCGCTGCGGCAACCCCCTCCCCCGTTCCGGCAGTTCCCGGACGGGCCGCCGCGCGCCCGGTGCCGTCCGCCTCCGCCCCCGTGCACCGGCATCCGGCACCCGCGCCGGCACCGGGCCGCCCGGTGCCGGTACCGCACCACCACCACACCGCGCCGACGCCGGTTCCGCAGCAGCACTGAGGCAGGGCCGGTGCGGGGGGCCGTGAGACGGCGGCTCCCCGCACCCGGCACCGGGAGATCCATGACGACAGCCACACCACCGGCCACGGCCCTGCCCTGGGAACGGCCCGGCGCCCCGAAGCGCGCCGCGCCGTGGCGCCGCCGCCTCGCGCACGCGCTGCGCGGCGGCTTCCTCGCCCGCACGCATGCCCGCACCCACCCGGTGGCGGCACCTGCCGCGCCCCCACCCGGCGGCCGGCCCGGCAACGGCGGAGGGGCGGGTTCCGGGGCGGCCCCGGGTTGCGGCTCGGGGCCCGGTTCCGGGTTCGAAGCCGGGTCCGGGTCCGGGTTCGGGTCCGGGTTCGGAGTCGGGTCCGGGTCCGGGTTCGAAGCCCGGTCCGGGTCCGGTTCCGGGTTCGGCGTCGGGTCCGGGTCCGGGTCCGCGCCGGGCATAGAGGAGCTGTACCACCACCGCCGGCTGTCGTTGGTGCGCCTGGCGGTGCTGCTGGTGGACGACCTGCCCACGGCCGAGGACGTCGTGCAGGACGCCTTCACCGCGCTGTTCCGCCGCCACGGCCACCGGCTCGCGGCGCTGGACGACCCCGAGGCGTACCTGCGGACCAGTGTCGTCAACGCGGCCCGCTCGGTGCTGCGTCGCCGCAGGACCGTACGGGCGCACGCCCCCGCGCCGGAGGGGCACGCGCCGCCGCCGGAGGAGGACGTGCTGCTGCACGAGGACCACCGGGAGGTGCTGACGGCGCTGCGCACGCTGACCCGGCGGCAGAAGGAGGTGCTGGTGCTGCGCTACTGGTCGCATCTGACCGAGGCCGAGATCGCGACGACGCTCGGCCTCTCGCGAGGTGCCGTGAAGTCCACGGCCAGCAGGGCCTTGGACGCTCTGGGCCGGCGTCTGGAAGGGCTGCGATGAACGAGTCCGGTACGGGAGCCGCAGCGGCACCCGTCGAGCAGCGGCTGCGGGCCGCCCTGGCCGCGCGCGCGGACGCCGTCGGCCCGGCCGACCTGCGCCCGCTGCGCC
>NZ_WWJT01000491.1 GCF_009865385.1 Streptomyces sp. SID486 | reverse complement strand
CCGTCGCCGCGTCCGCCGCACCCGCCGCGTCGGCCGACGACCACCACGACCACACCGCGCCCGGTTCCTTCGACGAGGTCTACAAGGGCCGCCGAATACAGGGCGGCCCGGCGACGGGCGGCGGTCACCACCACGAACACGGCGGCGGGTACGCGGTGTTCGTCGACGGCGTGCAGCTGCACGTGATGCAGAACGCCGACGGCACCTGGATCAGCGTCGTCAGCCACTACGACCCGGTGGCGACCCCGCGCGCCGCAGCGCGCGCCGCGGTGGACGAGCTGCAGGGCGCGGCGCTGCTGCCGTTCCCCGCCAACTGACCGCAACCACCGAGACTTCCGGAGCACCGCGCACCATGACCGTACGCAAGAACCAGGCCACCCTGACCGCCGACGAGAAGCGGCGGTTCGTCAACGCCGTCCTCGAACTGAAGCGCAACGGGCGCTACGACGAGTTCGTCCGCACGCACAACGAGTTCATCATGTCGGACACCGACAGCGGCGAGCGGACCGGCCACCGCTCCCCCTCCTTCCTGCCCTGGCACCGCAGATTCCTGCTCGACTTCGAAGCGGCGCTGCAGTCGGTGGACTCCTCCGTCGCGCTGCCCTACTGGGACTGGAGCACCGACCGCACGGTGCGTGCCTCGCTGTGGGCGCCGGACTTCCTCGGCGGCACCGGGCGCAGCTCCGACGGCCGGGTGATGGACGGCCCGTTCGCCGGGTCCGCGGGCAACTGGCCGGTCTCCGTGCGCGTGGACGGCCGTACGTTCCTGCGCCGCTCGCTCGGCACCGGCGTGCGCGAGCTGCCGACGCGCGCCGAGGTGGACTCGGTGCTGGCGATGGCGACGTACGACATGGCGCCGTACAACAGCGCCTCGGACGGCTTCCGCAACCACCTCGAGGGCTGGCGCGGGGTCAACCTGCACAACCGGGTGCACGTCTGGGTCGGCGGGCAGATGGCCACCGGCGTGTCCCCCAACGACCCGGTGTTCTGGCTGCACCACGCCTTCGTCGACAAGCTGTGGGCGGAGTGGCAGCGCCGGCACCCGGGCGCCGCCTACGTGCCGACCGGTGGCACACCCGACGTCGTCGACATCGACGACACGATGAAGCCGTGGAACAACGTGCGCCCGGCCGACCTGCTCGACCACACCAAGTACTACACGTTCGACGTCTGATCAGACATCGGCGGTACGGCACTCCGGATGGCCCCAGCCCTGCGCGTTCTTGGCGATCTTCTCGCCGGCCGCGTAGGAGCGGCCGCACAGGCACCGGCCGGGGAACTTCGCCTTGATGGTGCGGGCGGACGCGGTGCCGCCGGTGCGGGATGCGGCGGTGCCGCCGGCACGGGGCGCCTTCCGGCGGGGCGCCCCGGCCGTCTTCGGGGTGTCCGGCGACGGCGGGGGCTCCGCCGAGCCGAGCGCGCTGCCGGCCGGCTCCTGGACGGTGGCCGCCTGGCTGGCCGCGCGGTCGGCGAAGTCGTTCAGCGGGTCGCCGTCGACCTGGTGCGCGGGAACGTAGCGGAACTCCACCGACCGGCCGTCGAGGAGTTCGTCGATGCGGACCACCAGGTCCTGGTTGGCGACGGGCTTGCCGGCGGCCGTCTTCCAGCCGTTGCGCTTCCAGCCGGGCAGCCAGGTGGTGACGGCCTTCATCGCGTACTGGGAGTCCATCCGGATCTCCAGCGGCACGTCCGGGCCGACGGCCGTGAGCAGCCGCTCCAGGGCCGTCAGTTCGGCGACGTTGTTGGTGGCCCGGCCGAGCGGGCCCGCCTCCCATCGGGCGGGGGTCCGCTCGTCGTCGTCCGAGACCACCCACGCCCATCCGGCCGGGCCGGGGTTTCCCTTCGAAGCCCCGTCGCACGCGGCCACCACACGTTCACGCATGCGCTCGATCATGCCATGACCGCCGGACGGGCCGTTCCAGGGCCGGTCATACGTCCTTGCTCGTCACGCATCCTTGGTGATCGTCACGCGTGCTTGATCGTCACGCGTCCTTGATCGTCACACGTCCTTGATGGTGGGCATGTCGCCCTCGGTGGTGGCGATGTCGATCACCGAGAAGTTCGCGCCCTGCGGGTCGCCGAGCGCGGCGAACCGGCCGAAGGGGCTGCTCATCGGCCCGAAGCGGAGGACACCGCCGAGCTTGGTCGCCCGGTCCACGGCCGCGTCGCAGTCGTCGACGGTGAAGTAGACGTTGACGTAGGACGGCACCTCGGGCGGGAAGTCGTCGGTCATCCGCATCCGGCCGAGGACCGTGTCCTCGCCGACGTCGAACATCCGGAAGTCCACCGCGTCGTCCTCGATCTCCTTCATCCGGTACGGGAAGACGGCGGACAGGAACGCGTCCGTCTGCCCGGGCTCACGGGTGAACACCTCGGCCCAGCAGTAGGCGCCGGGGGTCGCCGTCGTCTCGAAGCCCTCGTGCGTGCCCGCCTGCCACACCCCGAACACGGCTCCGCCGGGCTCCCGGGCCAGGCACATCGTCCCGAACTCGCCGACCCGCATCGGCTCCATGAGCACCTCGCCGCCGTGCTGCCGGATCCGCTGCGCGGTGGCGGCCGCGTCCGGCGAGGCCAGGTACAGACACCACTGCGACTGGCCCTCCTGTCCGGGCATCGGCGGGACGAGGGCCGCCACGGCCTTGCCGTCCACATGGGCCTGGGTGTAATTGCCGTACTCCGACGACGACGCGCCGAAGGTCCAGCCGAGGACGTCACCGTAGAACCTCTTCGCCCCCTCGACGTCGCTGAACATCGCATCGGCCCAACAGGGCGTTCCCTCGGGTTGCACAGCCATGGTCGAAAGCCCTCTCGCTCCTCCGGTTCGTCCCGCTTCATCACGCTATCCACCCCGCGGTCCGCCCGCGCGTCGAATGCCGGGCGCCGAAAACCCGGGCGCCCCAGGGGCACGGAGGTGAAACACCGGCGCACGATCACCCCACCCTCCCCAGAACACCCTCAACGGGATGTTTACACGACACAGTGATCACAACCGCCCCCTTCGCGCTGTACCCGGACATCCAGGGGTGCTGTTTGGCTGGTCCGAGCGCACCGGCGCCCCGCGCACCGCCGACCGATCCGCACCACCCCTGTCCGCCTCTTTGCAGGAGGGAATGTGTCCACTCCGGACATCGCCACCGGCCCCGCAGTCGACGAACCCGACTCCGGGCCCACGGCAGCAGCCCCGCTCACCAGCCTGGGCACCCGGGCGGCCCGCCAGCTCACCACCACCACCAAGTCCGAACCGCAGATGCAGGCCATCACCTCACGGTGGCTGCTGAAGACCCTGCCGTGGGTCGACGTCAAGGGCGGCGCCTACCGGGTCAACCGGCGACTGCAGCTGCGCACCGGTCGCGGGCGCGTGAGCTTCGAGCAGAACGGCGCCGACGACGTCCGGGTCGTCCCCGAGACCCTGACCGAGCTGCCGATCCTGCGCGGCTACTCGGACATGGACGTGCTGCGGGAGATCGCCGGCCGCTTCCGGTCCCGGCAGGTGCGCCCCGGCCAGGTGCTGTTCGAGGCGGGACAGCCGGTCACCGAGGCGTACCTCGTGGCCCACGGCCGGTTCACCCGTTACACGGAGGGCAAGTACGGCGACGAGGAGATCGTCGGTGTCGTGTCGGGCGGCGACCAGCTGGGCGACGAGGCGGTCGGGCAGTCGGACCCGCTGTGGCTGACCTCCGTCCGGGCGGAGACGGCCGGTGTGGTGCTGGCACTGCCCTGGGCGGTCGTGGAGGAGTTCACCGAGCGGGCGCCCTCCCTCGCCGCCCACCTGGAGGCGTACGTCGAGCGGCAGCGCCGGCCGACGAACCGCAAGGGCGAGGCGGAGGTGCCCGTACAGGCCGGCCACGTGGGCGAGCCGACCCTGCGGGGCGGCTTCGTCGACTACGAACTCGCGCCCCGCGAGTACGAGTTGTCGCTCACCCAGACCGTGCTGCGGGTGCACACCCGGGTGGCCGACCTCTACAACGACCCGATGGACCAGACCGCCCAGCAGCTCAGGCTCACGGTCGAGGAGATCCGCGAGCGCCAGGAGTGGGAGCTGGTCAACAACCGGGAGTTCGGGCTCCTGCACAACGTCGACTACAGCCAGCGGATCAGTACCTTCACCGGGCCGCCGACACCGGACGACATGGACGAGCTGCTGGCGATGCGGCGCAAGACGAAGGTGTTCCTGGCCCATCCGAAGGCGATCGCGGCCTTCTTCCGGCAGTGCAACCGGCGGGGCCTGATGCCCGGCACCGCGAGCCTGGACGGTCACGAGGTGCCCGCCTGGCGGGGTGTGCCGATCTTCCCGTGCAGCAAGATCCCGATCACCGAGAACCACACCAGCAGCATCATCGCGCTGCGCACCGGCGAGGCCGACCAGGGCGTGATCGGGCTCTACCAGACCGGCATCCCCGAGGAGTACCAGCCGGGTCTGAACGTCCGGTTCATGGGCATCGACGGGGCCGCGATCACGAAATACCTCGTCACGGCCTACTACTCGCTGGCCATCCTCGTGCCCGACGCGGCCGGGATCCTGGAGAACGTCCAGCTCGGCCGGACCGCCGAGTGACGGCCCGGAGCACATCATGAGCGCATCGACACACACCTACCGGCTGCCCGGACCCCCCGACGTCGCCCGGAGCATGCGCCGGGACCGGCGCACCGGGACCATTCCCGGGCTGCGCCACCAGCCGGCCGCCCCCGCCGACCCGCAGAAGGCCGCCGAGATCGACCGCCGGCTGGAGACCTGGGCCCGCGGGCTGGACCTGTTCCCCGAGGCGTGGAAGGGGGACTTCTCCGGCTTCCAGTTCGGCCGGGCCGTCGTCCTGCAGCATCCTGGCGCCCTCGACCTGGACCGGCTGACGATCGCCGGCGAACTGCTGCTCGCCGAGAACGTCGTCGACTCCTGCTACTGCGAGGAGGACGAGGGCCGGGGCGGCGCGCGCCGCGGTCTCGGCGGCCGGCTGATCATGGCGCAGTCGGCGATCGACCCCTACCACGGTGTCCCGGAGCTGGAGGAGGAGTGGCGCGAGGGCGTACGGGCGGACGGTCCGCTGCGCTCGTACCACTTCGCCCTGGCCGACTACGCCACCTTCGCCACCCCCAGCCAGACCGGCCGGTTCGTGCACGACATCGCCCGGCTGCACATGGGATACCTGGCGGAGGCCGCCTGGGCCGAGACCCGGTACGTGCCCCGGGTGTGGGAGTACCTGGTGATGCGGCAGTTCAACAACTTCCGGCCCTGCCTGTCGATCGTCGACGCGGTGGACGGCTACGAACTGCCCGAGCAGGTTTACGCCCGGCCCGAGATCCAGCGGATCACGGCCCTCGCCTGCAACGCCACCACCATCGTCAACGACCTGTACTCCTTCACCAAGGAGCTGGCCAGCGACCCGACCCACCTCAACCTGCCCCAGGTGGTCGCCGCGAACGACCGCTGCGGGCTGAAGGCCGCCTATCTGAAGTCGGTCGAGATCCACAACCGGATCATGGATGCCTTCGAGGAGGAGTCCGCCCTCCTCTCCGCGGCCTCCCCCCTCGTGGAGCGCTACGCCCGGGGGCTCGCCGCCTGGGTGTCCGGCAACCACGAGTGGCACGCCACCAACAGCCACCGCTACCACCTTCCCGACTACTGGTAACCGCACCGCTTCCACGGAACGAAACACCGCCCCATGCGCCATGAGGAGTCACCGTTGACGACCGTGCCCGTCGCCCGGACCGCAGCTGTTCCCGTACCGGCCCAGTCCACTTACCAGAGCCGCGTCGCCGACTACTGGAACGCCGAGGAAAACCCGGTCAACCTCGAACTGGGCAAGATCGACGACCTCTACCACCACCACTACGGCATCGGGGCGGCCGACCGCTCGGTGCTCGACGAACCCGATGCGGACCTGCGCCGGGAACGCATCACCACCGAACTGCACCGGCTCGAGCACGCCCAGGCCGAACTGCTGGCCTCCCACCTCGGTCCGCTCTCCCCCGCCGACCGGGTCTTCGACGCCGGCTGCGGACGCGGCGGCGGCAGCGTCGTGGCGAACCTGCGGTACGGCTGCCACGCGGACGGTGTCACCCTCTCGACGAAGCAGGCGGACTTCGCCAACGAGCAGGCCCGCGCGCGCGGCATCGACGACAAGGTGCGCTACCACCACCGCAACATGCTCGACACCGGGTTCGAGACCGGCGCGTACGCGGCGTCCTGGAACAACGAGTCGACCATGTACGTCGAGCTGGAGCTGCTGTTCGCCGAGCACGCGCGGCTGCTGCGCCGCGGCGGGCGGTACGTGGTGATCACCGGCTGCTACAACGACACCTACGGGCAGGCGTCCCGCGAGGTCTCCCTGATCAACGCGCACTACATCTGCGACATCCACCCGCGGTCGGCGTACTTCCGGGCGATGGCCCGCAACCGGCTGGTGCCGGTCCACGTGGAGGACCTGACGCAGGCCACCATCCCGTACTGGGAGCTGCGCAAGGAGGCGGACCACCTGGTCACGGGCATCGAGGACACCTTCCTGTCCGCGTACCGCAACGGCAGCTTCCAGTACCTGCTCATCGTGGCCGACCGGGTCTGATCCCGGCGGCATCACGCCGACCGCGACGGCGGTGAGGGCGCCGGGCCACGGGGGCGTCTCCGGCGAGTGCCCCCGGCGGGCGTGCGTGCGCCGCGCGGGGCGGGCCCCCGGTCACTCGCCGGCGTACGCACGCTCCAGCGCGGCGGCGTCCAGCTTGCCCATGCCCATCATGGCGCGGGTGGCACGGGCGGCCTTCTCCGGGTCGGGATCGGCGATCATGTCCTCCAGCGGGGCGTAGACGACCTGCCAGGAGACGCCGTACCTGTCCTTGAGCCACCCGCAGGGGCCGCCCTCGCCGCCGTTCTCGGTGAGCTTCGTCCAGTAGTGGTCGATCTCCTGCTGGTCGGAGCAGGGGATCTGGAAGGAGACCGCCTCGTTGAACCGGAACTCGGGACCGCCGTTGAGCGCGACGAACTTCTGGCCGTTGGCGGTGAACTCCACCGTCAGCACGGAACCGGCCGGGCCGGGCCCGGACTCGGGCCACCGGACGACGCGTCCCACGCTGGAGTTCTTGAAGAGCGACACGTAGTAGTGCGCGGCCTCCTCCGCCTGGCCGTCGAACCAGAGACACGTGGTGAATCCGTCGGTGGTCATGTGCGCCTCCCGGGGCGTGGAACGGGGCGTGGAACACGGTCATGTGTGTCGACCCCACCCGGGCGCGAAACTCATCGGCTTCCGCCCCACGACATCCGAACGGGTGACACGGTCCTGCGCCTAGCATCCTGATCATGACTTCCACGGCCGACGACAGCATCCGCCCGTTCCGCCTCTCGGTACCGCAGAGCGACCTCGACGACCTCCACGACCGACTGGACCGCACCCGCTGGCCCGCCGAGCTGCCCGGTGCCGGCTGGGAGTACGGCGTACCGGCCGGCTACCTGCGGGAGCTGGTCTCCTACTGGCGGCACGAGTACGACTGGCGGGCCGCGGAGGCACGGCTGAACGCGTGGCCGCAGTTCACCACCGTGATCGACGGCGCCCGTGTCCACTTCGCACACCTGCGCTCGCCCGAACCGGACGCCACGCCGCTCCTGCTGACCCACGGCTGGCCGGGCTCCCTCGTGGAGTTCTGGGACGTGGCCGGACCGCTCGCCGACCCCGCGGCACACGGCGGGGATCCGGCGGACGCCTTCCACGTCGTCGTACCGACCATCCCGGGGTTCGGGCTGTCGGGGCCCACCACCGAGTCCGGCTGGGAGGCCGGCCGGGTCGCCGGCGCCTGGGCGGAGCTGATGCGCCGGCTCGGCTACGACCGGTTCGGCGCCCAGGGCGGCGACTGGGGCGCGGCGATCTCCAGGGAGCTGGGCCGCGTCCACTCCGACCGGGTCATCGGCGTCCACCTCAACCTGCTGCCCGGCGGGCAGCAGGCCA
This sequence comes from Streptomyces sp. SID486, assembly GCF_009865385.1. GTDB lineage: Bacteria > Actinomycetota > Actinomycetes > Streptomycetales > Streptomycetaceae > Streptomyces. The sequence goes on along the minus strand of NZ_WWJT01000491.1, from coordinate 1,182 downwards.
CCGAGCCGACCGCCGAGGAGCTGGCCGCGCTCGGGCCGGAGGAGCGGGAGCGGACGCAGCGGTCGTGGCGCGCCTGGGACGAGTGGTCGCGGGAGGGCACCGGGTACGCCGTCCTGCAGTCGACCCGGCCGCACACCCTCGGCTACGCCCTGACGGACTCGCCCGTCGGCCAGCTCGCCTGGATCGTGGAGAAGTTCCGGGAGTGGAGCGACTGCGGGGAGCTGCCGGAGGAGGCCGTCGACCGGGACCGGCTGCTGACCAACGTCATGCTGTACTGGCTGACGGGCACGGCCGCCTCGTCCGCGCGGATCTACTACGAGCGGGCGCACGCCCCCGGCCGCGGCGCCCGCCCGGCCGAGCCGTCGACCGCGCCGACCGGGCTCGCCCTCTTTCCGGCCGAGCCCCAGATCGTGCTGCGGCACAAGGCCGAGCGCACCGAGCACCTGGTGCGCTGGACGGAGTTCGACCGCGGCGGCCACTTCGCGGCCATGGAGGAACCGGACCTGCTGGTCGCCGACGTCCGGGCGTTCTTCCGGCAGCTGCGGGAGGGGTGACCGGCCGTTCGGGTCGGGTGACCGGCCGTTCAGGTCGGGTGACCGGCCGTTCGCGTCGGATGGGACCGGCCGCCGTATGAGTGGGGTGACCGGCCGTTCGAGTGGAGTGACCGGCTGTTTTGCGCCAGTGCGTGCGGACGCGTGCATGCGCGGCGTCACCGGGGGTACCCGGGCCGCGAGCGTTCCGACGGGCATACCTCGCCGAATAGCGGGTACCCGGAGGGACGCTATATGCACAGGAACTCGGACACTGAGGCCGTAGAGGCACACGTCGTACCGTGACTTCGTGGGGAGAGGCAATGAACACCGCCGTCGGGATCCGGTCGGAAGCAGAGGTCGTCGATCAGACCGAGCAGGACAGGACGGGCGAGGTATCACTGCCTGGCATCGCGGACCCGGCGTCGGTCGCCCCGCGTGACGCGCGCGAGCTGTCGCGCCAGTTCTTCCGCCGGCTGGCCGAGCTGGAGGAGGGCACGCACGAGTACCAGTACGCGCGCAACACCCTCATCGAGATGAACATGTCGCTGGTACGGTTCGCGGCCGGCCGGTTCCGGGGCCGCGGCGACGACATGGAGGACATCGTCCAGACCGGCATGATCGGCCTGATCAAGGCGATCGACCGGTTCGA
>NZ_WWJT01000490.1 GCF_009865385.1 Streptomyces sp. SID486 | reverse complement strand
CCGCCGGCCCCCGCCGCACCGGTCGCGGAGGCAGCGGTCACGCCGGCCGGTCCGCGGCCCAGCCCCTCCCCCGCACCCGCGAGGGCACCGGCAGCCTTCCACTGGGTGCCGCGCCCGCACTACACCGGAGGCCCGCACCGCCCGGCCCTGGCCGGGACGCCGACCACCATGACCATGGCCGTGGTCACCACCCCGGCCATCCTGGCAGCGGCCGTGCTGCGGCCCGGTTCCCGCCGGCGGAGCCGCGGCTGACCCTCGCATCGGCCGGCCGTCACCCCCGTCCGGCCGCCGTGTCCCCCCAGCCCCCCCCGCCCGTGGTGCTCGCGCTCCCGCCCCCGGGGCTCGCGCGCTCTCCTTCCGTTCCGACGTACCCGTTCCACGTGTCTGTCCTGCCGTGCCTGTCCTGCCGTACCCGTCCTGGAGTTGTGCTGTGCCCGAGTGGCTCGTCTACACGCTGATCTCGATCCTGGTCTGTCTGCTCGTCGTCGTGGCCATCGTGGTGCGGCACCGCCGCGTCGCCGTCGACGAGGACACCTCCGAGACACCGGACGTGCTGGAGTACATGGTCATGATGGTCGGCGTCGTCTATGCCATCGTGCTCGGTCTGGCCATCGCCGGTGTCTGGGAGGCCCGCGGGGCGGCCGAGGACACCGTGCAGCGCGAGGCGCAGGCACTGTACGAGATCGACCAGCGACTGGACGTGTACCCGGCCGCCTTCCACGCCCAGGTGCACCACCACATCGACGACTACGCCCGGCACGCCGTCACCACCGAGTGGCCCGCGATGGAGCGCGACGCGCCCGTCGACGGCACCGGCGGCCGGCTGCTCGCCCGGATCCGCAGCGACGTCGCCCACCACACTCCGGGCGACGAACTCCAGGCCCAGGCGTACCAGCCGCTGCTGGACCAGATCGCCGCCGCGGACGACGCACGTCACCAGCGCCTGGACAGTGCCGGCACCACCCTGCCTGGCGAGGTCTGGTTCGGTCTCGTCGCCGGCGCCGTCGTCACCCTCGGTCTGCTGTACACCCTGCAGATCCGCCGCTCGGCCCGCGAACTGCTGCTCGCCACCGCCTTCAGCGCCCTGGTGGTCTTCCTGCTCTGCCTCGTCTGGAGCTTCGACGCTCCCTTCGGCCACTCGGGCACCGACTCCGCGCAGCCCCTCAGCGATCTGCTGACCACGGCCCTGTGACCGCCTGGGACCAGGCCGTGTATCGAAGGTGGATCTTGAGCTGTGAATGATCACGGTTCATGGCACGGGAGGGGGCTCACGGACGAACAGTGGGCGGTGTAGGAGCCGTTGTTGTCGAAGGGGACGAAGGCGGGGCGGCCGCCCGTCCGGCCCGACGGCAGCTGACCGGCGGCATACGGTTCCGGGTCGGACAGGGGTTCCGTGAAGGGACGTACCCGTCGAGTACGGGCCGTGGGGCCGGATTTACGACCTGTTCCGCCGATGGCAGCGGGACGGCACCTGGCACACGGGTCCTCACCCGCCTCCAGTCCGTGGCCGACGCGAGGGGTGCGATCACGTGGGACCTGAATGGCGTGCGCCTCGCGCAGGAATTGCTCCTACCTGCGCCGCCGGGGGATCTGCTGCACCATCCCCGACAAGGTCGACCAGACCCACGACCGCAGGAAGCTCGGATCCCGTGGCGGTCGGCCGCCGCGTTCGACCCGGTTGACCACCGCGAGCGCCACGCGATCGAGTGGGCATCAAGCGCCTTGAGAGGTACCAAGCCGTCGCCACGCGATACGACAAGTCGGCGGTCCGCGACGAGGCGACCGTCCTCGTCGCGGCCATCAACGAATGGCTGCGACCAGCCCTCGTGATATACGCCGGCAAAGAGTCCGCAAGCGTGGAACTGCGGTCACTCCCCGGCGATTTCGAGGAGGATGTGCGCCAGTTCGCGCGGTCAGGAGAACATCGGCCAGTGGCCGGTGTCCATCTCGATCAGCCGCCAGTGCTCCCCCGTTCTCGGCGATCGATGCCCTTACCATCACCCCGCCGTCCGGCCAGGAGGAGACGAACGGTTCGCCATCTGCAACCAGCACGTAGTTCGCCATGGCCGCACCCTAGCGAAGCGACCCCACAGCCGCTCCAGAAGAATTTTCGACACACGCCCTAGGTGTACTGCCCTGTGAGGTTGGGGACGCGGCTGGCGGGTGGTTGGCCCTTGAGCGCGGTGTGTCCGCGGTGGTGATTGTAGGTGTGCAGCCACTCGCTGAAGGCGGCGCGTCGTTCGGCCTCGGAGCGGTAGGGGCGGGCGTAGGCCCACTCGTCCAGCAGGGTGCGGTTGAAGCGTTCGACCTTGCCGTTCGTCTGCGGCCGGTAGGGCCGTGTTCGCTTGTGGACGATCCCGGCCTTCGCCAGGGCATCGCGCCAGTCGCGTGAGCGGTAGCAGG
>NZ_WWJT01000489.1 GCF_009865385.1 Streptomyces sp. SID486 | reverse complement strand
GTACCGCCGTCGGTCGGGTCGCCGCCGGTGGCCGCGCCGCCGTCCGTGGCGGTGCCGCCGTCGGTGGGGGTGCCCCCGCCGGTGGTGGTGCCGCCGGTGGTGGGAGTGCCCGTGGTGGTGCCGCCGTCGGCCTGGCCGCCGTCGGTGCCGGGCTCGGCCGTGCCGGTGGCGGGGGGTTCCTGGATCTGGTCGGCGCCCTCCTGGAGCTGGAGGTCGAAGTCGGCGACCGGCTTGCCCTTCAGCGCGTCGCGCGTGTACTGCGCCCAGATCTCGGTGGGCGGGCCGCCGCCGTTCATACGGGGCTGGCCGAGCGCGCCGTACAGCGGCTTCTGCGCGGCCGTGACCGGGTCCTGGCCCATGACGGAGACCACGGTGGCCAGGTCGGGGGTGTAGCCGGCGAACCAGGCGGCCTTGTCGCTCTCGGCGGTACCGGTCTTGCCGGCCGCCGGGCGGCCCGCGGCCTGCGCGGCGGTGGCGGTGCCGCTCTGGACCACGCTGCGCAGGACGGACGTGGTGGTGTCGGCGGCTTCCCGGCTGACGGCCTGCTTGGCCGTCGCGTCGCGCAGCCTGACCTCGTCGCTGCCGTTCTTGGTGATCTTCTCGACCAGTGTGTACGTGCCGTGCTTGCCGTGGTTGGCGAGCGTCGCGTACGCCTCGGCCATGTCCAGCACGCTGGCGGTGGCGGTACCGAGGGCGATGGACGGGTACGGCTCCAGGTCACGGGTGTCGGAGGGGATGCCGAGGTCGACCGCGGTCTGCTTGACCTTGGCGGGGCCGACGTCGACGGCCATCTGCGCGTACACCGAGTTCACCGACAGGTCGGTGGCCTTGCGGACGGTGATGTCGCCGTACGACTTCTGGTCCTCGTTCTCGGGTGCGTAGGCGCCGCCGCTCCAGCCCTGGACGGGGCGCTGGTTGGTGCCGTCGTAGACGGTGTTCGGGGTGATCGTCCGGCCGTCCTGGGTGGTGGACCCGTTCTGCGCGGCGGAGGTGAACACGAACGGCTTGAAGGTGGAGCCGACCTGGTAGTCGCCCCGGGTGGCGCCGTTGGTGTACTGCTTCACGTAGTCGATGCCGCCGTACATCGCGACGACCTTGCCGGTCCTGGGGTCGACGGAGGCGCCGCCGGCCCGGACGTAGGTGTCGGCCTTGCGGTTCTTCTTGTCCAGCTTGGACATCAGCTGGTCGTCGACCGCCTTGACGAAGGCGTCCTGCCGGTTCTTCTGGATGGTGGTGGTGATGCGGTAGCCGCCGGCCGCGAGATGGTCGGCGTCGATGATGTTGTTGCTGGTCAGGTACTGCTTGACCGCCTCGACGAGGTAGCCGCGCTGGCCGGACATGCCGGTGGAGACCGTCTGCTCCTTCGGCATGGGGAACTTCATGCCGGTGCGCTCGGACTCGCTGAGCCAGCCCTTCTTGACCATGCCGTCCAGCACGTAGTTCCAGCGGGCCAGGGCCGCCCTCTTGTTCTCCGGGTGGGCCACGACGTCGTACTCGCTCGGCGCGTTGACGAGCGCGGCGAGGTAGGCGGCGCGGGCCGGGTCGAGCTCGGCGGCGTCCCTGCCGTAGTAGGCCTGGGCGGCGGCCTGGATGCCGTAGGCGTTGCGGCCGAAGTAGCTGGTGTTGAGGTAGCCCTCGAGGATCTCGCCCTTGGACTTGTTCCGGTCCAGCTTGATCGAGATGAAGAACTCCTTGGCCTTGCGGGTGACCGTCTGTTCCTGGGCCAGGTAGTAGTTCTTCACGTACTGCTGGGTGATCGTCGAGCCGGACTGCTTGCCCTTGCCGGTCGCGGTGTTCCAGCCGGCGCGCAGCATCGCCTTGGGGTCGATGGCGGACTCGGTGTAGAAGTCGCGGTCCTCCGCGGCCAGTACGGCGTGCTGGGCGTCCTTGGAGACCTGGGCGAGGCTGACGTTCTCGCGGTTGACCTCACCGTCGCGGGCCAGCTGCGAGCCGTCCGCGTAGAGGTAGACGTTGCTCTGCTTGGTCGCGAACGCGTTGGCCGGGGGGATCTTGACCAGGGAGTAGCCGAGGAAGAAGAGGCCGATCACGAGCAGCACGCCGACGAAGAAGGTGCCGAGCAGCATGCGCCAGGTGGGGAAGATCCGCCGCCACCCGGTCCGCTTGGGCCGCTTGCCCTTCTTCGCGTCCTTGGCGTCCTTGGCATTCTTGGCGTTCTTGGCGTTCTTGGCGTTCTTCGCCTGCTCGCCCGTGCCCGCGGCGGTGTCGCCGTCGGCGGCGGCGAGGGCGGTGGTCCGGTCCTGACCGGCACCTGCGCCTGCACCTGCGGCCTGCGCACCGGCACCCGCCTGCGCGGCGGTTGCGGCGGTACCGGCCTTGGCACCCTGCGCGCCAGCGGCTGCGGCTGCGGCTGCGGCTGCACCGGCTCCA
>NZ_WWJT01000488.1 GCF_009865385.1 Streptomyces sp. SID486 | reverse complement strand
CCCGGAGCGGAGCCCCGGCGGGTGAGCGTCCCGGGGACCGGCCCGGTGCGGGGTGGGACCGGCCCGGCGCACGGCACGGGGGACCTCACCGGGCGCGTCCCGGTGGCGGTCCCGGCGGGCGCGGGCCGCGCCGTCCGGCCGCTCCAGCACACCGGGCCGGTGTCCGGACGGCTCGACCTCGTCGTGATGGGGGACGGCTACACCGCCGCCGAGCAGGACGAGTTCGCGGCGGACGCCGAGGAGAAACTGGACGCGATCTTCGGTGTCGAGCCGTACCGGAGCTACCGGGGGCTGTTCAACATCTGGCTGGTGAACGCCGTCTCCCGGGAGTCCGGTGTCTCCGGCGACCCGGCGGCCGACGTCGTGAAGGACACCGCGCTGGGCTCGGCCTTCTACTGCGAGGGCCTCGAACGCCTGCTGTGCGTCGACACCGGCGCGGTCACCCGGTACGCCGCCCTGGCCCCGGCCGCCGACATCGTCTTCGTCGTCGCCCACTCGGCCAAGTACGGCGGCGCCGGCTACTCCACCCCCGACCTGCCGCCGGGCTCGCCCTTCCACGGCGTGGCCACCATGTCGTCCGGCAACGAACGCTCGTACCTCATAGGCGCCCACGAACTGGGCCACTCCATAGGCCGGCTGGCCGACGAGTACCAGTACCCGGGTTACGGCCCCTATCCCGGCCCCGAGGAGCCCGCGGCGGCCAACCTCACCCTCCACCGCGACCCGGCCGAGGCCAAGTGGCACCGCTGGGCCGGGGTCCAGGACCCCACGGGGTCGGTCGTCGGCACGTACGAGGGCGGCGGCTACTACGAGACGGGCATCCACCGCCCGACCGAGACGTCCCTGATGCGCAGTCTGGAGTCGACGGAGTTCAACGTCGTCGGACGCGAGGCGATGATCGCCGGGTTCTACGCCGACGCGGACGCGCTGACCTCAGCCGTCCCCACCGGCCGGCCGGTCCGCGCGGACCGGCCGATCAGGGTGCGCCTCGCCCCGCTCGGCGGCCTCGCCGACCTCCGCCTCACCTGGTCCGTCGACGGCAGGCAGGTCCCGTGGGCGGCCGGCGTCCGGACGACGACCCCCCGCGCACTGGGCGTCCGCGGCCACGGCCACCGGATCACCGCGACCGTGACCGACGGGACCACGGCCCTGCGCGACCCCGCCCTGCGCGCCCGTACCACCGACGCGCTCACCTGGACCGTGCGGTGAACGGCGCTCAGCCGGGCGTCGGTCCGTCAGAGGACCAGCAGCAGCGTGGCCAGCGTGGTGAAGCCGGCGCACACCGCGAGCACCACGCCCACGCAGCGCCGCCGCAGCACCTCGTACCGGTGCTCGTACTCGGCCCGCAGTGACACGCACCGGGCCGCGACGCGTTCGAGGTCGGCCCGGGCCCGCCGCAGACTGTCGGCGACGTACCGCCGCTCGACCTCCTCGCGCTGCGCCGTCGTCAGCCAGTCCAGCGGGTCCGCGAACTCCCGTGCGCGCCGCTCGGCCTCGGCGACCCTGGCCTGCCACAGCAGATAGCCCTCGACCTCGTTGCCGAGGTCGCCACCCACTCCGGCTCCCCGCTGGGACGGACCGCTCACCCGTGCCCTCGGTCGGTGGCGGCCGGAAGCCTGTGGGCCTCGAACTCCTGCAGCGCGATGTCCGGGTGGTGCAGGTCGAACGCCGGGGACTCGCTGCGCACCCGTGGCAGGGTGACGAAGTTGTGCCGCGGCGGCGGGCAGGACGTCGCCCACTCCAGCGAGCGGCCGAAGCCCCACGGGTCGTCCACACCGACCGGCTCGCCGAACTTGGCCGTCTTCCACACGTTGTAGAGGAAGGGCAGCATCGACAGGCCGAGCAGGAAGGAACCGATGGTCGACACCGTGTTCAGGGCGGTGAAGCCGTCGGTCGCCAGATAGTCGGCGTACCGGCGCGGCATGCCCTCGGC
>NZ_WWJT01000487.1 GCF_009865385.1 Streptomyces sp. SID486 | reverse complement strand
GTGCCGTCACCCCGCACGCCTCGGACAGCGGGCCGTCGATCCAGTCGGCGAGCGCGGTGAGGTCGGCGAGGGAGAGGGCAGGCCGGGCCGTGACGTCCTCGACCGAGACGTGTCCGCCGTGCAGCACGGCCAGGGCGTCGACCCGGGCACCGTCGGGAAAGGCCAGCCGGAGGTGGAACCACCTCGTGGCGCCGCCGTGCTCCCGCACCTCCCACGCGGGCCACACGGAGACGGCACCGTCCCCCGTGTTCCGGTCAGTGAGGTTGAGAAAGGTCGCTCCAAGCACACACGGAACGTAACCGCATGATCAGATTTCGACCGGACAGACGCGCTTCCGGATCACTCCACCGGCCCCTGCCCACCGGATCCCCGCGGTGCCATGCTGGAAGTGTCCGCACGCCCCTCCTTAGGGCAAGGAGTACCGCTGTGCTGCGTGTCGCCGTCGTCGGTTCCGGGCCGAGCGGTTGCTACACCGCCCAGACCCTGGTCCAGCGTGACCCCGCGGTCCACGTGGACGTCCTGGACCGGCTGCCGTGCCCCTACGGACTGGTCCGCTACGGCGTCGCCCCCGACCACGAGAAGATCAAGTCCCTGCAGGGCAGCCTGCGGACGGTGCTGGAGCACGAGCGGGTGCGGTTCCTCGGCGGGGTCCGGGTCGGCGGGTCTGGGGGCCTGCCGGTGGAGCGGCTGAGGGAGCTGTACCACGCGGTCGTCTACTGCGTGGGTGCCGCCACCGACCGGCGGCTGGGGGTCCCCGGCGAGGACCTGCCGGGCAGCTGGTCGGCGACCGAGTTCGTCTCCTGGTACAGCGCGCACCCGGACGCGGCCGACGCGGGCTTCCTGCGCGGGGTGCGCTCGGCGGTGGTCGTCGGGGTGGGCAATGTCGCGGTGGACGTCACCAGGATGCTGGTCCGCGGGGCGGCGGAGCTGCGCCCCACCGACATCCCGCAGGCAGCGCTGGACGTGCTGGCCGCGAGCGGGCTGACCGACGTGCACATGGTGGGCCGGCGGGGTCCCGCGCAGGCCCGTTTCACCACCAAGGAGCTGCGCGAGCTGGGCGGCCTTCCCGGTACCGAAGTCGTCGTCGACAAGGAGGAGTTGGCGCTGGATCCGGCCGACCCGGGCACGCTGCCCGCCGGACCGCGCCGCAACGTGGAGGTGCTGCGCGGCTGGGCGACGCAGCCCTCCGCGGCGGCCGTCCGCCGGATCCGGCTGCGGTTCTTCCTGCGCCCGGTGGAACTCCTGGAGGGCGCCGGGCGGGTGAGCGCCGTCCGCTTCGAACGGACGGTCCCCGACGGCCGGGGCGGCGTGACCGGCACGGGCCGGTACGAGGACATCCCCGCGCAGTTGGTGCTGCGCTCGGTGGGCTATCGCGGAGTGCCCCTGGAGGGATTGCCGTTCGACCCGGCGAGCGGCACCGTCCCGCATCTCGAGGGCCGGGTCCTGCGCGACGGCACGCCCTCGCCCGGCGAGTACGTGGCCGGGTGGATCAAGCGGGGCCCGACCGGGGTCATCGGCACCAACCGGCCCTGCGCGAAGGAGACGGTGATCTCGCTGCTGGCGGACGCTCCCGCGCTCGGGCACACGGACGTACCGGCGGACCCGGTCGCGGCCCTGCGGGCGGCCGGCACGGAACCCGTGCCGTGGAACGGCTGGCTGGCGATCGAGCGGGCCGAGGCCGAGCTCGGCGCACGGCTGGGGCGGAGCGTGGTCAAACTGTCCGACTGGGACGCGCTGCTCGGGGCGGCCCGGGTGCCGTAGCCCGGCCGGGGGCCTGCCGCCCGGGGCGGTCAGATGCTGCCGTGGGTCCTGCCGGGACACGCCGCTCGGGGCGGCCGGGTGCCGTGAGCCCGGCGGGGGCGTGCGGCGGGCGGGGG
>NZ_WWJT01000486.1 GCF_009865385.1 Streptomyces sp. SID486 | reverse complement strand
CCAGCGAGAACCCGACATCCACCGGCGACAACCCGCCCACAGCCGCGGCCAACCGCTCCGCCTGCCCACGCAGCGCGGCCTCGGACTTCGCCGACACCACCCACGGCACCACCGGCGGCGCCACGACATCCCCGGCCGAGTCCGCACCCGATGCCGAATCCGCACCAACTCCCGCACCCGCACGCGAAGGTGCCTCTTCCAGTACGACATGGCAGTTCGTGCCGCCGACGCCGATGGCGCTGACACCGGCGGTGAGGGGCGCGTCCGTGTCGGGGTCGGAGGTCCAGGGCCGCGTGTCGGTCTGGACGCGGAGGTTGAGGTCGTCCAGCGGGATGTCGGGGTTGGGGGTGCGGTAGTTGAGGCTGGGGAAGAGTTCCCGGTGCTTCAGACCGAGCGCTGTCTTGATGAATCCGACGATGCCGGCGGCACCCTCCAGGTGGCCGACGTTCGTCTTGGCGGAGCCGACCAGGAGGGGTGTGCCGGCTTGGCGTCGTGCGCTGCCCAGGACGGCGCCGAGGGCCGCGGCCTCGATCGGGTCGCCGGTCCTGGTGCCGGTGCCGTGGAGTTCGACGTACTGGACGCGGGCGGGGTCCACGGCGGCATGCTGGTAGGCGCGGCGCAGGACGTCTTCCTGTGCGCTCTGATGGGGCGTGGTGAGGTGGGTGCCGCCGCCGTCGTTGTTGACGGCGCTGCCGCGGATGACGCAGTAGACGGGGTCGCCGTCCGCGAGGGCCGCGGGGAGGGGCTTGAGGACGACGGCGCCGCCGCCTTCGCCGCGGACGTAGCCGTTGGCGCGGGCGTCGAAGGTGTAGCTGGTGCCGTCGGGTGACAGGCCGCCGAACTTGGCGACGCTGACGCTGCTCTCCGGGGCGAGGATGAGGTTGACGCCGCCGGCGACGGCGATCGTGCTCTCGCCGCGGCGCAGGCTTTCGCAGGCCAGGTGGACGGCGACGAGGGAGGACGCCTGGCCGGCGTCGAGGGTGAGGCTGGGGCCGCGCAGGCCGAGGTGGTAGGAGACTCGGTTGGCGATGATGCTGCGCTGCAGTCCGGTGAAGCTGTGACGGTCGATGGCCGCGAGGCCGCGCTGTCGTTGCAGGGTGGCGTAGTCGTCGGCGATGACGCCGATGTAGACGCCGGTGTCGGTGGCGCGGAGCCGGTCGGGTGCGATGCCCGCGTCTTCCAGGGCCTCCCAGGTCAGTTCCAGGACGAGGCGCTGCTGGGGGTCCATGGCGGCGGCTTCGCGGGGTGAGATGCCGAAGAAGGCCGCGTCGAAGTGGTCGACGTGTTCCTGGGGCAGGAAGCCGCCGCGGCGGGTGCTGACCGTGCCGGGGCGGGTGGTGTCCTGGTCGACGTGGAGGTCGTCGGCGTCCCAGCGCTCCCGGGGCACGTCGGTGATGGCGTCGGTGCCGGTGCGCAGCAGGTCCCGGAAGGCGGTGGGGTCGGGGGCGCCGGGAAGGCGGCAGGAGAGTCCTACGACGGCGATCGGAGTGTCCGCCGCTTCCGCCGTGTGTGCGAAGGCGGCCTCGGAACGCTTCATGAGGATGACTCCCTGGGACCAGGACAGGGGGGCCGGGCGCGACGCGAGGTGCTCCCGGCTCCGGTGGGTGTGCGTTGATCGGGTGGTGAGTTGGGGGGAGACGCCTTGTGCGCCAGGTCCTTCGGGTCCGGCGGGGATCCGGTTCACCGGAGCCGGTGGGTCCGTCGGGGGCCCGTCGGGGGCCCGTCGGGCGCCGCCGGTCCGCAGCCGCGTGGCCCTGGTGCGGGGCGTGCCGGGACAGGTTGTTGTGTCCCGGCGGGCCGAGGGCCGGCGGGTCACGGCGGGTCGGTGGTGGGTGGGCGGCGGGTGGCCGGCCGTGTGTCCGCCCCGGGCTTGCGGTGCGTACCGGGGCGGCCCCTGTGCGGGCCGGCCCCGGGCGGCTAGTAGATCCCCTCCGGTGCCGACCGGACGACCTGCAGGGGTCGTACGTTGGCGACGCCGTCGCACGGCCAGGCGTCGCCGGTGTCGTAGCGGACGGCGAGGTCGCGTTCCAGGATGTTCGGCAGGAAGAGGTCGTCGTGCAGGACGGTCAGGCGGACCTGGCCCTGTTCGCCGTAGGCCACGACCCTGGACCAGTCGTCCTTGTCGACCACCGCCATGGTGACCTGCGGGTAGTTGGGCAGGTAGGGCATCAGCGCGCCGTCGTTCTCCACGGGGAGGCCGACCGTGTTGCCGAAGGTGTTGGCGTAGGTGACGGCGACGATTCCGCCGTCCAGGGCCTGGGCGAAGGAGCGGCGCATCGCCGCGGTGGCGTGGGTGCCGCTGAGCCGTACGCCGCTCAGTCGCGCCACCAGTTCCGGCCGGGCCTTGATGACGGCCTGGAGGAGTGCGGGGGTGGTGACGAGGTAGTCGACGGGCTGGCTCTCCAGTACGGCGGCCATCTGGTCGACGATGTGCGAGGTGTACTCCTGGGCGTCCTTCAGCCTGCCGTCGCGCAGCAGCCGCTTGACCCAGCGGGGGTCGAAGTCGATGCCGTAGACGCGGCCGTCGTACAGGTCCGCGAGGTCCACGGCGCCGTGGCCGATGAGGTGCGGGCCGGTGGGAGTGGCCTGGAGCCAGCCCCGGCCGGGTCGGAAGCCTTCGCGTTCGATGACCCAGCGGCGCCAGGCGGCGCGCTGCCGGAGCATCGGCTCGGTGTAGAAGACGCGGCAGGGGCTGCCCGTGGTGCCGCCGGAGTCCCAGATGCGGCCGGCCAGGGGCCGGGGTACGGCGAGGGGTACGAGGTCGGTGGGGTCGAGGGTGCGCAGTTCGCCGAGCGGCATGGGGCCGAAGGCGGCGAGGTCGTCGTAGCGGGTGATGTCGCGTGGGTCGACGGCGAGTTCGGTTGCCCGCTTGAGCCAGTACGGGCTGCCGGTGTCGGGGTCGAAGTGGCGGCGGACCACGCGGCGGGTCCAGGCGTCGATGTCCTGGCCGAGCCATTCGTCGATGAGAGGAGTGACGTCCTTCACCGTCTTCACCCCGCCACTGTTTCGCTGGAGGTGGGTTCCACCGGGGGCAGGTCGATACCGAAGTCGTACACGGCTGTCATGGCCTCGAAGACGTGGTCCGGGGATTCGACGTGGACCACGGGGAAGTCGGCGTTCTGGAAGGTGCCGAAGGCGGCGGGGCCGAGGACCAGGCCGAGCTGGGTGCCCGCGTCCTCGAGGCCGCCGATCATGTGCGGCACGCTGACCGGGTCGGTCGGGTTGCGGCGGAACAGGTCGCGGATCTCCTCACCCGTGGTGAGCGCCTTGCGCTCCATGCACGAGTGGACGGGGACGCGAGGGTCCCTGAAGGTCATGGCGTCCAGCGTGGGCGCAAGGAAGTCGGTGATGTGGCGTTGCAGCGGTGAGTGGAAGGCGCTGCCGTGCTCCTCGGCGATGTGCAGGGCGCCGGGCGGCAGGGTGGCACCGAAGGTTTCCAGGGCGCTGCGGTAGCCGCCGAGCAGCACCATGCGTTCGCTGCCGGTGCTGCTCACGCGGCCGAGGTCTGCGGAGAGATGGACGTCGGGGACGTCCGCGACGAATGCACCGGGGTCGGTGTCGACGGGAATGCGGAGCATGGCGACGGCTTGTCGCGGGGAGTCCGGAGAAGGACCCGGCACCTCTCGCAAACGCATCAGGAAGGTGAAAAGGTCTTGCCGCTCCACTGATCCGGCGAGGCTTGCGGCGACGAGTGCGCCGAAACTGAGCCCGCATACCGCAGTAGGCGTGATTCCGTATTCTTCGGCGAGTACGTCGGCGATTCCGAGAACGGCGGCGGCCTGTCGAACAGCACCGACTCCTTGGCGGTGCTCCTGTCCGGGTTCTCTTTGTTCATGGAAGATGCGCTGAACGTCGAGACCGGTCCAGTCCGCTATCCGGGCATAGGTCCGCTGCACGCTGGGAAAAAGTTCATACAGCTCGGTACCGGCTCCTGGCTGATCATTCATGCCGCCGTCGAGAACATACGCAAGTGTCACTCAGAACCCCCGTTCCAGCCCGCCCGGTGAAGGGTGGGCAAACACCGCTTAGCGGCGATCGTCGACGGGGGTCCATGTGGCCTCCGTCACTTCTTGCAGGTCACAACTACCTGCGAGTCGCTTGGCTGTTCGGCAATTTCATCCAACCCCCGTCAGCGATCTCGTGTCAAGCGAAGGCTTCGGGCGAGGAAGCTGACGGGAGGTCAACAGGCTGCCGTGCCGGGGAGTTTATACGACCAAGATCATTTTGCGGTGCCGAGGGGCAGACGGTCGGCGCCCAGCCGCTCCCAGACCTGGTCCAGGGCGTCGACGAATCCGCGCACCTCGTCGGCGGTGTGCACGGCACCGGGGGCCACCCGCAGGATCTCCTCGCCCACCCGCACGCTCGGCGCGTTGATCGCCTGGACGTAGATGCCGTGCCGGTCGAGCAGCTCGGCGGACATCCGCTTGCAGAGGGCCTCGTCCCGGACCAGGACGGAGACGATGTGCGTCTGGTCCGAAATGAAGGGAATGCCCCGCTCGTTCAGCAGCCGGTGCATCAACTGTGCGTTCGACCACAGCTGTTCACGTTCGGCATCGGAGGACCGCAGGTGGCGTACGGCGGCCAGGGCGGCCGCGGCCACGGCGGGCGGCAGGGCGGTGGTGAAGATGAAGGAGCGGGAGAACATGCGCACGGCCTCGATCACGTCGGCGGGGCCGGCGATGTAGCCGCCGGTGGTGCCGAAGCCCTTGGCGAGGGTGCCCATGATGACGGTGAAGTCGTCGGCGATGCCCTGCCGGGCGGCGATGCCGGCGCCCTCGGGGCCGTACATGCCCACCGCGTGCACCTCGTCGAGATAGGTCATCGCCCCGTACCGCTTGGCGATGTCGGCGATCTCCGGCAGCGGTGCGATGTCGCCGTTCATCGAGTACACGGACTCGGCGACGATGAGCTTGGGCACGTCCGGGTCGGCCGCCGCGAGCAGCTCTTCCAGGTGCGCGGTGTCGTTGTGGCGGAAGATCCGCTTCTCGGCGCGGCTGTGGCGCAGGCCGTCGATGATGGAGGCGTGGTTGAGCGCGTCGGAGAAGACGACACAGCCGTCCAGGCGGCCGGCGATGACCGACAGGGCGCCGTCGTTGGCGGTGTAGCCTGACGTGAACAGGAGGGCGTCGTCCTTGCCGTGGAGCGCGGCGAGCTCCTTCTCCAGCTGCACGTGGTAGTGGTTGGTGCCACCGATGTTGCGGGAACCTCCGGCGCCCGCACCGAACTTGTCGACCGCCTCCTTCATCGCCTCGAGCACGGCGGGGTGTTGGCCCATGCCGAGGTAGTCGTTGCTGCACCAGACGCTGATGCTGTCCGTGCCCTCGATGTCGCGCAGGCTGGCCGCGGGGAACCGCCCGGCGAGCCGGCCGATCTCCAGGAACTCCCTCTTTCCCCCGTCAGAGCCTTCGATGAGGCGGGAAAAGAGGTCCAGATATTGAGTCGTCACGTTTACTCGCTTCGCTTTCGGGCTGACTGAGGCCACGTGCACGTACAGGCGACTGTGATCTGAGGTGAGACCGCGCGGCTACGGCCGACTTGCGGCCACCCCGGCCGGACGCGTCATCCCTGGAATCGTGCGGGGGTCAGCGGCTCGCCATCCTCGATTTTGAGGAGGCAGGGGAAGTAAGGTCTGTATACCATCTCTTTGTCTTTGGCGTCCAACCTCCGCAGAGGCGACGCTTATTCGGCGCACACATGCGGCAACCCGGACCCAGGGTACGCAAACTGACATTCACTCAGCCGCCTGTTGCCTCGTGCACGTGATCATGTAATCCTGCTCCGACCAAAATGCGCTGTGAAGTGGAGTTTCGGTGACTTCGAACGAGAATTACGCACGCCGGGTACTGGAGGCGCTGACGTCCGATCCCGACCGGATCGCCCTGTTGCGGGACGGTGAGGAGTACACCGCGGGCGAGTTCTCCAGGACGGTTCTCACCGCGGCGGAAATGCTGCGCCGGAACTTTACGGAGGATGCAGCTCCGATTGTGGCGATCCTGACCGTCACCAATAGCCCGGCCACCGTAATCCTGCGTTATGCCGCCAACCTCGCCGGGGCGACGGTGGTGCACCTGCACTCCACGAACGCGGTGGATCCCACCGACCAGCTGGCCGCCGCCGCCCGCCGCGAGATCCTCACCACGACCCGGCCGGCGTTCCTCGCCGTGGACAAGGCGAACGTGGACGCGGCCCGCGAGCTGTGCGCACGGCTGCCCGAACCGCCCCGGCTCGCCGCGCTCGACGCCCTCGGCCCCGACGTCCTGGACCTGTCGGCGGGTGATCCGGACTCCTTCGACCTCGGCGCCGTCGAGGCCGACCCCGAGAAGCCGGCCGTCGTCCTCTTCACCAGCGGCACCAGCGGCAAGCCCAAGGGCGTCACCCTGCCGTACCGCGTCCGGAGCCTCTACCTCCAGGCGGGCCTGAACTCTCCCGAGCCCGTCGTGTACCTGTCGACGCTGCCGGTGAGCCACTCCAACGGCTCCGGCGTCGACCTCGCCCTCGCCTCCGGCGGAACGGTCGTCCTGCACGACGGGTTCGAAGCGGGCGAGGTGCTGCGCGCGGTGGAACGCCACCGCGTCTCCGCGCTCACCCTCACCCCGCCGCAGCTGTACATGCTGGTCGACCACCCGGATCTCGCCGCCACGGACCGGTCCAGCATCAGGATCATCTCCTACGGCGGCTGCCCCGCGGCCCCGGCCCGGCTGGCGGAGGCCGTCGAGGCGTTCGGTCCGGTGCTCCTGCAGTTCTACGGCACCACCGAGACCAGCGGCATCAGCGTGCTGATCCCGCCGGACCACTTCGATGCCGAACTGCGGGCCACCGTCGGACGCCTGACCGCCGAGGTGCGCATACGCGACGTGGAGGACCACCGCGACCTCGCCCCCGGGGAGATCGGCGAGGTGTGCGTGCGCACCCCCTTCACCATGCTCGGCTACTGGGGCGAGCCCGAGCTGACCGCGGCGACCGTCCGCGACGGCTGGGTGCACACCGGTGACCTCGGCTCCCTCGACGGCAAGGGGTATCTGCGCCTGCACGGCCGGCTGGGCGAGGTGATGAAGACCAACGGCATCCGGGTCCATCCGACGGATGTCGAGAACGCGCTGCTGACCCACCCGGAGGTCGCCCAGGCCGCCGTGTACTGCGTCGTGGACGAGGACCGCGTGGAACACATCCACGCCGCCGTCGTGCGCCGGACGGGCACGGACACCGACGCCGGCACACTGGTCGGCCACGTCACCGCCGAGCTGTCCCCCCAGCACGCACCCGCCGTGGTCACGTTCCACGACACCCTGCCGCTGACGGGCGCGGGCAAGCCCGACAAGCAGGCACTGGCGGCGCTGCACACGGGCGTCGCCTGATGCTGACGGCCGCTTCCGTCCTCGCCGAGTCCGCCGGGCGACGCCCCGATCACCCGGCGCTCGTGTCCGGCCCGGAGCGCTTCACCTACGCGGAGCTGTGGCAGGCCACCCGCCGGTACGCGACGGTGCTGCGGGAGCACGGGGTGCGTCCCGGCGACCGGATCGCCCTGCTGCTGCCCAACACACCGCACTTCCCGATGGCGTACTACGGCGTGCTGGCCCTGGGTGCGGTGGCGGTCCCGGTGCACGGGCTGCTGCGCGCGGAGGAGATCGTCCACGTCCTGCGCGACTCCGGGGCGAAGGCTCTGGTGTGCGCCGGACCGATGTTTCCCCAGGGCGCGAAGGCGGCGGAGCTGGCGGGGGTCGCGCTGCTCACCGTCATGGCACCGGCCGACGCCGACGGGACCGCCGGCGTGGGCGCGCCGCCACGCCTGGACGTCCTGGCCGCGCGGGCGGAGCCCCTGGACCGGCTGGTCCCGCGCGCGCCCGACGACCTGGCCCTGGTGCTCTACACCTCGGGCACCACCGGCCGGCCCAAGGGCGCGATGATCACTCAGCTCAACCTGGTGATGAACATCAGCACCACGATGCGCTCGCCGTTCGACCTGGGCCCCGACGACGTGCTCCTCGGCTGCCTGCCGCTGTTCCACACCTTCGGTCAGACCTGTGGGATGAGCGCCTGTTTCCTGGCCGGGGGCACCCTGGTGCTCATGAACCGCTTCGACGGCCCCGCCGCGCTCGACCTCATGGTCACCGAGGGCTGCACCGTGTTCATGGGCGTCCCGACCATGTTCCTCGCTCTTCTGGACGCCGCCGCCGACGACGTCCGGCGCCCCGCCCTCGACCGTGCCTTCTCCGGCGGGTCGGCCCTGCCGGTCAAGGTGCTGGAGGACTTCCAGGAGGTCTACGGCTGCCCGATCTACGAGGGGTACGGCCTCACGGAGACGTCGCCGGTGGTGGCGTACAACCAGAAGGCGTGGCCACGCCGTCCGGGCACGGTGGGGCGTCCCATCTGGGGCGTGGAAGCGGAGATCGCCGCCGCCGACGTCGAGGACCGTGTCGAGCTGCTGCCGGCCGGCGAGATCGGGGAGATCGTCGTACGGGGACACAACGTCATGGCCGGTTACCTGGGCCGGCCGGAGGCCACCGCGGCCGTGCTGGTCGACGGCTGGTTCCGCTCGGGCGACCTGGGTGTGAAGGACGCCGACGGATACCTGACCATCGTGGACCGCAAGAAGGACATGGTGCTGCGCGGCGGCTACAACGTCTATCCGCGCGAGGTCGAGGACGTGCTCATGCACCACCCGGCCGTCGCCCAGGTCGCCGTCATCGGTCTCCCCGACGACCGGTACGGCGAAGAGGTGTGCGCCGTGGTGCGGGCCCGGCCCGACGCGGCGCCGGGTGCGGACCTCGCGGCGGACATCGTGTCCTGGAGCAGGGAACGGGTCGCCGGGCACAAGTACCCGCGCCTGGTGGAGTTCGTCGAGGACTTCCCGCTCGGGCCGAGCGGGAAGGTGCTGAAGCGGGAACTCGTGGCCCGGTTCGCCGGCCGTCGCTGACGGCCCGGCCCGCGCCGGCCGTCCCGGCCGGCGCGGGCCGGGACAACCGGCGCGGGCTGGGACAACCGGCGCGGGCTGCCCCCGGATTGCCGGGGCAGCGGCCCAGCTGTCTCAGCGCCGCCGGGTCAGCGGCCCGGCTGTCCCTGGACCGCCGGATCAGCGGCCCAGCTGTCCCAGGGCCGCCGGGTCAGCGGCCGGCACCGCTGCTGGCACGCTCCTGAAAGGCCGTCATGTCCTCACGCAGGGCCGCGATCACCTCGTCGCCGCGTTCGGCGAGATAGAAGTGGCCGCCGGTGAACGTGCGGACCCGGAAGTCGGCACGCGTGTACTCGGCCCAGGCCGTCGCCTCGTCCGCACGCACCTGCGGGTCGGTGTCGCCGGTGTAGACCCGCAGCGGGCAGCTCAGCGCAGGCCCCGGGCGGTAGGCGTAGCGCTCCACCGCGGTGTAGTCGGCGCGCAGCGCGGGAATGATCATGCGCACCACGTCCTCGTCGTCCAGCAACGCCGAGGAGGTGCCGTCCAGTTTGCGTATCTGTGCGATGAGCCCGGCGTCGTCCCGCAGGTGCACGGCCTCCTGACGCGGACTGCCGGGCGACCGGCGCCCGGAGACGACCAGCCCGAGCAGCCGCCCGTCCAGTTCCGCCTCCATGCGGCGCGCGGTCTCGAAGGCGAGGGTGCCGCCCATGCTGTGCCCGAAGAACACCAGGGGACGGCCGGCGTGGTCGCGCAGCGCGTCGACGATGCCGTCCACCAGGGCGTCGACGCTGGTGAGCGCGGGTTCCGAGCGGCGGTCCTGGCGCCCCGGGTACTGCAGCGCCAGCACTTCGGCGCGCGGGGTCAGGCGAGCCGACAGTGGCTGGAAGTAGCTGGCCGATCCGCCGGCGTGCGGGAAGCAGACCACCGTGACCTCACTGTCCGGCGCGGGGTGGTACCGCCGGATCCAGCGTTGCCTCAGTTCCTGCGAGTCGGTCATGTGCTCTCCCCGTTCCGTCGTGCCGACGGGCACGTCCGAGCGAGGACGCCCCGGGCCCCACCTTTACCGACCCGGGCTGAATGATCAAGTCCGGCCCTCCGCCCGGCACGACTCCCCCGCACATACGAAAGGCCGTCCTCTCCTTCGCGAGAGAACGGCCTCCGACCTGCGAAACGCAGAGTCGGGACGACAGGATTTGAACCTGCGACCCCTTGACCCCCAGTCAAGTGCGCTACCAAGCTGCGCCACGTCCCGGTGCCGTTTGACCTGGGGTTTCCCCGGTCGAAACGTGCAGGGAAACCATACCGCACTCGGGTGGATGGTCGCGCACCGCTTTTCTTCTTGACCTCAAGTTTGGTTGAGGTCACAGGATCGTCGGCATGACGACCGCAGCGGACACGACCGCCCTGAGCCGCACGTACGGCTATGACGACCTGCCCCGGCTGATGGGGCTGATGACCGGCGACGAGAAGCACGGCCCGGCGGCCACCTCCACGCTGGACGTGCTGTGGGTGCTGTACGACCGGGTCCTCCGGGTCACGCCCGAGCGGCGCGAGGATCCGGCCCGGGACCGCTTCCTGCTCAGCAAGGGGCACGGGCCGATGGCGTACTACGCCGTGCTCGCCGCCAAGGGGTTCCTGCCGGTGGACTGGCTGCCGGGCTTCGGCTCCTACGACTCCCCACTCGGGCACCACCCGGACCGCGTGCTGGTACCGGGCGCCGAGATCGGCAGCGGGTCGCTCGGGCACGGGCTGCCCATCGCCGTGGGCACCGCGCTGGGCCTGCGCGCCCAGGGCCGGACCGACCCGGCGGTGTGGGCGCTCATCGGGGACGCCGAGCTGGACGAGGGCAGCAACCACGAGGCGATCGCCTTCGCCGGGCCGGCCCGCCTGGACCGGCTGCACACGGTCGTGATCGACAACTCCTCCGCCAGCCACGCGCTGCCCGGCGGGATCGCCGCCCGGTTCGAGGCCGCGGGCTGGTCCGCGGTGACCGTCGACGGGCGCGACCACGAGGCGCTGTACGCCGCGTTCACCGCACCGCACCCGGACCGGCCGCACGTGGTCGTGGCCCGTGTCGAGCCGAAGAACGCCTGACTCCTCCCCCGCTCTCCGGAAAGGGCACACCTCCATGGACACCATGCGCGACCGTTTCGCCCCCGTCGTCTCCCGGATGCTGGACGAGGACCCACGGGTCGCCGTCGTCCTCGCCGAGATCGGCCGGGACGGCTTCCGCGACGCCGAGCGCCGGCACCCCGACCGGGTGATCAACGTCGGCATCCGCGAACAGCTGCTGGTCGGGGCGGCGGCGGGACTGGCACTCACCGGGCTGCGGCCCGTCGTGCACACCTTCGCCAGCTTCCTGGTGGAGCGGCCGTTCGAGCAGGTCAAGCTGGATCTGGGGCACCAGGACACCGGCGCGGTGCTGGTGAGCGCGGCGGCGTCCTTCGACTGGCCCGCCGGCGGCCTCACCCATATGGCGCCCGGCGATGTCGCGCTCCTGGACACGCTGGACGGCTGGACCGTGCATGTCCCCGGACATCCGGACGAGGCCGAGACACTGCTGCACCATGCGGTCGCCGCGGGCGACGACAAGGTGTACGTCCGGTTGTCCGTGCAGGCCAACCGGCAGGGCCGGCTGATCGACGGGCAGCACTTCGTCCCGGTCCGCGAGGGCCGCTCGGGTGTCGTCCTCGCCGTCGGCCCGGTGCTGGACGCGGTCCTCGCCGCCACGGAGGGCCTGGACGTGACCGTGCTGTACGCGACCACCGTGCGTCCCTTCGACACGGCCGGGCTGCGCCGGGCGACCGAGGCGGCCGGTACGGATGTCGTGCTGGTCGAGCCGTATCTGGCGGGCACGTCGACGGCCGCGGTGAGCGAGGCGCTGGTCGACGTCCCGCACCGGGTGCTCGGCCTCGGCGTCGGCCGCCGTGAACTGCGCCGCTACGGCACGGTCGAGGAGCACGTGGCCGCACACGGCCTGGACGCGGGATCCCTGCGGGAGCGGATCGGCCGCTTCGTCGGCGCGGGGCGGGTGCGGGTGGACGGGTGAGCGCGGAAGGCGAGGAAGCGCGCCGGGGCGCGGGTGAGCCGCGGGAGCCGAGGAAGCGCGCCGGTGGACGGGTGAGCCGCGGAAGGCGAGGAAGCGCGCCGGGGCGCGGGTGAGCCGCGGGAGCCGAGGGCGGGCGCGGGGGCTCAGTGGGCGGCCGTGCTCGCGTCGACCCGGACCAGGTCGCGTATCGCCGGTATCGCGAGCATCATCGCCGCCACGGCCAGGCTCACGGCGGCGGCGGACAGCAGGACGCGGCCCGCGCCCAGTGCTCCGGCCGCAGGACCCGCGAGGGCCTGGCCGACCGGCATCATCGCGAGCGAGCCGGCCACGTCATAGGCGTGGATGCGGTTGAGGGTGTCGGCCGGGACCTGCGTCTGGACGGTGGTCGCCCACATCACGCCCCAGAAGGACAGGCCGGCACCGGCGAGCGCGGCCCCCGCCGCCATGGCCGCCACGCCGAGGCCCGTGCCGACGGCCGCCGGGAAGCCGAAGAAGGCGAAGAGGGCGAACGCACCCGCGCGGAGCATCCGGCGCGGACGCAGCCGGAAGGCGAGCAGACCGCCGAGCACCGTGCCCGCGCCGAGAGCGGAGTTGACCAGTCCGTAGGCCCCCGGGCCATGGTCGCGGACGACCTCGGCCGCCACCAGGGGGACGGTCGGGCCCCAGACAGCGATCATGTACAGGCACCAGACGGCGATCACTCCCCACAGCCAGGTGCGGGAGCGGAACTCCCGCCAGCCGTCGACGAGGTCGGCGCGGAAGGCGCGCAGGGCGGAGCCGGTGGCGGTCCGGGCACCGGCGGGCAGCGGGGGCAGCCGGAGCAGCAGCAGGCACAGCGCGCTGAGCGCGTAGGTGGTGGCGTGCGCGGCGAAGACACCGCCGGGCGAGGCGAGACCGACCAGGACGCCGGCGGCGGCCGGGCCCGCGAGCTGGGCGGCGGACTCGGCGATCCGGATCGCGCCGTTCGCGCCCTGCACGTCCGCGGCGAGGCGGGGCACGGTGCTGGCCACACCGGGCTGGAATACCGCGCCGGCCACGCCGTTGACGACGCCGACGGCGCAGATCTGCCACAGCACCACGTGCCCGGTGAAGAACAGCCCGGCGGCGACGGACTGGGTGCCGAGCCGGACGAGGTCGGCGCCGATCATCAGTCTGCGGGTGCTGAACCGGTCGGCGACGACCCCGCCGAAGACGACCAGCCCGGCGAAGGCCGCCGCCGTCGCGGCCATGGCGAGGCCGACCGCGCCCGCGCCGTACCCGTGCTCCAGCAGGCCCGCGGCGAGGGCGACGGGCAGCATGGTGTCGCCCAGGCGGGCGACGGCGCGGGCCACGAAGAACAGCGCGAAGTCCCGCGACCACACGGCCGGTGCCGTTGCCGTGTGGTCGCGCACGTGCCGGGCGGCCATGTCGCGCCGCGCGTCCGTTCCGGTCATCCGGGTGCTCCCCTCCCTGGCCGGCTGCCGGCCGTCCGGGCGTCCCCGGGGCGGCCGCGACCGCCCCGCCCACCGCGACCGCCCCGCCCACCGCGCCCGCCCCGCCCACCGCGCCCGCCGCGAGGACGCGTTCGTCTTCGTCGCGCGGGAGCATGCCACTCCCCGGCGGCGCTCCGCCGGGCTTTTCAGTCCGCGGACAGCAGCCCCAACTTGGGGTGGGTGTCCAGGAGTCGGGGCGGAGCGGCCTGCCGCCAGGAGTCGGCCAGGATGTCCCGCAGCTCGTTCTCGTCCTCCAGGGCGGAGAGTCTCGCTCTCACCCAGGCGAACTGGGCCTCGTGGCCCGCGATCCAGAACTTCCCCGGCTCGGCCAGCACCAGTTCGTCCCGTTCCTCCTTGGGGCAGCGCACGGCGATGGACGTCTCGTCCTCGGGAAGGGTCGCGAACATCTTCCCCGCCACCCGGAACGTGGGCATGTTCCATGCCACCTTCTCCGTGGTGTCCGGGAGGGAGAGGGCGATTCGGCGTACGTCTTCTGCATCCGGCATGCTCCGCACCGTAGCCCCTGCCACTGACAGTCAGGAGGTCGCGGACCTGCGGCGGCCGGGCCGCGGGAGCCTCAGGTGAGGGCCGCCTCGCCGAGCGCCTCCAGCACCGGGCGGATCAGCGGGTGCCCCTCGGCTCCCCGGCGGACGGCGGCGAAGACGCGGCGGGTCGGGGCGACGCCGTCGACGGGGCGTACGACCACGCCGGTGAGGTCCATGCCGCGCAGCGCGGAACGTGGTACGAGGGCCACGCCCGCGTCGGCGGAGGCCAGGGCGACGACCGCCCGGAAGTCGTCGGAGGAGTGTTCGAGGCGGGGCTGGAAGCCGGCGCTCTCACAGGCGAGGACCACCACGTCGTGGCAGGGGTTGCCGGGGTACGGGCCGATCCAGGCGTCCTTGGCCAGCTCGGCGAGGGGCACCTCGGGGGCGTCCGCCAGGCGGTGCTGGAGGGGTACGACCGCGTCGAACGGCTCGGCGTAGAGCGGGACGTGGGTCAGCCGGGGGTCGTCGGCGGACGGAGCCCCCCGGTACTCGACGGCGACCGCCACATCCACCTGCCGGTCCAGCACCATGGGCAGGCTGGCGTCGCCCTCCGCGTCCTGGACCCGGATCCGTATGCCCGGTGCCACGGCGGCGAGGCGGGCCACCGCAGGGGCCACCACCTGGGCGATGCCGGTCGCGAAGGCCGCCACCGTGACGGTGCCCGCCTCGCCCGAGCCGTAGGCGGCCAGCTCGGCCTCGGCGCGTTCCAGCTGGGCGAGGACGGCGTTGGTGTGGCTGAGCAGGATCTCGCCGGCCGGGGTCAGCCGGACCCCCCTGGCGCCGCGCTCGACCAGGCGGTGGCCGGTCTCCTGCTCCAGCGCGGTCAGCTGCTGGGAGACGGCGGAGGGGGTGAGGTAGAGCGCGGCGGCCGCCGCGGTGACCGTGCGGTGGTCGGCCACCGCACGGAGGATGTGGAGCCGCCGTGCCTCGATCATGCCCCCATTATCCCAGGGCGTCCGCCCTGGTCAGGACTCCAGTTCGGCGCGCGCCGCGATGAAGGCGTCGACCGCGCGGTTCACGTCCTCCGTGGAGTGCGCGGCGGACAGCTGGACGCGGATGCGGGCCTGCCCCTGCGGGACGACCGGGTAGGAGAAGCCGATCACGTAGACCCCGCGCTCCAGCAGCAGTTCGGCCATCCGGGCCGCCTTCGCCGCGTCACCGATCATGACGGGCGCGATGGCGTGGTCGCCGGGGAGGACGTCGAAGCCCTCGTCGGTCATCCGGCGGCGGAACAGCGCGGTGTTCTCCGCGAGCCGGACGCGCAGGTCGTCGGCGGCCTCCAGCAGGTCCAGGACCTTCAGGGAGGCGGCGGCGATCACCGGGGCGAGGGTGTTGGAGAACAGGTACGGGCGGGAGCGCTGGCGCAGCAGGGCGACGATCTCGGCGCGGGCGGCGACATAGCCGCCGGAGGCGCCGCCGAGGGCCTTGCCGAGCGTGCCGGTGATGATGTCGACGCGGTCCATGACGCCGTGCAGCTCGGGGGTGCCGCGGCCGGTCGGGCCGACGAAGCCGACGGCGTGCGAGTCGTCGACCATGACCATCGCGTCGTAGCGGTCGGCGAGGTCGCAGATCTCGGCGAGCGGTGCGACGTAGCCGTCCATGGAGAAGACGCCGTCGGTGACGATCAGGCGGCGCCGGGCGTCGGACGCCTCCTTGAGCTTGGTCTCCAGGTCGGCGAGGTCACGGTTGGCGTAGCGGAAGCGGCGGGCCTTGGACAGGCGGATGCCGTCGATGATGGAGGCGTGGTTGAGGGCGTCGGAGATCACCGCGTCCTCCTCGCCGAGCAGGGTCTCGAAGACACCGCCGTTGGCGTCGAAGCAGGAGGAGTAGAGGATCGTGTCCTCCTGGCCGAGGAACGCCGACAGCCGGGCCTCCAGCTCCTTGTGCACCTCCTGGGTGCCGCAGATGAAGCGGACGGAGGCCATGCCGTAGCCCCAGCGGTCCAGTGCCTGGTGCGCGGCGGCGATCACCTCGGGGTGGTCGGCGAGGCCGAGGTAGTTGTTGGCGCAGAAGTTGAGGACCTCGCCGGGACGGCCGCCGGCGCTGACGTTCACGGTCGCCGACTGCGGGGTGTCGATGACCCGCTCGGGCTTGTGCAGCCCGGCGGCGCGGATCTCGTCGAGGGTGGCGCGCAGGTCGTCGCGGACGGTTTCGAACATGGGGGCTCCTGAAAGTGCTGACGGGGCAGGGGAGTTCGGGCTACGGCTCGCGCGGTGCGGCGCGGCGGCTCACGCGGTCCAGTCGAGGATGACCTTGCCGCCCTTGCCGCTCGCCGCGTCGGCGAAGGCGGTCTCGAAGTCGCGGTAGTCGTACCGGCCGGTGATCACCGGCGCGAGGTCCAGGCCGCCCTCCAGCAGCACCGACATCGCGTACCAGGTCTCGAACATCTCACGGCCGTAGATGCCCTTGATGGTGATCATCGAGGTGACGATCCGGGCCCAGTCCACCGGGAACTCCTGGGCGGGCAGACCGAGCATGGCGATCCGGCCGCCGTGCGTCATGTTGGCGATCATGTCCCGCATGGCCTCGGGGCGGCCGGACATCTCCAGTCCGACGTCGAAGCCCTCGCGCAGGCCCAGTTCGCGCTGCCCGTCGCCGATGGTGGACTCGGCGACGTTGAGGGCGAGGCTGACTCCTATCTTGCGGGCGATCTCCAGGCGCTCCTCGCTGACGTCGGTGATGACGACGTTGCGGGCGCCCGCGTGCCGGGCCACGGCGGCGGCCATCAGGCCGATCGGTCCGGCACCGGTGATCAGGACGTCCTCACCGACCAGCGGGAAGGACAGCGCAGTGTGGACGGCGTTGCCGAACGGGTCGAAGATCGCGGCGACGTCGAGGTCGACGGGGACCCGGTGCACCCAGACGTTGGACGCGGGCAGGGCGACGTACTCCGCGAACGCGCCGTCGCGGCCGACACCGAGACCGACGGTGGCCCGGCACAGGTGGCGGCGGCCGGCCAGGCAGTTGCGGCATCTGCCGCACACCAGGTGGCCCTCGCCGCTGACCCGGTCGCCGATGCGGATCTCGGACACGTCCCGCCCGACCTCGACGACCTGCCCGACGAACTCGTGGCCGACCACGAGCGGTGTGCGGATCGCCTGCTGGGCCCAGCCGTCCCAGGCACGGATGTGCAGATCGGTGCCGCAGATACCGGTCCGCATGACCTTGATCAGTACGTCACCGGGGCCGATGGCGGGCTCCGGGACGTCCGTCAGCCGGAGTCCCGGCTCCGCCTTCTCCTTGACCAGCGCCTTCAACGCTACGGCTCCTGTGAGTGAGGTCCCGGCCCGCCGGCATGCCGAAGCAGCCCGCACCGGGGCAGAGGGGTGGAATCACCTCGCAATCTGCCGCATGCGCGAGCCGTGGTCCATCGAGCTTTTCTTAACCGGCGCCTCAGCTTTGCTTCAGACCTGCGCGGTGCCCCTGGAAACGCCCGTCTCCACGCCCCTCACTCCCGCTCCTCGCGTCACAGACGCAGTCCGTCCTCGCTGCTCCGTTCGAGGCGTACGACGAGATCGGCGGCGAGCGCCTTGATGGTGTCCAGGCCCGCTCTGCCCCAGGCGCGGGGTGCTGTGTCGGCGGCACACAGGGTGCCGAGCGCCATGCCGGAGCTGTCGATGAGCGGGGCGCCGATGTAGGAGCGGACACCGAACTCGTCGACGACCGGATTGCCCGCGAACCGCGGATAGTCGCGCACGTCCTCCAGCACCAGGGCCTTGTGGCGCACCACCACATGGGGGCAGAAGCCATGGTCGCGGGGCAGCACCCGGCCGATCGCCGCTCTGCTGCCGTCCTCACGCACGATGGGCGCGGTGGCGGGGGCGCTCAGGCCGGCGAAGAACTGGTGGTCCTCGCCGATGAAGTTGACCATGGCGTAGAGCGCGCCGGTGAGCTGGGCGAGGTGGCAGGCGAAGGCGTCCAGCGCGGGGTCGGGCCGGTCCGCGAGACCGAGTCGGCGCAGGCGGTGGACGCGGGCGGGCGCCTCCTTGTCCTCGGGGGTGAGCAGCAGACCCCGGACGGGTCGGGGCGGCTCGTAGCTCATGGCCGGGCTCCGTGGCTGTGGGCATACCTCATACAGGGGCTCCGTGGGCGGTAGGGCGGGATCACATGTGGGCGCCATGGCTCGGCGCGGGCGCCGGGGCATGGGCGAGGAGGTGACGTACGAGGGTGAGCAGGGTCTGCACGCCGGAGCTGGAGATCCGGGCGTCGCAGCGCACCACCGGGACCGCCGGGTCGAGGTCGATGGCGGCCCGCACCTCCTCGGCGTCGTAGCGGTGGGATCCGTCGAACTCGTTGATGGCGACGATGAAGGCGAGTCCGCGCTCCTCGAAGAAGTCCACGGCGGCGAAGCAGTCCTGGAGCCGGCGGGTGTCGGCGAGGATCACGGCGCCGAGGGCGCCCTCGGACAGTTCGTCCCACATGAACCAGAACCGCTCCTGCCCCGGCGTGCCGAACAGGTACAGCACGTGTTCCGCATCGAGGGTGATCCGGCCGAAGTCCATGGCGACGGTGGTCTCCATCTTGTTCTCGACGCCGTCGAGACTGTCCGTGCCGACGCTGACCGTGGTGAGCAGCTCCTCCGTACTGAGCGGCGCGATCTCGCTGACCGCGCCCACGAAGGTCGTCTTGCCGACGCCGAACCCGCCCGCGACCAGGATCTTGAGCGCGGTGGGGAACGGGTCAGAGCTGTCGTCGTAGTCCATCGAGCACTGCCTCCAGCAGAGACCGGTCAGTGGGGGTGTGTTGGTAGGCGGGCGGCTTGGTGGTCAGCGCGCCGCAGTCGACCAGGTCCGAGAGCAGCACCTTGGTGACCACGGCGGGCAGTTTCAGCTGGGCGGCCACCTCGGCGACCGAGACGGGCACGCGGCACAGGTCGAGTGCCTGCGCGTGCTCCGGACCGAGATAGCCCAGCGGGGTGACGCCGGTGGCCATCACCTGCGACATCAGGTCGAGGGCGATGCTGGGCTTGGTGCGGCCGTTGCTGACCGTGAACGGGCGCACCAGCCGCCCGGCCGCCTCGTCCAGCCACGGCCCGTCGCCGGCTGCGGCCACCCTCAATGCCTCGTCGCCGCGGAGTCCACGGCGGGCTGCCGGGGAGCGGTCACCAGGTAGGGGCGCACGCTCTTGACCAGCATCGCCATCTCGTAGCCGAGCACCGCCGCGTCGGCCTCGCGGCCGGCCAGCACGGCGAGACAGGTGCCGGAGCCGGCGGTGGTGACGAAGAGCAGGGTGGCGTCGAGTTCGACGACGACCTGGCGGACCTCGCCGCCGTCGCCGAACCGGACGCCCGCGCTGCGGCCGAGTGAGTACAGACCGGAGGCCAGGGCCGCCATGTGGTCCGCGCTGTCGATGTCCAGACCGTGGACGGACTTCACCAGTCCGTCGCAGGACAGGAGTACGGCGCTGGTGGTGTGGGGCACGCGCTGCACGAGGCCGCTCAGCAGCCAGTCGAGGTCGGATGCGTGGACGGTCGGCGCATCGCTCGCCATGGTGGATCGACTCCTTGGGGTACGAAGATCTGCGGGAGCGCTGGGGGTGGGGGTACGACGTGCTGGTGCGGAAGTGTTCATCCGGCCGGGGCGCTCCCCTCGGGGCGGCCGGTACCGCGAATGCCGTCGATCGCGGGCGCGTGAGCGTGCGCCGGGGGTATGGGTGACGGGTCCATGGAGTCGGCGCCCGTGCGGGACGAGCCCGTGTGGCCCGCGCCTTGGCCTGTGTGGTCCGAGCTTGAGCCCGTGCGGCCGGAGACCGTGTGCTCCGGGCCCATGTGGTCCGGGGCCGTGTGATCCGGGCCCGTGTGGTCTGGTCCCATGTGGTTTGGGGCCGTGTGGTCCGGGCCCGTGTGGTCTGGTCCCATGTGGTCCCGGAGTGTGTGGTCCGAGCTTGAGCTCATGTGGCCGGAGACCGTGTGCTCCGAGCCCATGTGGTCCAGGGTCGTGTGGTTCCGGGCCATATGGAGAGAGCCTGTGTGGTCCGAGTCCATGTGTCCGTACGCCGCTGCCCTGAGCACGGAGGTGTCGGCGAGGGGCGTGCCGTGCGCAGGAGTGCCGTGATGCCGCTCGGTGCACTCCGGCTCGGTGTACTCGTTCTCGCTGTACCGCGGCTCCGCGTACTCCGTCCCGGCGTACTCGGATTCGAGGCTCTGCTGGGCCTCGGCGAGTCCGATTCCGCGCTGGAAGGCGGCCATCAGACCGGGGTCGTGGCCAGCGACGGTGCCGCTGTCCTGGCGGGGCAGCGGTCCGCCGCGCAGCTGGGGCACGATGTGCTCCTGGGCGCGCCGGCGGGGCAGCCGCGGCTTGTCGATGGTGCCGCGGACAGGCCCGACGCGCGGGGTGGGCAGGACTCCGCCCT
Organism: Streptomyces sp. SID486; assembly: GCF_009865385.1. GTDB lineage: Bacteria > Actinomycetota > Actinomycetes > Streptomycetales > Streptomycetaceae > Streptomyces. Next base: position 3,847 of record NZ_WWJT01000486.1, on the reverse strand, counting down.
GCGCCTCCACCACCGCCCGGTCCTCGGCGCTGACGCCGGGTACGGCCGCGGCGGGGGTGGGCCGCGACCTGTCCGCGCCGCGCACGGGAAGCGGGGCGGGGGCGTCCCCGTGCCGTCCGCGCGCTCCGTTCTCCGCGCCGCGCCGCCCGGATCCGCGCTGCGCGTGCCGCCGCCGCCCGGTGGCCGGAGTCTCCGCGACACCCGCCGCGGACTCGCCTTCGCTCCCGGTAACGCCGCCGCTCCCGATCACCGCGCCGCTCCCGGCCACCGGGGCGTTCCCGATCACCGCGCCGCTCCCGGCCCCCGGGGCGTTCCCGGTCACCGCGCCGCTCCCGGTCACCGCGTCGGTCCCGGCCGGAGAGCCGTTCCCGGCAGGGACGCCGTTCCCGGTGCCGCGCTCGACGCCGGCAGCGGTGCGGGAGGAGACCTCGTTCCCCGCCCCGCTCCCCGGTTCCCGCGCGGGCGGGGGGACGGACACCCGCGCCTGCCGCCCCGACCCGGTGTCCGCGGCGATCGCGGCCTGCGGCTGCGGCTGCGGCTGCGGTACGGCGGTATCCGCGCCGGCGCCCGCGCCCCTGTCCTCTCCTGCGCCTCCCGCGCCCGCGCCCGCGTCCGTGCCGTGCGCGACCGGGACGGCCGGCGTGGCCGGCACGTTGCCCAACAGCGCCTGCGGGACGACGAGTACGGCCTGTACACCGCCGTAGATGTTGCTCTGCAGCCGTACGTGGATGCCGTGCCGGCGGGCGAGCTGGGAGACGACGTAGAGACCGATGCGGCCGTCGGCCAGCAGACTGGCGACGTTGACCTGGTCGGGGTCGGCGAGCAGGGCGTTCATCCGGTTCTGCTCGCCGACGGGCATGCCGAGGCCGCGGTCCTCGACCTCCACGGCCAGCCCGGAGGTGACGAGGTTGGCGCGCAGCAGCACCTGGGTGTGCGGGGCGGAGAACACCGAGGCGTTCTCGATGAGTTCGGCGAGCAGGTGGATGACGTCGGCGACGGCGTGCCCGCGCAGTTCGCCGTCGATGGGCGGCACCAGCTTGACCCGGGAGTACTGCTCGACCTCGGCGATGGCGGAGCGCAGCACCTCGGTCATGCTGACCGGGTTGCTCCACTGGCGGCGGGACACGGCGCCGCCGAGCACGGCGAGGTTCTCGGCGTGCCGCCGGATCCGGGTGGCCAGGTGGTCCACGTGGAACAGGCCCTTGAGCAGGTCCGGGTCCTCGATCTCGTTCTCGAGGTCGTCGAGGATCGAGATCTCCCGGTGCACCAGGGACTGCAGCCGCCGGGCGAGGTTGACGAACACCTCCAGCTTCTGTTCGCTGCCCGTCTGACTGGAGAGCTGGGCCGCCCGTACGACGGCGGTGACGGCGCCGTCGTGCGCGCGGGCCAGGTCCGCGGCGAGCAGTTCGAAGTCGTCGGCGTCCGCGGGCGGCCGGCGGCGCGGGTTGCGCTGGGGCGGGGCCTCGCCCTGTCGCAGCGCGTCGACGAGGGCGTGCAGGTCGGCCTCGCCGCGTGCGGCGGTACGGCGGAGTGCGTCGACGCGGTCGGTGACCATGCGTGCGGCGCGGTCGGCGGCCACGGCGGCGATCAGGATGCCGGCGACGGCCACGGCGACCGCTCCGGAGAGCACGGCCCACAGGACGGGACCGGTGCGTGCCCCGGTGGAGCGGATGCTGAACATCACCGCCGCGCTGGCGCTGAGCGCGACCGCGAGGGGTGGCAGGACGGCGAGCCGCATGAGCTGGGACCGTATGTGCGTTTCGGGCAGTGCGGGAGCGGGTCGGGCCGCCGGACGCCCGTGCCGGCCGCCCTCGCGACGGTCGGCGCGGGGGGCCGGTGCTCGGAGGTGAGACATCTGCGTCCTCGTACTGGTCCGTCGGGCCTGGTCCTCGCGCGGTGCGCGAGGCGGGCATGCGTCATCGCCGTGTCGGTCGGCGGACCGGGTGAACCGGGCTCCCGCCGCGACGGACACTCACAGTAGTTGCCTGCGGCTCACGTGCGGTGGGCAGTTGACAAAAGCATCCGGGGAGCGTCCCGCTCTGGTATGAAGCGTCGTACGACAGACCGATAACCCGGTCGGCACCTCGCCGACCGAGTCGAAACCCAACGAAAAGACCTGATCAAAAGCGATCGCGAGAGCGGGGTGGCCCGGACCGCGCCGTCCGGCCGGTCCGGCCGTCCGTCCTGCGTCGGCCGTCCGCGACCCGCCCGTGCCGCCCCGCCGCACCCCCGCTTATCCACTGCCGTCTCCCGGCGGAGTTACGGAGAGTAGCCGCGATGGCCTTGGGTTTTCGGCGTGGGGCCGGCCGGCGCGGCGGGTGGAACCGGGTGGGCAGCACGAAGGGGGAGCCGGTCCGGCTCCCCCTGTGCTGGTGGCGGTCGGGCGGGAGGGGCGTCAGGCCCGCGTCGGCGGCTCCGCGACGAACGCTCCGACCGATCGCCAGGTGCGCCGCACGTCTCCCGACACGCCCCGCCACCACGCCTCCGCCGGCAGCTTGCCGGCGGGTTCGAAGGGCTCGCCCGGGCGCGGCAGGGCCACGGACTGGCCGGCTTCCTCGGCGACCTCCTTCGTCCACTCCCCCGGCTCCGCCCAGGGATGCGGGGCGAGGTTGAAGGTGCCCCAGTGGATCGGCAGCAGCGCGCCGTGCGGCGCCCCGCCCTGGAGATCGAGATGGGCGCGCAGGCCCTCCTCGGGGGTCATGTGGATGTCCGGCCAGAACTCGCTGTACGCACCGATCTGGATCATCGTGGCGTCGAACGGGCCGTGAGCGGCGCCGATCTCCTTGAAACCGTCGAAGTAGCCGGTGTCGCCACTGTGGTAGATCCGGTGCTCCTCGCCGGCGACGGCCCAGGACGCCCAGAGAGTGTGCTGCGCGTTGCGCAGCCCCCGGCCGCAGAAGTGGCGGGCGGGAGTGGCGGTGAGGGTCAGTCCGCCGACGCGGGTGGACTCGTGCCAGTCGAGCTCGCGCAGCCGGTCCGGTGAGACACCCCAGTGTTCGAGGTGGGCACCGACGCCGAGCGGCACGGCGAACAGGGTGTCGGTGCCGGCCAGCGCCTTGATGCTGGGCAGGTCCAGGTGGTCGTAGTGGTCGTGGGAGATGACGATCACGTCGACCGGGCCGAGCGCGGCCAGCGGCACCGGCACCGGGTGCAGCCGCTTGGGGCCGGCGAAGGGGAACGGGGAGCAGCGCTCGCCCCAGACGGGGTCGAACAGCACCCGGTGACCGTCGATCTCCGCGAGCACGCTGGAGTGGCCCATCCACGTCAGCCGAAGTCCGGTGGCGGGCGGCTTGGCCAGGTCGGCGAAGGTGGTGGGGTGCACCGGCACGGTGCCCTTGGGGGCCCGCAACGGCCGGGTGTCCTTGTCGAGGAAGACCTTGGCGAGGTCGAGCGTGGAACCGGAGGGCCGGGTGCGTGCGGGGCCGCCGGGGTTCTGGAAGACACCGTCCTTGAAGTGCGGCGACCTGCGGATACGCGCAAGGCGCTCACCACCCGGGTCCGCGCCGAAAGCGGCGGGCCGCAGCGCGCGCAGCCCGGAGCTCGAAGAACGCAAACCGGTCACGGTACCTCCCGGTGGAGTGGGTGAGGCCCTCCATTATGGTCGGCCCCTCCGACACTCCGGGCAGGGCGGGGTGCGTCCCACCGTCACCGATGATCCATTCAGCCCGTCGACAGGCACGTCGAAACCCTCCGGACCCCACCCCAATACTGATCCGCTGTTCAGTAGCATCACCCCACCGCACCCCGGTACCCACCACCCCCGCTCGACGCCCGCCATCGCTCCCGCCGCACCCGCCACCGCCGCTCCACCCCCCCATCGCCCCTTCTACCCGACTTCGCCCCCTCT
>NZ_WWJT01000049.1 GCF_009865385.1 Streptomyces sp. SID486 | reverse complement strand
GCGCACCCTCCCGCCGCGGGTCGGGGGCCGGCCGGGGATCGCTCACCGCCGGGGCGGCCCAGGCCGGGGCCTCGACGAGGGCGGTCAGGGTGCCGTGGCGCCGCGGGTACAGCCAGGTGCTCTCGGCGACGAACCCGCTCGGGTCGCGTTCGCTCCCGCGGTCCCCGTCGGCGGGCCGCAGGACGCCGGGCGGGTCCGGCTCCCAGTCGGGACCGTCGCCGGGGCGGTCGTCGAGGGGGATACGCAGGCGCGCGGCGGTGTCCCGGAAGGCGCGCGCGGCACCGGGCACCTCGCCGGTCTGCATGGTGAAGGCCCCGCCGAACTCGATGCCGTGCAGGGTGAACTGCGCCAGGGGCCGCAGTTCGTCGAGCAGCCGCACGAGCGCCGCCGACTCCGGCAGCCGTTCACCGTCACCGCCCGGCGCGGGCAGCGACTCCGGGTGACAGGCGAACTCGGGCCGGTAGAAGGTGCGGTGGCACTCCTCCAGGGACGGGGCCGGCTCCTCGGGCTGCCAGCCGTGGGCCAGGCGGGCACCGTCCGGGTCGAGGCAGAGCAGGATGTGCCAGGTGCAGTCCCGCCGCCTCAGGGCTGCGGGCCGGTGGGCGAGGAGCCGGGCGAGGCGGAGCGCCGAGGCGCCGCCCACGGGTTCGTTGGCGTGCGCGCCCGCGACGGTGAGGAGGTGCCGGGCACCGTGGCCGGCGGACACCAGCCACAGGGGGCGGCCGGCCCGGCTGCTGCCGACCGGGCGCATCCGCAGCTCACCGGGTGCCCGGGCGACCAGCGCGCGGGCCCCCTGGGTCAGCTCCTCGACGCTCGGATAGAGCGCGCCCCGGGGTGACGGTGTCCGCACGCGGGTCTCCGTTCAGGCGCCGCTGGAGTTGCTGTCCCCGGTGGTCTCCTTCTTGTCCAACGGCCGGATGTCGATCTTCACAGGCATGCAACTCTCCCTTGCTGTGGGGGTGTTGTGGTGCCGAGCTGCTCACATGGGACTCCCGGGGGCGGCCCCTGTCAAGAGCGGCCGGTGCGTCGCGAGTGGCGGAGTGCGAAAGGGGCGGAGTGCGAAAGGGGCGGAGTGCGAGAGGGCGGAGTGCGAGAGGGGCGGAGTGCGAAAGGGGCGGTCACGTGTCCGTGACCGCCCCTCATGTGCCGTGCGTGCGTCACTCCGCCTTCGAGGACAGCTCCGCCGCCACCAGCTCCGCGATCTGCACCGCGTTCAGCGCGGCGCCCTTGCGGAGGTTGTCGTTGGAGATGAACAGGGCGAGGCCGTTCTCGGCGGTCTCGTCACGGCGGACCCGGCCGACGTACGACGGGTCCTGGCCGGCGGCCTGGAGCGGGGTCGGGATGTCCGAGAGGGCGACGCCGGGCGCCTTGGCCAGCAGCTCGGTGGCGCGCTCCGGGGAGATCGGGCGGGCGAACCGGGCGTTGACCTGGAGGGAGTGGCCGGAGAAGACCGGGACGCGCACACAGGTGCCGGAGACCTTCAGCCCGGGGATCTCCAGGATCTTGCGGGACTCGTTGCGGAGCTTCTGCTCCTCGTCGGTCTCGTTCAGACCGTCGTCGACGATGCTGCCGGCCAGCGGGAGCACGTTGAAGGCGATGGGGCGCTTGTAGACCTGCGGCTCGGGGAAGGTGACCGCCGCGCCGTCATGGGTGAGCTTGTCGGCCTCGGCCGCCGTCTTCTGCACCTGGCCGTGCAGCTCGGCCACGCCCGCGAGACCCGAGCCCGACACCGCCTGGTAGGTGGCGACGACCAGAGCCTCCAGGCCGGCCTCCTCGTGCAGCGGCCTGAGCACCGGCATCGCGGCCATCGTGGTGCAGTTCGGGTTGGCGATGATGCCCTTGGGGCGGTCGGCGATCGCGTGCGGGTTCACCTCGGAGACCACCAGCGGGACCTCGGGGTCCTTGCGCCAGGCGGAGGAGTTGTCGATCACGACGGCGCCCTGCGAGGCGACCTTCTCGGCCAGCGCCTTGGAGGTCGCGCCGCCGGCGGAGAAGAGCACGATGTCGAGGCCGGTGTAGTCGGCGGTCGTCGCGTCCTCGACCGTCACGCCGTCCAGCACGGTCCCGGCGGAACGGGCCGAGGCGAACAGGCGCAGCTCGGTGACCGGGAAGTTCCGCTCCACGAGGATCCTGCGCATGACCGTGCCCACCTGACCGGTGGCTCCGACGATTCCGACCCTCACAGCGACTCCCTCTATGTGTCTCTTGGTGTCTCTTGCCTGACCGGGGCTTTTCCATCATGCGGCCGACCCCGGTCCAGCTGTCCAATTCTTTGCGGCGCGTGCCCGAGGAGTGGGACACGATCTCCGCGTGGACGGTTCCATATGTCCGCCTGGCGCGCCGCTGAGCTGCAGAAATTCCCTCCGCGGTGGGTCCGCGCCGGAAGCTGTGCTGTCCCGCCCCTGCCCGTTCGGTCCCCGGCCATACGGCGGTGTGACGTACGCCTCTGCGGGCCGGCCCGGGCGGGCCGAACGTTCCGGGCCGCCGCCGCGTCGTAGGGGCGGATGCGTGAGGGGGTGGCTTGTGCTGCGCGGAAAGGTGCGCCGTGACCGGGGGCCGGCCGTCGCCGGTACGGACGGGGGCGGGGGGAGCGTGGGTACCGGCCCGGCCGGTGACGATCCGCTGGACGCGGTGCAGGAACGGCGGGTGCGGGCGGTGCTCGCGCTCGGCGGGGTGCCGCAGTCGGACCTGCCGGACGGGGTGCAGCAGGTACGGCTGCGGCTGCTGGAGCGGGCGGCGAGCGGCCGCGAGGCCCCGCGGGACGTGTCGGCGTGGGCCGCGGTGGTCGCCTCCAACCTGGCCGTGGACTGGCACCGGGCCAGACGGCGCCGGGAGCGGCTGGGGGAGCGGCTGGCCGCGCTGCACGAGCCGGTGCACCCCTCCGGTGAGGAGACCAGCCTGCTCTCCCTCGCCGTCGCCCGGGGCCTGGACGAGCTGCCGCCCGCCCAGCGGCAGGTGATCGTGCTGCGCTTCTTCGCGGACCTGCCGGTGCGGGGCATCGCCGAGGAACTGGGTGTCCCCGAGGGCACGGTGAAGAGCAGGCTGCACACGGCGGTCCGCGCACTGCGCGACCGGCTGCACGAGGACGAGGTGGTGTGACATGACCGCCGGACACGAGAACACGCGCGACACCGCGGACACCGGAGAGCACGGCAGGCGGGGGGAGCACGTGCGAGATGGGGGCTCCAGGGGGCCGGGGGAGCACGGGGATCCCCGGGTGCCGGGGGAGCTGCGGGAGTCCGGGGAGTCGCGGGTGCCGGAGGAGTCGCGGGTGCCGACGGAGCAGCGGGTGCCGGGGGAGTCGCGGGAGTCTGGGGGGCCGCCGGAGTCCCGGGAGCACGGGGGGCCCGGGGAGCCTGGGGAGGCCGGAATGCGGGGACAGCCCGCAGAGCCCGGGGAGCGTGTCGAGCGCGCCGACCCCCTGGAGTCCGGGGAGGAGGAGGGGCAGGCGGGGACGGACGCCCTGATGGTCGTGATCACCGGCGGCCCGCTTCCGCCGGAGGCCCAGCGGGACCCCGTCTTCCTCGCCGAACACCGGGCGGCCGAGGCCGACGTGGCGGTGCTCCGCGACCGGCTGGCGTGGCTGGCCGAGGCGCTGACGGAGGAGCCACGGCCGGAGCCCACCGGCGAGGCGGTGGCCGCGCAGACCGTGGTGGCGGCCGCGGAGACCGCGGAGACTGCGGAGACCGAGGGGGGCGCTGCTGTGCCCGGTGGGTCGGCGGGCGCTGCTGTGCCCGGTGGGTCGGCGGGCGCTGCTGTGCCCGGTGGGTCGGCCGGGGGCGGAGGTGACGTCAGGGCCGGGGGTGCCGGTCGCCGGTCCCGGAGCCGTACGCGCCCCCTCGCAGCCGCGCGGCCGGGGCGGCCGGGCAGGCGGCGTCAGGCCCGGCGGGTCGTGCTCGGCGCGCTCGCCGGTGCCGCGGTCTTCGCCGTGTCCCTGGGCTTCGGCCGGCTGGTGGTGGAGGGCGGCGTGACGGCCGACAACGGCGGGTCCGCCAAGAGCGCGGGCGCCATGGACGGCGATTCCGGAACCGGCGGGCGGCCGGTGGACCCGGAACGCGAACTCGCCTGCTCGCGGCTGGTGGTCGAGGGCACCGTGGCGCGGGTGGAGCGGCGGAAGGACCCCTCCCGCAGCCGGGTCACACTGACCGTGAGCCGTTCCTACAAGCCCGCGCACGGGCCGGCGGAGGTCGGCATCCTGCTCGGCGCGGACGCGCGGCCCGCGCCGCGTACGGGACAGCACGTGCTCGTGGCGGTCGCCCGGGGTGAGCGGGACGCGTACCTGTGGGCCGTGGGCGAGGCCCGGGTGGCCGCCGGGCGCGCCTGGATCACCGAGGCTCTGCCCGCCTCCCGCACCCTGCCATGCCCCTCCGGCGCCACCCCCTGAGCCGGTGGCACGGAGGCCCACCCGGACCCCGGCCCCCTGAGCCGGAGGGGGGGAGGCCCTTTCGGAGCCGGGCCCCCTGAGCCGGAGGGGAGGCCCTTTCGGACCCCGGCTCCTGAGCCGGAGGCCCGCCCCGACCCCGGTCCCCTGAGCCGGAGCCCCTCAGGCCCCGGCTCCCTGAACCGCAAGAGCGGAGGCCCGTCCGGACCCCCGCTCCCTGAACCGCGAGGGCGGAGGCCCTTTCGGACCTCCGCCCCCTGTGCGTGCGGGTCACACCGTCACGGCGTGACCTTCCCGATCTTGACGCTGCCGGTGCCGGCGACCGTGCCGCGGGCGTTCACCAGCTGTACCCGGCCGAAGAACTCACGGCCGGCCGGAGCCTCGGCGGCGGCCGTGACCTGCCCGGTCACCGTCGCCGACGCGCCCGTGCCCAGTTCGACGGGCGCCGAGTCGCCGACCGTGACGGTACCGAGGGCGGCGGAGAAGAACACGTCCCGGTAGTCGTAGTCCGTGGAGCCGGACGGGACGGAGTACCCCACGACCTGGATGGTGTAGGTGCCGGCGGCCGGGGACGGCACTGAGACCGCCTCCTCCGAGTCACCGTCGGCGGACTTGCCGACCTCCTTGCCGGACGCGTCGTACACCGTCAGGTCCAGGTCGGCCGCCGTGTCGGAGACGCCCCCGATGGCGACGTCGAGCGAGGTAGCGCCGGCCGGGACGACCACCGTACCGGTCTGCGTCTCGCCCTCCTTGATGGCCGGGCGGGCCGACTTGGCGGAGCCGAGCGGGCCGCCGACCAGCTTGCCGTCCAGCGCGGCGTACTTGTTGGTCACCTTCCAGGAGGCGGTCACCGGGGTGCCGACCTTCGCCTCGGGGACGGTCACGGTCTCCGGGTCGAAGGCCGCGCCGAGGACGGTGACGTCCAGCTTGAACGGGTTGTCGAGCAGCGGCGAGGTGCGGCGCGCCTCGACCTCGACCTCCCAGACGCCGGGCTGCGGGTCGGCGTACGCGCGCACGTCGGGCTTGCAGCCGTTGCCGTCCAGGTAGTTGTTGTAGCAGTACGGGGTGCCCGTGTTGTCCGACGGGACGCCGTAGGGGTGGATGGCGATGAACCGGGTCTGGCTCTTGTCCTGAAGCCCGCCCATCGCGACCTCCAGCGACTTCGCGCCCTCGGGCACGGACACGAAGTACGACTGCGTGCTGTTGCGCTGCACCGAGCCGGACGCGGAGTAGCTGTAGTGCACCGGGGCCGCGACCACGACCGTGGCGAGCATCTGCTTGTCGATGCCCTCGGTCCTCGGGTCGTCGATCTCCAGGATCGCGCTCTTGATGCCCGCCGACCCCGGGGCGGCCTGCACCTTGACGGTCACCGGCTGGTTCAGCGGCAGCCGGACGACGTCGTCGCCGACGATCCGGAAGGTGTGCCCGGCGTTGTTCTCGAAGTGCAGCTCGTGCCGGACGGCCTTGTCCGGGCCGGAGGTGCGGGTGATGGTGACGTCGTACGTCTTCTTCTGGCCCGCCTGCAGGCCGCCCTCGCGGTCGTAGAGGCCGGTGCCGAAGCCCGGGGTCTTCAGCGCGTAGTCGATCGCGGTGTCGACCGGGGCCTTGACCGTGTAGTCGTGGGCGGTGGCGTCGTCACGGACGGCGTCCCACGCGTCCACGACGTTGATCAGGCCCGCGCCCTCCTCGTACGCCTGCACGTCCTTGATGTGGTCGGCGGTCGAGGTCAGCGCCGTGCGCAGCGTGGCCGGGGTGAGGGCGATGCCCTTCTGCTTCGCCGCGCTCAGCAGCAGCGCGGAGGCACCGGCGGCCTGCGGGGAGGCCATCGAGGTGCCCTGGAGCATCGAGTAGCCGGCCGGCAGCGGGTAGCCCGCCTCGGCGACCGGGGAGCCCGGCAGCCAGGTCTGGGTGGTGTTGATCGCCGCGCCGGGCGCGCTCAGGGTCGGGGTGAAGCCGCCGTCCTCCCGCGGGCCGCGCGAGGAGAAGGGCATCATCGCGTACTTCTTCGCCACGGCCGAGCCGTAGTTCGCGGCCCAGGTCTCCTTGGAGATGGTGGCGCCGACCGAGATCACCTTGTCCGCGAGGCCGGGGTCGCCGATGGTGTTGACGCCGGGACCGGAGTTGCCCGCGGAGATCACCAGCTGGACGCCGTAGGTGTCGATGAGCCGGGTGTACAGCTCGGCGCGGGCGTTGTTGCCGTCGTTCAGCGCCGGCAGGCCGCCGATCGACATGTTCACGATGTCGACACCGCGGTTGGCGACGAGGTCGATCATGCCCTCGGTGAGCGCGACGTTGGTGCAGCCGCCGGTCCAGGTGCAGGCCCGGGAGGAGACGATCTTCGCGCCCGGGGCGGCGCCGTTCATCTTCCCGCCGAACAGGCCGTGGGCGGAGGTGATGCCGGCGACGTGCGTGCCGTGCTCGGACTCGATGACGCCGATGTTGACGAAGTCGGCCTTCTTGCCGACCCAGTCGCCGCCGTACGGGTCGGTGGGGACGTCCTTGCGGATCTGCACGACGAACGGCTGCCGCTCGACGACGTCGGTCTTCGGGTCGTCGGTGCCGAAGTACCCGATCTGGTAGCCGTCCTTGTACGGCTTCATCGGCGTGTCGTCGGTGAAGTCGAAGTCGTTGTCCAGGTCGACGCGGACCGTGCCGGCGGCCGGGTCGTAGAGGATGCCCCAGGCGTCGGTGGTGTCGCCGTCGCGGTTGGCGTCGCCCTTGGCGTCGCCGCCGGCCGTGGCCGACTCGCGGAACAGGCTGACCTGGTAGTCACCCGCGGGTGCCTTCCAGGTCGTGCCGCCGTAGCTGAACGACGGGCCGCTGACCGGGTTGGTCATCCGGCGCCAGGTGCCGTCGCTGTCGAGGATCGGGTCGGTCGAGGTGACCCAGTCGACGATCTTCCGCTCGCCGGTGGTGGTCTTCTGCAGCGCGGGGTGGCCGAGGTCGACGCCGGAGTCGAGGATGCCGATCGTGACGCCGCGGCCGTCCGCCTTCGGGTGCTCCTCGACGAAGTCGACGGCGCCGGTCTCGAAGGAGGGGTTGTACGGGTTCTCCGCCGGGGTGTTCCGGCCAGGTGCCGGGTAGGTCTTCGTCGCCTGCCCGGCCCCGGGGGCGCCGGCCGCGTCCGGCGCCGGGTCGTCGAGCGGGATCTCGCGCCTGAGGTCGATGGCGTGCACCGAGGGGAGTCCCGCCGCGGCTTCGATGGCCGCGTCGGCCTGGCCGGTGGGCACGGTGGCGCGGACGTAGCCGACCTCGTCGTAACTGCGGCCGACCGAGCCGCCCTTGACCGCGTCCAGCTTCCGGGCGACCTGCTCGGTCTGCCCCGGAGCGGTCGCGACCATCATCGTGATGTTCTTGGCGCCGTCGGCCTTGGCCTCGGCGAGCGCGTCGGCGTCGTCCGAACCGAGTTTGTCGTGCGCGGACTTGACGCCGGGATCGGCGGCCGGGGGAGCCTGCCCCGCGTGCGGCTGCGGGGGAGCGCCGGCGGCGAGGGCCAGGGGCACCGGCCCCGCCGCGGAGAGGGCGGCCACCACGCCCACGGCCACGGCTATGCGGGCCAGGCGTCTCGGACCGGATATGGGATCACGCTCGGGCGTGTGGGTCATCGGCATCCCTCAGGTAAAGGAACGAGCGGACGAGAGCGCTCAGCTTTACCGAAGGGTTCGGAATTTGGGGACCGTTGACCGAAACGAGATGAACGTATGGGGAAAACCCGCGATGGGATTCGGGCGCTTCGGGCGCCGGTGACCGGTATCTGCTCAAGCGTCCCTGGAACGCGCGTAATGGCGGGACGCCTTCGCCCGGTTGCCGCACACCGCCATCGAGCACCAGCGGCGGGTGCCGTTGCGGGAGGTGTCGTAGAAGTGCAGGACGCAGCCGCCGCCGGCGCAGGCGCGGATCCGCTCCGGGGCCCGGGCGAGCAGGTTCAGGTAGTCGCGGGCGGCGAGCCAGGCCGGGGCCCAGGACGGGTCGGCGAACTCGGGCTCCTCGGCCGGACCGGCGGCGGTCAGCCGGGCCCGGATGCGCCCGTGCTCCAGTACGGCGTCCACGAGCGGCGCGGCCTGTCCGGGCGAGGAGTCCACCGCGGCCCGCAGTGCCTCGCGTGCCGTCCGCAGATGGGCCAGGGCCTGCGCGTCGGCGGGGTGGATCCCGGCCAGCCGGTTGCTCTCCAGCCAGACGGCGAGCCCGTCGAGGTCCGCGAGCAGGTCCCGGGTCACGCCGTCGGCGGTCCAGCGGGTGTTGAGCAGGTCGAGCGCGAGGGGCTCGCCGGTGAGCGGGCGGGGGTCGCGGGCGGTGGGCATCGGACACTCCTCCTCGGCTAACCGCTCAAGCGTACGTGACCGGTTGACTCCATGAGAACTAACCCCCTAATGTGTAATAAGAAGGTTATCCTGTCTGTGGGCGCAGGTCCCCGCCCGAGCCGTGCCCGCCGGCCCGTCCGGCCGGTAACGTCGGGGAATGCGACAGAAGTTGAGGGTGGCGGCCTACGCCGTGTGTGTCCGTGACGGACAGATCCTGCTGGCCCGCTCGCCGGGGCCCGACGGCACTCCCGAGTGGGTGCTGCCCGGCGGCGGCATGGAGCACGGCGAGGACCCCTACGACACCGTCCGCCGGGAGGTCACCGAGGAGACCGGTTACCGCATCGAGGTGACCGGTCTGCTCGGCGTCGACTCCTCCCGGCGGGTCGTGCCCGGCGGGCGCCCGCCGCGCCGCACCGACCACCAGGGCCTGCGCATCATCTACGAGGGCGAGGTGACCGGCGGCGAACTCCGGTACGAGGTCGGCGGTTCCACCGACCTCGCCGCCTGGCAGGACCTGGCCGCCGTACCCGGGCTCACCCGCGTGCGCCTGGTCGACGTGGCCCTGCGGCTGTGGCGGGAACGCCCCCCGCACGGCCGCCTGGAGGCCCCCGAGAGCCTTTCCCGGCCCCGGCGGTCGAACGAGGAGTGACCGGCACCCGGCGCCCCGCCGGGCGGTGCCCGAGAAGGGCCGGAAGTCGCTCAACCGGCCCGCACCGGGCAACCCCCGCGCCACATCGCCGGGTCCCTCCCCCCGACCGCGTCACCCACCACATCCTGGGGGAAACACATGCACCTGCGCACGACTCTCGTGGGCGGCACCGCCCTGCTCCTCACGGCGGCCCTGGCGGCCCCCGCCGTGGCCGCCTCCGGCGCCCATTCCTCCGGCGCCCATTCCTCCGGCAGCCGCTCCGACGGCGGCCACGCGGCCACCCGCCGGGCGGTCGAGGCGGTGGTCGCGGCCGGCGTCCCCGGCGTGACGGCCACCGTGCGGGACGCCCACGGCACCTGGTCCACGACGGCGGGCGTCGGCGACCTGCGCACGGGCCGGCACCGCTCGGCGGCCGACCGCTACCGGGTCGGCAGCATCACCAAGACCTTCGTGGCCACCGTCCTGCTCCAGCTGGAGGCGGAGGGCCGGCTCTCCCTGGACGACACGGTCGACCGGTGGCTGCCCGGCGTGGTGCGCGGCCACGGCCACGACGGCCGGCACATCACCCTGCGCCGCCTGCTCAACCACACCAGCGGCATCTACGACTACACGTCCGACGACGGTTTCGCCCGCGACCACTTCCTCAAGGAGGGCTTCTTCCGGCACCGGTACGACACCGTCACCCCGGCCGCGCTGGTGGCGATCGCGATGCGGCACGCACCGGAGTTCGCGCCGGGGGCGTCCTGGAGCTACTCCAACACCAACTACGTCGTCGCCGGCATGGTGATCGAGAAGGTGACGGGCCGGACCTACGCCGACGAGATCACCCGCCGCGTCATCCGCCCCCTGCACCTGACGGCCACGTCCCTCCCCGGTACCCGGGTGGGCGTCCCGCGGCCCGGGAGCCGGGCCTACTCCAAACTCGCCGAGGCCGCGACGGGCCCGACGTACGACGTGACGGCGCTCAACCCCTCCATCGCCTCCTCGGCCGGTGAGATGATCTCGGACTCCGCCGACCTGGACCGCTTCTACAGCGCGCTGCTGCGCGGAAAGCTCCTGCCGGCGCATCAGCTCAAGGAGATGAAGACGACGGTGAAGATCGCCGGGGTGCCGAACGTCCGCTACGGTCTCGGCCTGATGGACACCAGGCTGACCTGCGGTGTGCACGTCTGGGGTCATGACGGCGGCATCCACGGCTCCACCTCCTCGGCCGTGACGACGGCGGACGGCCGCCATTCCCTCGCCCTGAACCTCAACGCGGACTGGACGGGCGAACCGGCGCCCGTGACCGAGAAGGAATTCTGCTAGCCGGCGCTGCGACCGCGCCGCCCCGGGCGCCCGGGGCGGCGTGCGGGGTGGCGCGGCTCAGGACGCCCGGGTGAGAGCCGGCAGATAGCCGAGCGACTGCCCCGGTGCCGTCGGGTGGTACGACTCGGTGACGGCCAGCACGTCGACGCCGTGCAGCCACGGGCTGGCCGAGCAGATCTCGTGGCCCGCGAAGGTGGCGGTCACGTCGGCGAAGGTGAACCCGTGCAGGGCGGCCCGCTGGGCGATCACCGCGTTGAGGTGGTCCACGGCGTCGTTGAGGACGGTGCGTTCACCGTCCTGGAGGCCCAGCGCGCAGCTGCCCCTGAGGTGGTAGAGGTGCGGATAGCCCAGCACCACGACCCGGGCGGCGGGCGCCCGGCTGCGGATGGCCGTGTAGAGGAGGTCGAGGTCGCCCGCGAGCGGGCCGTCCATGACGGCGCGGGAGCGGGAGACGGCGGACATGCAGCGTTCGGCGCCGCCCAGCGCGCAGGTGGCGAGGACACCGACGAAGCCCGTGTCGCTGCCGCCGACGGTCAGGGTGACCAGGCCGGTGCGGGCGCTGAGGTGGCCGAGCTGCTCGGTGAGCACGTCCCTGGCGTCGGCGCCGTTGCACGCGGCGAAGCTGAAGGTCGCCGGCGCGTGGGCCTCGGCCCACAGCACCGGGTAGGCCCGGCTGCTGCGCTTGCACTCCTTGCCTGAGTCCAGGTAGTCGCCTGCTCCGACACCGGAGGAGTAGGAGTCGCCGAGGGCCACATAACCGCCGGCCACGCTCGGGGACGCCACCTGTGCCGTCGCGGGGTCGGCCAGCGCGCAGACGGCCGCGAGGAGGAGGGAGCACGCGCCGGCCGTTATTCGGGACTTTCTCATGTCTCTCCTGTACCGCGGCCCGCCCGGCGCCGCCCGCCCCGGTCGTCCGTTCCGGTGAACCCTCACCCGGGCGGCGCAGCAGAAGTGGCCCGGCGGCGCATGTGCGGTACTACCGGGGCAGGACCACGACGTAGGCGGCCGGGTCGCGGTCGCCGGACGCCATCAGAGCCGTCCGCACCACCGCCGCCTGCTGCTCCGGACAGTCCCGCAGCTTCCTCGGCGTGACGTGCACCACCGTGATGCCGAGGCGTTCCAGGTGCTCGCGCTTGAGGGCGTACTCCGACCAGAGCGCGTCGTCGCCCCGCTCCTCGCCCCGGCCCTGGCGCGGCGCGCGCGTGTCGAGTTCGACGGCGACGGCCTGGTCGGGCCAGTAGGCGTCCAGACCGCCCAGGTGCGGGCCGCCGGGCAGCCGCAGGTCGACGTTCCAGACCGGGTCGGGCAGGCCGTACTCGCGCACCATCCGGTACAGGCGGTCCTCGGCGATCGAGCGGCCCTCGGCGAGCAGCGCGTCCACCGCGTCCACCACGTGCGGACGGCTGAGCAGCTTCGCCTGGGTCAGCTCCCGCACCACGGCCGCCGGTTCGCAGTGGCCGCCGCGCACCGCCTCGGTCAGCAGCCGGCGCACCGCCTCCGCGTCGGTCAGCTCCGCCACCGTGTCCGCCAGGGCCCGGGGCACCGGCGCCACCGGCAGGCCCGCCACCGCGAGCGGGGTGGGCAGGGCGGTGGTGCGCACGAGCCGTACGTAGCCCGTGGAGCGCAGCCGGCGCGAGCGCGGGACCAGGACGTGCACCTGGTCCGGCGAGGCCGGCGGCGGGGTGGACGAGAAGCCGTGCAGGGCCAGCGCCGCCGGCCCGGTGAGCACCGCCTCCGCGTACACCGGCCGGTGCGGGTGCTCGGCCGTCGGCTGGAGCGGGACGCCCGGTTCCGCCGCGCGGGCCGCGTACAGCAGGGCGCCGTGCAGCCGTTCCTCGCCGGTGGGCGGTCCGGGGTGCAGCAGGATCACGTTCGGCAGCAGCTCACGCCAGGGGCCGTCGGGACGGCACCGCTCGCCCAGTTCGGCCGCGGGCACGCCGTGGGCGCGCAGCTGGGCCGCCGTCAGGACGCGGCGGTGGACGTCGGAGAGGTGGCGGAGGGGGCGCGGGGAGAGCGGGGGGTTGTGCGTCATGGCGACGGGATTCCCGCACCCGGTGCCGCTCTTAACCGCTGTTACACGGCCGTCGAGAAATGCGGACAAGACGGGACTAAAGGTCAGGTGTTCGGGTGCCGAGTAGGCATCGAAAACCCCTGGTCCGATCGGGTGCGGACCAGGGGTTACGGGCGTGTCCGCCCGGATTTCGTAACGGTCACCGACCGGGCGAGCTCAGGCCAAAGCTCACCGGTCGGAGGCCGCCGCGTCGCACGCCTGTGCGCGCAGCGCCCGCGCCAGGTCGTCCCGCGACTCCAGTACCAGCCGGCGCAGCGCCGGGGCCGCGTCCTCGTGCGCCGCCAGCCACGCGTCGGTCGCGTCCAGCGTCTCCGGGCGGTCCTGGTACGCCGGGAACAGGCCGCGCACCACGTCCATGCCGATCTGGATCGACCGCTCGCGCCACACCCGCTCGATCGCGGCGAAGTACAGCTGCGCGTACGGCGCGGTCAGCTCCCGCTGCGACGGCCGGGCGAAGCCCGCGATCGTCGCCTCCACCAGCGCGTTGGACAGCGTGTCCGCCTCCACCACCTGCGCCCACGCCTGCGCCTTGACCGCCGCCGACGGGCGCGCGGCCAGGCAGCGCACCTGGTGCCGCTTGCCGGACGCCGTGTCGTCCCGGGCCAGCTCCGCCGCCAGCACCGACTCGTCCGCCGCGCCGTGCGCCGCCAGCGGCTCCAGGAACGCCCACCGCAGCTCCTGGTCCACCGCCAGGCCCTCGATCCCGGCCGTGCCGTCCAGCAGCTCCCTCAGCAGCGTCAGCTCCGGCTCCGCGGCGGCCACCGCCGCGAAGAACCGCGCCCAGGCCAGCTGGTGCTCACTGCCCGGCCCGGCCGCCCGCAGCTCCCGCAGGGCACCCTCGGCCAGCAGCCGTGCGCCGGTCTCCCGCCAGCCGGGCGCCGCGTAGTGCGTCAGCGCCGTGTCCGCCCAGGCGTGCAGCATCTGGAGCACGCCGATGTCCGACTCGCGGCCGGCGAACCGCAGCACGAGGCCGATGAAGTCCCGCGCCGGCAGCAGCCCGTCCCGGGTCAGGTTCCACAGCGCCGACCAGCACAGCGCACGGGCCAGCGGGTCGGCCAGCTCCCCGAGGTGCCCGCGCAGCGTGTCCAGCGAGGTCTCGTCGAAGCGGATCTTGCAGAAGGTGAGGTCGTCGTCGTTGACCAGCACCAGCTCCGGCGCCTCGGCCCCCGCCAGCTCCGCCACGACCGTACGCGGCTCGTGCACGTCCGTCTCCACGCGCGCGTACCGCTCCAGCGTGCCCGCCGGGGTCCTGCGGTACAGGCCCACCGCGATCCGGTGCGGGCGCAGCGTCGGGTGCGCCTCCGGGGCCTCCTGGACCACCGCGAGCTCGGCGATCCGGCCGCCCGTGGTGTCCAGCAGCACCTGCGGGGTCAGCGTGTTCACCCCCGCCGTCTGGAGCCAGGACCGCGACCACTGCGTCATGTCCCGGCCGCTCGTCTCGGCGAGCACCGACAGCAGGTCCCCCAGGCGCGTGTTGCCGTAGGCGTTGCGCTTGAAGTAACGCCGGGCGCCCTCCAGGAACGCGTCCTGGCCGACGTACGCCACCAGCTGCTTCAGCACCGAGGCGCCCTTGGCGTAGGTGATGCCGTCGAAGTTCAGCTTGGCGTCCTGCAGGTCGCGGATGTCCGCCGTGATCGGGTGGGTCGAGGGCAGCTGGTCGGCACGGTAGGCCCAGGCCTTGCGGCGGTTGGCGAAGGTGATCCAGGCGTCCTTGAAGCGGGTGGCGCCCACGTTCGCGAACGTGCCCATGAAGTCCGCGAAGGACTCCTTCAGCCACAGGTCGTCCCACCACACCATGGTGACCAGGTCGCCGAACCACATGTGCGCCATCTCGTGCAGGATGACGTTGGCCCGCGCCTCGTACGACGCCTGCGTCACCTTGCCCCGGAAGATGTACTCCTCCCGGAAGGTCACCAGCCCCGGGTTCTCCATCGCGCCCAGGTTGTACTCCGGCACGAACGCCTGGTCGTACTTCCCGAACGGGTACGGGTAGTCGAAGTGGTCGTGGAAGAAGTCCAGGCCCTGCTTGGTGACCAGGAAGACGTCGTCGGCGTCGAAGTGCGGGGCGAGGCCCTTGCGGCACATCGCGCCCAGCGGGATCTCCAGCTTCGTGCCGTCCTCGAAGTCGCGCGTGTAGGAGTCGGTCACGTAGTGGTACGGGCCCGCCACCACGCACGTGATGTACGTCGAGATCGGCTTGGTCTCCTCGAACCGCCACACACCGTCGGTGAGTTCACCGGCGCCGTTGCTCCACACCGTCCAGCCCTCGGGGGCCCGCACCTCGAAGCGGTAGGGCGCCTTCAGGTCCGGCTGCTCGAAGTTCGCGAAGACGCGGCGGGCGTCGGCCGGCTCGTACTGCGTGTACAGGTAGACCTCGCCGTCCTCCGGGTCGACGAAGCGGTGCATGCCCTCGCCGGTGCGCGAGTAGGCGCAACTCGCGTCCACCACCAGCTCGTTCTCCGCGGCCAGGTCCTCCAGCGCGATCCGCGCGCCGTCGAAGACCTCGCCCGGGTCCAGGTCCCGGCCGTTGAGCGAGACGGCGGTGACGTTCGGCGCGATCAGATCGGCGAAGCTGGACGTGCCCGGCTCGGCGCAGCGGAAGCGGACGGTGGTCACCGACCGGAACGTGCGCGGCTCGCCGTTCCCGTCGCCGACGGCGGACCGGAGGTCCAGGAACACGTCGTACCCGTCTACGGACAGCAGGGCGGCCCGCTCCCGGGCCTCGTCGCGGGACAGATTCTCACCGGGCACGGACGGCACTCCCTCGTGATCGCGTGGATGGCGGCTGAACAGGACCGATCCTGCCATGTGCTCCTGACGGCGGACAGCAGGGAATGCGACCGGCGGCCGGCTCGTTGAGGCGACAAAAGAACGTTTCGCAGAGGAGCGGCATGTCCGAGAGCACCACCTCGTCCGGCAAGACCCCCGTCGACTTCTGGTTCGACCCGGTGTGCCCCTGGGCCTGGATGACCTCCCGCTGGGTCCTGGAAGTGGAGAAGGTCCGCGACATCGAGGTCCGCTGGCACGTGATGAGCCTGGCCGTCCTCAATGAGGACAGGCTGGACGAACTGCCGGCGGACTACGCCGAGAACATGGGGCCCGGCGGCACCACCTGGTGGCCGGTCCGGGTGGTGACCGCCGCCTGGCAGCTGTACGGGGACGAGGTCGTCGGCCGGCTCTACACCGCGTTCGGCACCCGCTTCCACAACGAGGGCCTCGGGGTGAACCGCGACAGCATCGCGGCCGCCCTGGCCGACGCCGGACTGCCCGCAGACCTGATCGAGTTCATCGACAAGGACACCTACGACACGGAGCTGCGCGCCTCCCACAAGGAGGGCATCGACAAGGTCGGCCAGGACGTCGGCACCCCGGTCATCGCGGTCCCTGGCCCCGACGGCGAGCAGATCGCCTTCTTCGGCCCGGTCGTCACCCCCGCCCCCCAGGGCGAGGAGGCGGCCCGCCTGTGGGACGGCACGATCGCCGTGGCCTCGGTGCCCGGCTTCTACGAGCTGAAGCGGTCCCGCACCAAGGGCCCGGACTTCGGCAACCTGTAGCAGCCCGGCCCGGACACGGGTCCCCGGTCCGAACCGGCGGCAGCCGGCCGGTGGACCCCGGGAGTGGGGAAGACCCCCGCGAGTCACGTCCTCGCGGGGGTCTTCTTTCATCCGCCTGCCGACGTGAAGGGTGAGAAGACGATCACGAGGCAGGAGCTTATTGCGCATGAGTTGCAACTACATGCTAGCAGCGACAGTGCGCGGGCGACAGGACGGACAGCGCGAAGGCCCCCACGCGTCGTACGTGGGGGCCTTCGGCGCGGGAGGTCAGCGCCTGGCGCGCAGCCGCTGCCAGGCGTAGCCGACCGCCGCCAGGCACAGCGTCATGCCGCCCGTCGAGTACAGCTGGAGGCGGGTGTCCGGCTCACGGGCCATGAGGACGAAGATCGTCACCATGCCGGCCAGGGCGACCCAGGTCAGCCAGGGGAACCCCCACATGCGGACCACCAGCTTCTCGGGGGCCTCGCGCTCGATCCGGCGGCGCAGCAGCAGCTGGGAGACCGCGATGAAGATCCAGACGACCAGGATGACCGCACCGATCATGTTCAGCAGCCAGGCGAAGACGTCGTCCGGACGCCAGTAGCTGAGCAGGACGCACAGGAAGCCGACGACGCAGGAGGTGACCACCGCGACCCGGGGGACACCGCCGGACACCTTCGCCAGCGCAGCCGGCCCCTGGCCGCGCTCCACCAGCGAGTAGGCGATGCGCGAGGAGCCGTAGATGTTGGCGTTCATCGCCGACAGCAGGGCCACCAGGATGATCACCTGCATCAGCTGCCCGGCGCCAGGGATGCCGATGCGGTCGAGCGTGGCGACGTACGGACCCTTGTCCGGGTCGACGATGTCGTTCGAGTCCCAGGGGACCAGGGTCACGACGACCGCCATGGAGCCGATGTAGAACAGGGCGATGCGCCACATCGCCGTACGGACGGCGCTCGCCACACCCCGCACCGGGTCCTCCGACTCGGCCGCCGCGATCGTGACCGTCTCCAGGCCGCCGTACGCGAAGACGGACGCGAGCAGGCCGATGACCAGGCCCTCGCTGCCGTGCGGGAGGAAGTCGGAGAGGTGGGAGGTGCCGGGCGCCTCCGTGCCCGGGAGCACACCGGTGATCGCCAGCAGGCCCAGGATCAGGAAGAGGCTGATCGCGCCGACCTTCAGGGCCGCGAACCAGAACTCGAACTCGCCGAAGTTCTTCACGGCGGCCAGGTTCGCCCCGAGGAACACCACCATGAACAGGGCCACCCACATCCACTGCGGGGTGCCCGGCACCCAGCCCTGGACGATCTTCGCGGCGCCGATGCCCTCCAGGCCGACCGCCGTGCAGAGCAGGACCCAGAAGGACCAGCCCGCGGCGAAGCCCGCCCAGGGGCCCATCGCCCGCTCGGCGTGCGCCGAGAACGAGCCCGACGACGGGTACGCGGCCGACATCTCGCCGAGCATCCGCATCACCAGCATCACGAGGACGCCGGAGACCGCGTAGGCGATCACGATGGACGGCCCCGCGGCGGCGATGCCCGCGCCGGACCCCACGAACAGGCCGGCGCCGATGACACCGCCGAGGGCGATCATCGACAGATGGCGCTGCTTGAGGCCGTGCGAGAGGGAGACGTGCCGCTCCTGCGGCGGTGTCTCCGTGGTGGTGCTGCTGGGCATGGGCGCGGCTCTCCCAGTGCGATAGGCGGGCAAAAACTCCGCCAGTCTGGGCGGCCCGTCCGCTCACGCGAAGGGGCCGCCCACTATACGGACACCCGTCGTACGCAGGGTGAATCCCCGGCTACGCGGCCAGGGGGGTGTAGTGCGAGGCGTCACCCTCGATGGAGTGGCTCTCCTTGCCCTCGATGCCGACCGGGATGTCACCGGCGACGGTCACCCGGTGCAGCCGGCGCGGCAGGCCGTCGTAGTTGTCGACGGCGTAGTGCTGGGTGATGCGGTTGTCGAAGAGCACCAGCTGGTGTTCCGACCAGCGGTGGCGCAGCACGTTCTCCGGGCGGGTGACGTACGCCTGGAGCAGGTCGAGGATCTTGCGGGACTCGCCGACCGACAGCCCCACGATCCGCTGCGCGAACCCGCCGACGAACAGCCCGCGCTCACCGGTCAGCGGGTGCACGCGGACCACGGGGTGGGCGGTGCGGTACCTGATCGAGGTGAACCGGGCCCGCTGGGCGGCCTTCTCCTCGTCGATCTCCTCGTCCGGCACCGCGTAGTCGTAGTCGTTGGTGTGCTCGGCCCACAGGGTGTCGGCCAGCCGGCGCAGCGGCTCGGGCAGGTCGCGGTAGGCGGCCGCCGCGTTGGCGATCAGCGTCTCACCGCCGTACGGCGGGACGGTCAGCGAGCGCAGGGTGCTGGCCTGCGGCGGGTTCAGGACGAAGGTGACGTCGGTGTGCCAGTGGTTGGCGCGGCCCCGCTCGCTGTCCACCGGCAGCACGTTCGGGGCGCCGTCGACCGCGCCGACGGTCGGGTGGGCGGTGGTCAGGTCGCCGAGGTGGCGGGCGAACGCCTGCTGGCCGGCGTCGTCCAGGCGGACGTCGTCGAAGACCAGCGCCTTGTGGACGTTCAGCGCCTCGCGGATCGCGCCGACCTGTTCCGGGGCGAGCGGTCCGGAGATGTCGACGCCGGAGACCCGCGCGCCGATGCGAGCCGTGACCTTGGTGATCTCGATGGACATGGGGGTTCCTCTCAGGCGAACGCGGGGGTCAGGTACTGGTTGGCGGGGCGGGGCAGGCCGTAGCGCTCCCGGAGCGTCAGGCGCGGCCCGTACTCGGTGCGCAGCAGGCCGCGGGCGCGCAGGCGCGGTACGACGTGTTCGACGAAGGCGTCCAGGCCGGAGGGCAGCACGGGCGGCATGATGTTGAAGCCGTCGGCGGCTCCCTGCCTGAACCAGGTCTCGATCCGGTCGGCGATCTGCTCGGGCGTCCCGGCGACGGTGAGGTGCCCGCGCCCGCCGCCGAGCCGGCCGATCAGCTGCCGCACGGTGAGCCGCTCGGACCGGGCCAGCTCCACGACGAGCGTGTAGCGGCTCTTGGCACCCTCGACGGCGGACTCCGGCGGCAGATCGGCGGGCAGCTGGGCGTCCAGCTCCAGGGTCCCCGGCGGCAGTTGCAGCAGGCTCTCCAGCCGCGCCACGCCGTGGCCGGGCACGATGTGGTCCTCCAGCAGCCGCTCCGCGGCCCGCGCCTCCGCCTCGGTCGCCCCGAGCACCGGCACGATCCCGGGCAGCACCTTCAGGTGCTCGGGGTCGCGGCCCGCCGCCCGGGTGCGGGCCTTGAGGTCGGCATAGAAGTCCTGTGCGCCGGCCAGGGTCTGCTGGGCGGTGAACACCGCCTCCGCGTACCGGGCGGCGAACGCCTTGCCGTCCTGCGAGGAGCCCGCCTGGACCAGCAGCGGATAGCCCTGCGGGGTGCGGGGCACGTTGAGCGCGCCCGCCACGCCGAAGAAGCGGCCCCGGTGCCGGGGCGGGTGGATCTTGCTGTCGTCGCCCCAGACACCGGCCGCCTTGTCGGCGACGACCGCGTCGTCCTCCCAGCTGTCCCACAGCTTGAGGGACACGTCCAGGAACTCGGCGGCGCGCGCGTACCGCTCCGCGTGCGCGGGCTCGGCGTCCAGGCCGAAGTTGCGGGCCGCCTCGGCACCGGCGGTGGTGACGATGTTCCAGCCGGCCCGGCCGCCGCTGACGATGTCCAGCGAGGCGAATCTGCGGGCCAGGTTGTAGGGGGAGTTGTAGGAGGTGGAGGCGGTGGCGATCAGACCGATGTGCTCGGTGGCCGTGGCCAGCGCGGTCAGCAGCGTGAGCGGTTCCAGGGCGCCGGCCGGCCGCTGGGCGAGGTTGTTCCACAGCTGGGGGCCGTCGGCGAGGAAGAGCGAGTCGAAGGTGCCGCGCTCGGCGGTCCGGGCGAGCCCGACGTAGTGGGAGAGGTCGGTGTGGGCGTACGGATCGCTCTCCGGCAGCCGCCAGGAAGCCTCGTGGTGACCGGTGTTCATCAAGAAGGCGTTGAGGTGGAGCTGCCGTGTCATGCGTGGTCCTCCGTGACACCGAGCGCGGCCAGCAGCCGCTCCCGGTACTCGCCCAGCACCGCGTCCCGGTAGGACCGCGGGTGGGGGTGGTCGATGGTCAGGTCCAGGCCGATCCGGCCCCGGTCCAGGACGAGGACCCGGTCGGCGAGCACGATCGCCTCGTCCACGTCGTGGGTGACGAGCAGCACGGACGGCCGGTGGCGTTTCCACAGGTCGCGCAGCAGATGGTGCATCCGGATCCGGGTGAGCGCGTCCAGTGCCCCGAACGGCTCGTCCGCCAGCAGCAGTTCGGGCTCGCGCACCAGGGAGCGGGCGAGCGCGGCCCGCTGCGCCTCGCCGCCGGACAACTCGCCGGGCCAGGCCCGCTCGCGCCCCGCCAGCCCCACCTCCGCCAGCGCGGCCCGGCTGCGCGCCTCGGCGTCCTTGCCGTCCAGGCCGAGCCGGACGTTGTCCAGCACCCGGCGCCAGGGCAGCAGCCGGGAGTCCTGGAAGACGACCGACACCCGCTCGGGCGCGGTGAGCCGCCCGCCGCCTGCCACCCCGTGGTCCAGGCCCGCGACCGCCCGCAGCAGGGTGGACTTGCCCGAACCGCTGTGGCCGAGCAGGGCCGTGAACTGTCCGGCGGGCACGTCCAGATCGATGCCGTCGAGGACCGTACGGCCGTCGAAGGACCGGGTCAGGCCGCGCAGCCGGACGGCGGGCCGGGTCAGTTGCTCAGTGTGCGGCGCCACGACAGCACCCTCCGTTCGATCAGACGGACCACGCTGTCGGAGACCAGGCCGAAGACGCCGTAGATCAGCAGGCCGACCAGGATGACGTCGCTCTGGCCGTAGTTCTGCGCCTGGAACATCAGGTAGCCGAGGCCGCTGGTGGCGTTGATCTGCTCCAGCACCACCAGGCCGAGCCAGGACCCGGTCACGCCGAGCCGCAGGCCCACGAAGAATCCGGGCAGCGCCCCGGGGATCACGACCTGGCGGACGAAGGCGAACCTCGACAGGTCCTGCACCTCGGCGAGTTCGACGAACCGGCTGTCGATGCCGGACAGCGCGGCGTGCGTGTTCAGGTAGACGGGGATGTACACGACGATCGCGATGATGGCGATCTTGAAGGTCTCGCCGATGCCCAGCCAGAGGATGAACAGCGGGATCAGGCCGAGGGTGGGGATCGCCCGGTTGAGCTGCACGGTCCCGTCGATCAGCGCTTCCCCGGCCCGGCTCAGGCCGGAGGCGAGCGCGAGGAGCACCCCGGCGGTCAGGCCGATCGCGAAGCCGTAGCCGGCCCGTTCCAGCGAGGTCAGGACGTCGGTGGGCAGGGTGCCGTCGGTCCACAGCCGGCCGGCGGTCCTCAGCACCGTCCAGGGCGCCGGTACGGCGCCGGTGTCGAGGGTCCCGGCGGCCGAGGCGCCGGCCCACAGGGCGAGCAGCACCAGGGGGCCGAGGAGCCGGGCGGCGGGCAGCCGGCGGCCGGGGGAGAGCCGGCGGCGCCTGCGGACCTGGGGGAGTTCCCCGGTGCCTGCGGCCGGCGGGGCGGCGGTCGTCGTCGTCACGGCGCTCACTTCCGGTACTCCGCCGGTACGGCCCGGGCGGCGATGGACTCGAAGCGGCGGTCGAAGAGCGAGGAGACGTCGAACTTCTTCACGAACCCGCCCTCGGCGAGCAGGTCGGCGGTCTCCTGCTCCCACCTGACCGCCTCGTCCCAGCGGGGCGGGAACAGCGGTTTGTTGGCGAGTTCGGTGATGGACCTGGCCTGGGCGAGGGTCAGGTTCTGCGTCTTCACGTAGAACTCCTCGTCCCACACGTCCGGGTGCTCGTAGCTCCACACCTGTCCCTTGGCCCACTGGGGGATGTACGCGGCGACGGCGGCGGCCTTCGCCGGGTCGTTCAGTACGGACTGCGGCGCCCACAGCAGGTTGAGCAGGTCGACGACGTCGGTGGTGATCCTGCGCGCGCCCTTGGGCCCGTACTGCTTCAGATAGGCGGGCGCCTGGCTGACCGCGAGCGGGGCGACGTCCACCTGCCCCGACTGCAGGGCGGTGAAGAACTGGTTGCTGGTCAGCGGCACCAGCGTCACCTCGTCGTACTCCAGGCCCGCCTGCTTCAGCGCCCGCAGCAGGACGACGCCCTGGGCCTGGCCCTGCGAGAAGGCGAGCTTTCGGCCCTTGAAGTCCCGGACCGTGCGGATGTCGCTGCCGGGCTTGGTGGCGAACAGGTAGGTGGGCTTGCGGGTGATGCCGATCGCCACGATCTTCGCGTCGTAGCCCTGGTAGTGGGCCTGGATCGGCGGGATGCCCGCGTTGTTGGCGAGGTCGAGGGACCGGGCGCGGAAGGCGTTGATGACGTCCGGGCCGGCGCCGATGTTCGCCCACTCGGAGACGGTGAACGGCAGTTCGGGCAGCTTCGCCAGCCGGAACTGCAGCTGCTGCTGACCCAGGTAGGAGGTGATCTTCAGGCTGGTGCCCGCCGGGACCGTGTCGGCGAGCGGCCGGGTCGCGGCGCCCTCGGTCGCGGCGGACGCGTCGCCCTTGGCGCAGCCGCTCAGGCCCAGGGCAGCCGCGGACGCGCCCAGCGCGGAGGTGAGAAAGGTACGACGGTGCATGGGAGGACTCCCAGGGGAGAAATGCGGGAAACGCAGCAGGAATTCCGGGAAAGAAGGCCGGAAGAAGAAAGACTCACGCAACGGGAAACACGCGCTTCATGCGCGGCAACATGTCAGCAACAGAGAGTGCGACAACTCGTGAGCGAGGTCATGACCAGGATGTTCCCGGCCTTGCCCGGCCCCTGTCAACATTCCGAGTTTCTGAATTAAATGGCATCTGCCGACACGCCCAGCGGATCCCGGAACAGTGCCTCCAGGACCACCGATCCGCCGGCGACCGCGAGCACGGAATCCGGGAAGCTCGTCGGCAGCACGGCCGCCGCCCGGCTTTTCCCGGCCGCCTCCCGCAGTGCGCCCAGGCAGTCGTCGAAATGCAGGACACCGACCTCGGTCACCACGACCGTCTCCGGGTTGAGCACGTCCAGCAGCAGCCCGGCGGCCCGCCCGGTCGCCCGCGCCCGGTCCAGCAGCAGCCCCCGGGCCACGGTGTCCCCGGCCGCCGCCGCGGCCACCACGTGCATCGGGTCGG